>DATMOO010000144.1:0-71623 GCA_035568275.1 Candidatus Sulfotelmatobacter sp.
TGTGCTCGTTGCAGTGAATGATCAGGCGGAGATAGACGGCATCGGCTGTAGTGCTTCGCTGGAAAAACTCAACCCTTCGCTCCAACTCTTTGGGGGTTTCCTTGGCCCGCGCGTCGCGCGCAGCATCTAACGAACGCTTCAGCCAGGAGATAACGTCTGCCTTAGCGGTTACCGATTTCTCAAATCCCGGTTTGATCTCAGCTGGCATTATCTGTTTTCCGACAACGCTCACATAATAAAGATTGGCGACGGCGATGTGCATGTACACCTCACTCGTAGAGCGCACACCAGGCGATGGCCGCCACGCAAACTTATCTGTGGGCGTGGCTTCCGCCAAGTCCATCAGCTGACTGGTTACATGCTTTAGCTCGCCATCGTAGCCCTGTCCAATTCCCCCTGGAAGGGTCTGGGCAATTGCTGGTGAAATGAGACAAACCAGTAACAGCAACAATTTCCTCATACAAGCTCCTCGCTACGTGCAGCGTCGAATTGTACTTGAATGGCGGAGCAGTACGCAGCAGGCTCGAGACTAAGTAATAGCTCGAGTTTTCAACTGTCGCCGTGCATCTGGGTGCTAGGGCGAAATGCCCGGTGATGCCAACCAACGAGACACCGAAGAGGCCGCGGCTACAAGCACTTCTCCCCTGGGGGAAACAATCTGGGTCACGGCGATACATTTGCGTAACCCAGGTTGTCCCGCAGAAGCTTTGTGCTCGCTCCCTTTGCGCTGGAATGCGTGGTGCGGAAAGTAGGAAAAATACTTTATTCGACTCCGCTGACCCCAAATCTTTGGAGAATCCGTCTGCCGACCTTCGCGGGCAAAGTGACTTTCGGCAGTGTGCGTGCGACGTCTGCCATCGACCTGTCTATGCTTTGGTTTACAGGCGTTGCGATAAAGGCGTGGATGTTGCCCGCATCTGGCCCGCTCTGAACGATTGCCATGCCCGAGATTTGTCCGCTTTCGTTGATCTTGTTCGCCATCGTGGCGAGGAGGTTGGAACTGCGAGGAAACAGCGAGTTGAGGTCGGTCATAACGTTGTTCTGCCAGATGAAAGCATGGTTCCAGTTGCCCTGCGAATCGAAGTTGCTTCCCACGACTTGGCCCTTGTCGTTAATGCCGCTGGCTATGCCGCCAGCATCTCCCGGCAGAAGACCGAGGTTGATGAGCATGTCATTCTGCCAAAGCGTGGCATTCGGGATTCCGCTGTCGGGGGCGCCGACGAATCCAACAATTTGGCCCAGGTTGTTATTGCCGAAAGCCTCAGCGCCAGTTTGGTTGTCAGCAAGGGTGCTTACTTTGCCGTGGTCCCACACAACGGCGTGATTCGTCGCAGCGCAAGCTCCCGTGAAGCCTACGATTTGGCCTCGATCATTGATCCAAAGCGCATTCCCGCTTGGATCGTTACCTGTAGGAAGAGCTTTGGCCTTGGCTTTGCTGTTTTCCCACAACACCGGCCGCTGAGTCCGATTATTAGTTGTGCCAGCAGGGCATGAGGAGTCCACGGTACCGTCTTCTGCAAATCCTACGATTTTTCCACGGTTGTTGATGGCGCTCGCCTGTCCGTTATTTCCGCCGAGTGTCGGGAGAGCGCGCATGTAGAAAAATTGCCAAATAAACGGGCGACAAGTAAGGTGTGTGCCGAAGGTGCAAACGTCTTCGCCGTTCGGGTCTAGGGCAGCCGTTTCGGAATAACCGACTATTTGCCCGAAGTCGTTGATCTCCCCCCAGTTCATCCAACTGTTCTTTCCTCCGAGCGTGCCGAGGTCGAACTGGGATCCGTTGATCTCTATCGCATCACGTGCCTTTAGAATTTTCCCACCCGCGTTATCCTGCTGCCCCGGTACCATGCTCGCATCCTGGATCACTACCCAACCTTCATTATTGATGGACATGGCACAAGCCAAATTGTCATTCCCCAGAGCGCCTAAATCGGTAACTTTGTAGCTCACTTGTGAGAAGGCATTGCCGAAACAAACCAAAACAATCGTCGCAACCTGCAGTAACCAAGAACCCCGCAACCGCCATAGTGTGCTCATAATCTCTCCTCTTTTTGGTTTTTGCTCTGCTGCAAGTCGCCGTGCGGAATGACGGGGTGTTTACGTCACATACACTCGGCGCTCTAACACTCAGTGTGCAATTGAGAACAGAATCGGTACGACGTTAGTTTAGGCAATTGAGGGACCAAATCGTGGAGGTTGAGTTTTCAGTCGATTACATCGATAACGGTACCCGCGATTATGAAATGCTGGATGCGAACTACACGAGGCCCACAGCGTACGCTCTGCGGGCGACATTGCGTTTCTGTAGGTCTGTGGTCGTGTGATGTAGAACTACATAAAACGGAAGCTAATTTTCCAAGATTCAGATTTCCATCAACTTCTTTCGATCTTGGCGTTACTATACATACTGGTAGGTATGTTAATGCCAGCTTCAAAAGACGAAAGTGGCTACCAGAGCACTATTTCTAACCATCATTGACTCGGGTGGTTTCCAAGATGCATACTGACAGGAATGTCACCAACTGATTTATGGCCGAATGATCGCACGTTCAAGTTGCGCGATCCGGCGCGCACACGACAGCGTTTGTTGAGAGCCGCTTTCCAGGAAATGCACCGCTCAGGATTTCGGAGCGCTGACATGAGTGCAATTCTTGCGGCAGCTCGCGTTACGAAAGGCGCCTTGTACCATCACTTCGATAACAAGGAAGCCCTAGGCTATGCGGTCGTGGACGAAGTCCTTGCGAGTATCTCCCGCGAAAAGTGGGTATGGCCTTTGCAGAACGCGAAGAATCCCATCGATGCCTTGGTCGCCATCGTTCAGAGCACGTCGTGTAGGCGAGAAGATCTTGAGTACGGTTGCATACTAAATAACTTGTCGCAAGAAATGTCCCCCCTTGATGAGGGCTTCCGGAGAAGGACGGGAAGCCTTTTCAAAAACTGGCACGACGCAATCGCGCTAGCATTGAGGCGGGGACAAAAGCTCGGGCTCGTGCGGAGTGACGTAGACGCCAGTGAAACGGCTATATTCCTGATCGCCGCCTATGAGGGGTTCATCTCTTTAGTAAAGAATTCTCAAGACTTACGAATGCACCAAGCAGGACAAAAAAGCATTATCCGTTTTTTGGAGTCGTTGCGTGGCAGGCGGGGCTCGACTAAGAAGAGAAAGGATAAAGCTGGTTAACGATGGTATGAACTCAATAAGCTGCCTTGTACACGGAGGTCAGCAACTTCGAACGGGCTGTAGTGGAGGGCTTTTGCACAATGGCCATCCCCATATTCGAGAGGGTTGTAAAGGCTACGCACGAACAACTAGCGCTGCCAAAGCATGTTTCCGTTCCCGAACCGACACAGCATGAGCATGCGACTGCAATTTTGACGGGACAAGAGATTGATAAGGCTCTCGAACCCTCGGAGGAATGCGTTCGTGCGCCTCTGAGCGCTGGGTTCCGACAACAGGTAGCAGGGCGATCGACAAGCCCGCGCAAACATTCATGCCAGACACCGCCTGCGGCGAGCAAGTCTGCGCGGATTGGGATCAAAGCCAAAACGAAAATTCTGTTCATTGATGCAGCGGACCTTATCGCAGTCGAAGCTAAAGGAAACCATGTCCTGTTAGTACATACTTCAAGCTCGCACATTCTACGAGGCGCAATCTCGAACATTGAGGAAAAACTCAATCTGCATGGGTTTGTTAGGATTCACCGATCTGTGCTCGTTAATGGGGCATTGGTTGAGGAGATTCATGCCCGGCCCTCGGGCGAGTATGTGCTTCGCGTGCGGGGGGGCAGAGAGTTCACAGTCACTCGCACTTACAAGAAGAATCTGCGACTCCTGGCACAGTTATGGATCGGTATGGAGGGTTTTGATGCCGAGTAGGAGAGTTGTTTCAATTGGCGCGTTACGGAACTTGCGTGAATCAGCAGAAGGTAGCCTTGGCACCATTCTGGAGCGGTACGCCGCAGGAATCTACGTGTTCACCGGTGCAACCTGTCCTCGGATTGCTGAGACCTGAGCTAGCCGAAAACTTCCAGCGTACTCCGGTGTAGGGCTGATTGGAATCAATTGGCATGGATATCGCCGCACCACCCCTTCAGATGCACATCGGAACGCTCATTGGACAAGTAATGGACTTTTCTGGATTCTGCAGAACTGGGTTGTTTTCTCGGCCGCGAGTCCGCCAAATCAGGCTTGGGGATAGGCGAATTATGTGGTAGGATTTTCCTACCGATGGCAACTCATAATCCCACGCTCGAATACCTGACTACGACCAAGATCGGCGAAAAAGGCCAGCTTACGGTTCCCAAACGGTTCCGGGAGGATCTTGGCTTGGGGAACGGTGCGCCCTTTGCGGTTCTGCGCCTGGGGGATGGCCTCATTCTGCTGCCCGAGCAACAGCGTTTCGAGCAGCTCTGCCAGCAGGTGAGCTCGAGCCTGACTACTGCGGGGCTGAGCCCCGACGACCTCCTAGCGACGCTCCCTGAGGCCCGCAATCGTGTCTACGCACGCCGCTACGGAGCGAGAACTTCCGCAAGGGCTGCGCGACGCCGTGCTCGAACCCACCGCGGGAAGTGACTGGCCAGCACAGAATCCGCCTTTTCTTGGACTCAAACGTCCTGACCGGAGGAATTGTCTCTCCCTGGGGACTGGACAAGGCCACGCTGTCACTTTGCGCAGCAAGGGTCTGTCGGCTGGTTCTAGCAGAGGTAGTCCGCGATGAAGTCGAAGAGAACCTGCTTCTTCACGCAGAACGCCTGTCGTCCCTCGATGCCGACCAGGTGATTGAAGATTACCGACGCCTCATCAGACTCACCAACCCCGAGGTTATTCCCTACCCCGACAGGGATCTGGTTCGATCAAGTCGGCACATGATCCGCCACGCGGCAGACGTACCTGTACTCCTCTCTGCAATAGCCAGCAAACCGGACTGGCTGCTAACCCACAATACCAAGCACTTCACGAAGACCGTCGCTCAGCGAACATCGCTTCGCATCGCAACACCCGCAGACTTCTTCCGTGCCCTGTCGGCCCTATTTAAGTGATCTCGTAGCAATCGGCGTTGATGGGGACTCGGAGTTGAGAGTGAGGAACAAGTGATGTCACCCGCTGGTTCCACATCTGCACCACATCACCTCGGGATCGTGATGTCCGCAAAAGGCCGTTTTGTGGAGTGCATCAACTGCCGACTACGGCTGGAATTTCTTGGTGGAAGTGGGAAACCGACCAGAAGTGCACCTTGACGCGCATACCTGTAGAACACGCCTCTGATGAAATCCGAGCGCGAAAGCCGCGGGAAATTGGGTGGGAACGAGGTTTTATCCGAAACCGCAATACGAAAATATGCTCCTAAGAGTTTGCGTTCATCCAATGGCAGGTCGTCGTCGAAGAAACCGCCCTCTTCCTCGAGCACATAGCTGTCGCCATTCAGTTTCAGGATGCGATAGAAGCCGAATGTCAGCTCCTGGGTGATACCTGTTCGTGACTCACAGCCGAATACCACAGCGTAGTCGGGCCATTTCGGAAGCTTGGAAAGCGCAGTGGTCGTCTCCCTTCGCGTACGTTTTTTTGCTTGATCGAGCACAACGGTGTGCGCGCGGAGGTAAAGATCAAGCGTTTCATTCATTCATCTCGTTTACTCCAGTTATCGGCATGCTGCAATCCCTCCAGAACTATCCAAGCGAAGGTGGAGCTGTACCATGTAATTGATCTCAAGGAGGTTCTATGCGATTCAAGTGCATATACGTCACCATTGTTCTACTTCTCGCGTCAGCAGGATTTTCGCAGGAGTGCCCCGAGGTGAAAGAATGAGAAGCTGGCAGTGCAATATCTTCTGGACAAAAAAGCGCATAACACTGAGGCAGATCGCTATTGCGTGGATCATTCCTTCGGAATCTTGGGGACCGCCACTGAATTAAAAAACAAGAATTACATTAAATTTCTGGTGGAGATGCTCGACTTTGAGCGCGGCTTTTGTTGATGCCCCAGACCAGTTTTCGAGTTCGATGGGCTTAAATAGCGTCGACCCTTGCGCCGCACAGCATCGCGGCATCTCATAAGCGATGACCTACACGCGAGTGAGCTGGGGAAGGACGTCAAAGTGCGTGTCACGGGCAAATAGGACGAGCGAATGCTGCAGGACCAGGGCTGCGATCCACATATCGTTCGTCGGGATCGAGGTGCCTTGCTTACGCAGTTGCCGGTAAATAGCGGCGTAGTGATGCGTCGTCTGCTCGTCGGCATAGAGCACGCTGACACCGGACTTCAGGAGAAAACGGCGCAGGACGGCTTCGTTGCGCGGTCCCTGGCTCCCTACGGCAAATCCGGCGCGCAACTCTCCCAGCACGATGAACGGCAACCAGACTTCGTCGGCGAGCTCGACCGTCTCGACAACTGCTACATCGCCCCGGCACAGGTCGGTGTAACGGTTTGTGTCGAGCGCCAGCTTCACTTCCACATCTTTTCGTCAATGGTGTCCTGAGCGTCCAAGGCACTCTCAAAGGCGGGATCTTTGCGCCAGGTGCCAGCGATATCGTTGAGATCGCGCTGTCGACTGCGCTCCCCGGTAATGCCAGCACCACGGGCCAGGGCTTCAATCGCCATTTCGTTTAGGCTTTTGCCCTGCTCACGGGCAGCCCGGCGAAGAGCCTCGTCCAAAATATCCGGCACGTTGCGGATGGTATATTGCATGCAGATATTGTAGGCATTGCAGGCTCAGGACGCAAGCATAAAGAGTGTTGGTTCGACCATAACGCTGATTGTCCCGAGCGAACCCGCCTCATGCCGTAAACCGCCGGAAAAATCAGCTCAGAGTCATCGTGCAGCAGCTGAAGGGTTCTAAAATCGTCTGCTAAAGCCGACCAACAGTTTCCTGCCTCATCTTCAGCAACTTGCGAGCATACCCATCCTTCACTTTGGAACCGGACTTCAAGGTCAATGAGTCCCAAACGCACTGTTTTTCGTCAGTTATCGGGGCCTACCTTCAGCGTGACGCGATAAAAAAGCCGCCCAGATCATTGGGCGGCCTCGGTCGTTCTAGCCTATTTGCCATCCCGTCAGTTACGGCCGCTGCGACTGGCGCCACCCGGGAAGTGCTGATTTGCCCTGGCAGTCTCGCCTACGAACCACCTTCGGGATCCTGCGCTCCAGTTTCATAAGCAAGAACTTTAAAGGAGCCTACGGCTTATATCCACTCCACATGAGTGCACCCTGGCACTGATTGCCCGCGATGTTGTAGCAACTTAGTTCCACGGTGAGCTTCCCGGTGCTCAGGATGCCGCTGCCGAGATCCACTCCGGCATGGAAAGTGGTGCTGTTCACGATCTCGTAGACGTAGGTCTTCCCGTTGGCGAAGTCGTGTATGAAAAGGGAAGCCGAATTTGGAAAGTTTTCCCCAAGGCTGAAGGTGACGTGCGCGTCGGTCAACACGACTCCATTGGGCACAGTCAGGCTGGGATCCGTTCCCGACGGCTTCGTCACGCTGAAGAACATCCCGTCGTTGACAAGCGTCTTCTGCACGCTGACCGAGCCCCGAATCGGCAATGGCGTGTTGGTGACTACAACGGGCGTGCCGGTGACTGCAGGGTTAGCCTCCCCGTTTTGCGCGGCTTGGCCCGCAGGGCTCGCTAGAAGCCCGAGTGCGGTGCCAAGAATAGTGATTGCAATACCGGTCAGGATCAGGTGTTTGCTGTAACGCTTCATAGAAGTTCTCCTCTCGCATGCCGGCTCCTCGGCTCGGAACCGGGGCCCCGTTTGTCGGATTCTCTTGAATGGTGAAGCGGCGAGCCGAGACGTTTCTTTGCATGGTCCGCTGGGAAACCTGAACCGGGACATCTTTGGGATTAACGTAGGTGTCGGTATTGCCATTGCCGTCTGACAAGGCGCGCGACGATGATCACTCCCTGTGCTATCACCGAGTCCCTTCACCTCATCGACTTCGAGGGGGAACCAAGATTCAGACTGTAAACTGCTGAAAAATAGACTCAGAGCCGCCTGGCATAGCAGAAAAGTTCGAAAATCGTCCTCCAGCGCCGACCAATAATTCCTGCCTCATCTTCAGCAACTTGCGAGCATACCCATCCTTCACTTTGGACCGGTCAACGTGCTAACGGCCCCGTTTCGACATTTCGAAATATTGAGGGCTGAATTGCTTTTGATGGGACAGTAGAGCACAATCTCCGGCACAAGTATGGCGATGAAACGCCGACATGAGTAGGAATGCCATCTATTGGGTAACAACTGCTCTGCTTGCCTTGGAACTCGTCCTTGGCGGCGTATGGGACGTCTTGAGAGTGCCGCAGGTTCGCGTAGTGATTGACCGCTTAGGCTACCCTGCATACTTCCTTGTCATCTTGGGTGTCTGGAAACTCCTCGGCGCAGCTGCGCTGATCGTTCCGCGTTTTCCCCTATTGAAGGAGTGGGCCTACGCTGGTGTGGTCTTCAACCTCACGGGCGCGCTCGCATCAAACGTCGTCTCCGGCGTCACCGACACAGGAACGCTTGTATACCTGGTGCTGATGATGGGAGTCACAGCTGCCTCCTGGGCTCTGCGCCCGGCGTCGCGCCGCAACCTGCCACTTAGCTGAGTTGCCTTTCCGAGGGCACGCACGGTGGTGATGATGGTTGGCGCAGTAACACTCATCGACTCCCAGGCATTGGGGGCACCAGCAGAAAGTTCGAAAATCGTCCTCTAGGCCGAGCATTTTTTCCCAAGCAACTCATTGAAATAGCGGCGACGGCAAGACCGCGCGCGCAACAATTGCTCCTACCCCTTTTATAAACGCCATTCTCGTATCTGCCACTCTCGCCCTAGGACCTATTCCATACGGAATTGAAGATGCTAGTCTTCTGGGCATGCTTTCCTCGCAAATTCTGCGGTGCTCGCTCTTCATGCTGCTTGCAATCGTTCCTGCGTTAAGTCAGAACGCAGTCGATTTGAAGCCAACTCCACAGCAATTGGAGTGGCAAGACTTGGAGATGGGCGCGATTATCCATTTTGGTCCGAACACTTTTATGGATCGCGAATGGGGAGACGGCATCGCCGATCCGAAGATGTTTAATCCGACACAATTTGATCCGGACCAGTGGATGCAGGCACTGCGAGCCGCCGGGATCCGATACGTGATCTTCGTGGCCAAGCATCATGATGGATTCTGTCTCTGGCCTAGCGCGCAGACCGATTACGGAGTGAAGAGCAGCCCGTTCGAGAACGGGAGAGGCGACGTGGTTGGCAGGGTGGAAGAAGCCGCGAAAAAGTATGGGACGAAGTTTGGGGTGTATCTATCTCCGTGGGACCGGCACGAGCCGCGTTACAGCAACTCCGCTGAGTACGACAAGTACTATACGGCCGAACTCGATGAACTGGCGCAAGGGTATGGGCAACTCGAGGAGTTCTGGCTGGACGGAGCTGGCAGCGGCGGGCATGTCTACAACTTTCCCCGCATCGTCGAGGAGTTGCGCATGTTGCAACCGAACACGCTCGTATTCGCGGACATGGCGCTTTTTGAGTATGGCGATATTCGCTGGGTCGGGAACGAAGACGGAGTCATTCCGTACGAGAACTGGAACGTGATCGACCGGCACGGCTATCTGCGCTGGCGGCCGGTTGAGGCGGATACTCCGCTGCGAAAGAATCACTGGTTTTGGCATCCCAATGACGAAGCCAGTCTAAAAAGTTTGCCGGAACTGATGACCACATACGAACAAACCGTGGGGCGTGGCGGTCAACTGGTTCTCGGCATCGCGCCAGATCAACGTGGGTTAATTCCTGAAGCTGATATCCAGCGGCTAAAGGAATTTGGCGAGGCGGTGCGTTCGCGGTATGGCACGAATCTGGTCGCGAAACATCTGACGACTGGGGCGGAAGAGGAGCTCGCGCTCGACGGCGATCCGGACACTTTTTGGTCGGCGCCGGCGGGCTCGCATCATGCTGTTCTCGAAGTTCGGTTCGATCATCCTGTCACCTTCGACCGCGCATTGATGATGGAATGGCTGAACAGTGGACAGCGGATTCAGCTTTACGCCATTGAAATTTTTCGGGAAGGGAAGTGGAGCGCGGTTGCCCGAGGTCAGGCGATCGGGCATAAGCGCATCGATCTCTTTGCGCCGGTCACCGCGTCACGCGTTCGCTTGCACGTTCTGTCTTCGTCGGCGGAGGCGCGCATCCGTGAATTCCAGCTTTTCAATTCGAAGGAACCTTCTTCGGAATCCCGCAGGAAGTGAAGAACCTAAACGCGGCGCACGTCGATCCCACGCTCTACAAAGGGCGCAATCACCTTATCGGTAGCGTCGGTGTCGGTAATCATCATGTTGACGTTTGCGATGGGGCAGATCAACGACGGGGTGACCATGCCGATCTTGGTGGAGTCGGTCACCACCACGATGTGCTTCGATTGCTGGATCATGGTACGAAAAGTCAGCGCTTCTTCGGGTTCGATCACGGTGATTCCGCGAGCCAGGTCGATTCCGCAGACACTCACGAAAACCCGGTCCATGTAAACGTCTTTCAGTGAGTCGATGGCGGCGTGCCCGACCAGCGAGAATGAGCCGGCCCATTGCACGAAACCTCCAGTTACGAATGTTCGTAGGCCCGGACAATTGCTTAATTCCATTGCGATATTGATTGCGTTGGTAATTACGCGGATGTTGTGACGATTGCGGAGATTGCGCGCGACGTGAGTCGTCGTCGTGCCCGCGGTGAAGCCTACGGTCTCGTTTTCCTGAATCAGTTCGGCTGCATGCAGACCAATCCGCCGCTTCTGAGGCGTGCGATGCTGCTCGCGATTTTGAAATAGAGAGTCGTAGCGGAACGGCTCGTAGAGCAAAGGCTCAACCAAGGTTACGCCGCCGTGGGTTCTTCGGACCAGGCCTTTTGCTTCCAACTTGGTCAGATCACGCCGGACGCTCGCGGCCGAGGCACCCAGCCGTTTGATCAGCACGTCCAGCGACAGATCGCCTTCTTGTCGCAATTCCCGCAAGATTTTGTCTGCGCGATTTCGTGCGTTCATGTGGAGCGTCCGCTCATGCTGATCCATTTGTCAGTAGGACGATCTGAAATTGCCTGCACCGCAAGACCCCAGAGTTTAACTCATCTGAGTTGGAGTAGGGGCCTCGGGCACATTGAAATGTGCAAGAATTTAGCCTAATTGGGCAACTGCTTGAGCGAGTCAGGCATATTCAATCATAGTTTTCTTGACATTCTGCATTATCCGGTGCGATAAGAGAATCCCCGATTTGGGAATTTCCTTCCAGGCGGGCACTTCCGTTAAGGAGTCTCCAATGAACGTCCCCCACCGCGCGTTAACGACGTTTGTCGCAATCGCAGCTCTGTCGTTCTTCATTCCAAGCTTCGTGGTCGCGCAAAGCACAAATCGTCAAATCGGAACCCAATTCGAGGTGACAGCCGATCCGACAGTACCGCGGCCGTCTCAACAACCCTGCGTTGTTCCTCTCTTCGCCGCGTACCGGTTTGCGTTCTTTTCTGACACGACGCAAACATTTCAGTTCACACCTCCCAGCGGTTGCTCCGGTCCGTGGAAGAAAGTCGTGTTTGAGGTCAATTTCAGCGAGAACGGGGGAGTGCAGTTTGATCGGACCGCGAGCATTTATCTGGGGAACACGAACGTTTATTTTGGGACCACTCCCGAGCCTCTTGCTGTCCTGACGAACACCTGGCACGTTGAGCGCGACATCACCGATTACTCTGCTTTGCTGTCGATGCCACAGACCGGTACCATCGTCCTCGGGAATTGCACCACGGATTGTCCTCCGCCGTACAACACGCGCCTCAATGGAATTTTCACCGTAAGCGCAGATCTGGAGTTTTATCCCGCAGGTCACGATTCTGAAGACCGAGCCCGTACCCCAGACATGGTTTTGCCCTTGCAACAAACCAATAGTGGCGGCGGAATCAATCTCCCGGCGTTCTTGTTTAGTCCGACGGATCAGTTCTCGACTACATTCACCCTTCCTACAAACATTGAGGGCGTGTACATGGATGTGGTCTCGCAGAGCCAGTCCGTTGACGAACAGTGGTTTGCATGCTTTCCCAACGATCTTGCCAGCATCAATGAGGTCTATGGCTGCGGCAACACAGATTTTCGCGAGACCGAGATCACGATAGACGGCCAGCCCGCAGGCATTGCGCCCGTTTCTCCATGGGTCTACACCGGGTTTCTGCCTGATCAATGGGTGCCGTCGCCGGGGGTGCAGACACTCGATTTCGTTCCGTATCGCGTGAACCTTACTCCCTTTGCCGGGCTGTTGAGCGATGGCAATCCGCATACCGTGTCACTGAGCGTTTTCAACGACGACAGCTATTTCGCCGAGACGGCGTCGCTGCTGCTCTTTCTCGACAAAGGATCGGCGCACGTGACGGGTGCAGTATCGAAGAATACGCTGGCCGCCCCCAATCCTGTCGTGACTGAGAATCTGCAGGGCACATCGACCGTGACCGGTACCATTGGCGTCACGTCGGACCGCCGTTTCACCATCTCCGGATACGTCAACACTTCGCATGGCAAGGTGTCGACCTCGGTTCAAGAGCATCAGTATTTCTCGAGTACTCAAACCATCGATTTCGATACGGTGAACTTTACGGTGCTCGATCAGAACACGGCCGTTCAGAACAAAGTTTCGGCAACCACGACCGTCTCTGGGGGCGATGGAACGGTGGTGAGCCGTGACAATTTCAGCTTCCCTATCAATGTGGATTTCATCTATCCGGTCAGCTCTTCCCGGTTCGGCTTTAACGTGACAACCGGTCAGACGTACCACGACGACACACAAGTCACACGCGGCGGAGAGTTGGCACGGTTCAGTTCAGTTACGAACTCTGGGCAGGCGACGGATGTGTCTCCGGCCAAGAGCAGCCAGGTTTACACACAATTCGATTCGAGCGGCAGCTTCTACGATTGCAGGATCGCCTCGAAAAACAACACCCTGACCAAAGTTAGCCACGGATGTACTTCAAACGAGCGTTAGGGTTTTTGGTGCGGGATCTATAGGGGCCCGGTCCTGAGGGACCGGGCCCCCAGTTGCTTGGCGGGACTGCGCCTCAAAGGCGTTGAAATCGCAAGCTCTCATACGGCATGTGTCCACCTCGCCACACTCATCGACGGATATTGACTGTTAATGTCTATTAAATGATCGAAACAGCCTTAAACGATCATTTTCTGCTTGACAGTCGTCACGCTTAACCATTAGCGTCCCGGTAAAGATTCAGTGAGAACTCGTCTCGACCACGCCGATTAGTAGAAGGCCGTCGGCGACTGGAGGTATTTCACCATGAGAAGTCTCCGTTACTGCATTGGCGTCCTGCTGGCCGCCGCACTTTGCTTCACACATGCCGCGGCACAGACCGTCACAGGTTCCATTACCGGGCAAGTCACAGATCCCAGCGGCGCCGTGGTAGCGGGAGCGACCGTTACCGGTGAGAATGTCGCTACGTCAGTGAGGACCACAGCGACCACGAATGGCGCCGGGGTGTACACCCTTCGGTTTCTGCCGGTCGGAAGCTACAAGCTCACCGTTGACGCGAAGGGCTTCGCTTCCACGAATGTCTCCCCCTTCTCACTCGAGATTGACCAGACTGCAAAAATAGATATTGCGCTGAAGATCAGTTCAGCCGAGACGGTGGTAGTACAGGGCGAGGCTCATCCGATTCTCAATACAACCGATGCGACGCTGGGAAATACCCTATCCACTACCGAGATAGCAAACATCCCGCTGAATGGGCGGAATTTCTCCTCCTTAACGCTGTACCAGCCTGGAGCGATCGCCACCGACCCGACGGGCCTGACCGGGAACAATGCCATCGAGAGGAACACCTATAACAGCGGTGTCGTGGCTATTAATGGCAATCGCCAGCAAGCCAACAATTACATGGTGGAAGGTGCGGATAACAACGAACCCCAGAACAATCTCATCGGCTATAACCCGGCCCCGGATGCGATTGCCGAATTCCGAGTTGTCGCAGCCAATGCGAACGCAACCTACGGAAATGCCAACGGCGGAGCAGTTATCACGATTCTGAAATCCGGGACGAACAACTTTCACGGCTCAGCGTATGACCTGCTTGAGAACCAGAATCTCGATGCCAACTCTTGGGGGAATGGACTCGGCCGTTGCGACGCATGCCAGCCGGCGACCCCTGCTAGTCCAATAACGAAGTACACACAGAACATCTTTGGCGGGACGTTCGGCGGCCCAATTCTGCGCAATAAGCTCTTCTTCTTCGTGGACTACGAAGGCATTCGCAAGCATACTGCCCAGCCCTTGCAGCAGGCCAGCGTTCTCACTCCAGCCATGCTCGCCGGAGATTTCTCGGCTTTTGGCACTCAACTGTACGACTCGCAGAACAACTTTGCGCCGTACCTCGGAAATCAAGTTCCGGTGGTAAATCCGGTGGCCCAGTACCTCGCCGCCCACCCGGAGATCTATCCTGCCCCTAACAGAGCGCCGATTGACGGACTCATCCAGGATAACTACGTGGGCCCTCAAAGTAGTTTCGTCCAAAACAATCAGGAAGACTTCAAGGTCGACTACAATCTGCGCAATTTGGACAAGATCAACGGGTTCTATTCTCAGGGTACCGGCAAAGACTTCACCAGCGCTATTCTTCCGGTCTTCTTCCCAGCGCACAACAACTATCCCACGAAGATCGCCGGCGCCAGTTGGGTACACACCTTTTCACCCGCAATCGTGAACGAAGCGCGTTTCGGATTTACCCGAGTGCGCTGGAATAATGGTGTGCCTAGCGACCCCACAGGCCTCTTCGGTCTGACCGGAAACCAGAAAGTTGGCATTCCGTTCGGTACCCAGCTCTATGTCGGCTTCACCGGGCAAAACATCGGTAACAACGCGAGCTATATCGGGACCAGTGCCAATCCCCAGGTTTTCACTGACAATACATTCAATTACGAGGACACTCTGACCTGGCAACGCGGACGTCACTTTATCTCGATAGGAGGTCAGGCCACCCGGTACCAACAGAATTATCTGAATGCTGGGAACGTTGGATTCCTCGGTACATTCGGCTACACCGGGCAATACACTGGCCTGGCGAGTGGCGGCGGCTACGGTCCTGCCGACTTTGTCCTAGGCCGGATTCAGAACGTTCAACTGGCATCGCCGCTCGGGTTAGTCGGGCAGCGTCAGTGGCGTACCGCGTTGTTCGTCCAGGACGATTTCAAAGTGCTGCCCAAGCTGACGCTCAATTTAGGGCTCCGCTACGAATTTGATCAACCCTGGTATGAGCAGAACAACAAAACCGCCAATGTTCTTCCAGGCGGTATTGTGGAGTACGCCGGTCAGGTCCCTGCGGGGGCGATTGCCGGCTCTGTTGTCTGTCCGACTCACGCTTGTTACGACTGGAACTACAAGCAGATCATGCCCCGCGTGGGCTTCGCGTATGAGGCGACGGATAAGTTCGTGATCCGCGGTGGTTACGGAGCGACCAGTTTCTTTGAGGGATATTCCTTCAATCAGCGTCTGACTTCGAGTCCACCGTTTTCGCTCGCGATCAACAGCAATGCGCCCACTCCATCAACTACCTCCAGTGGAACACCATTCACAGTTGCCGACGCTTTCAGCCAGCCTCTTGGGATTAACAACTCCCTCTACTCGGTTTGGCCGCAGGACGTTCAGCCTGCCTACATCCACCAATTCACATTGGTCACGGAATACGCGCTCACCAATCAACTTTCCTTGAGCGCGGGATATCACGGTCAGGTTGGACACCATCTCGCCGACTATCGCAACGGCAATCAACTTACCGCTCAGCAGGCGCAGGACCTCAATGGGAACTGCGGAGCTCCAGTCGTTCCCGCGGCTGATCAGACTCCCTACTTCAACCTGGTGGGAGAATGCGGCTCCATTTTGGTGACTGAATCTCAGGCGAGGATGACTTACAACGCCGGTCAGCTGACTTTGCGGCAGCGCACGCATCGCGGTTTGGAATATACCCTGAATTACACCTACGCAAAGTCCCTGACCAACTCGTCCGGGAATTATGCTGTGTCGGGTACAAGTTTCAACGGTCTTTCCGTGCAGAACGGTTATGATCTCAACGCTGACTACGGACCGTCAGCCATGGATATCCGACACAGTCTGAATTTCGTCGGTGTCTATGACCTTCCCTTCGGGCGTGGCCGCACCTACGGAGGCAACGTGAGCCGGTTTGTGGACGCGGCGTTGGGAGGCTGGCGGTTCGCTACCTCTGCCATCGTATATTCCGGATTTCCCGTCACCATTTTCGGTCAAAACAGCAGCAATACAAATAATGGCGGATGGGGATTCAGCCGCGCTAATCAGTATCGTCCGATGATTATTAGCCACCGTACGATCCAGAACTGGTGGGGAACTGATCCGTCAGCACAACCGTGCCTGCCAAATCCTCCCCAGAATCCGACCGGCGCGGACAACGGGATCTGCGCCTATGGAGTGGCGGCTTCGAATACGTTTGGAACGGCCCCTAACAGTACCGAGCGTGCTCCAGGCTATCGGCAAGTCGACATGTCCCTGTTTAAGGACTTCCATTTGTGGAAAGAGCAGCATGTGCTCGGTTTCCGAGCCGACTTCTTCAACATCTTCAACATTGCCAGCTACGGAACTCCCGACAGTGGTATAAACGACAGTTCATTTGGCTTGATCAGTTCCGTTCGATCGCCGGCGCGACAGATTCAGCTCAGCCTGCATTACATGTTCTAGCACCAGTGCCTCCCTCATGTGCCGGAAGCGCTGGCTTCCGGCAGAATTGGGAATCGTAACCGCTTCAGCTCAAAGACGAGCCGAAAGATCCGGTTGCTGAAACTGTCGTGAATCGTAACCATGCCTGAAACGGTGCTGATTGAGGTTTGTGTCGACTCGGTAGCCTCCGCCATTGCGGCGGAGCGCGGCGGGGCTCAACGGATTGAGCTGTGCAGCGATCTGCTGGAAGGTGGAGTGACTCCCAGCGTCGGGCTGCTGGGAGTCGTGCGCTCCAAGCTTTCGATCGCGGTTCATCCCATCATCCGTCCGCGACCCGGGGATTTCTGTTACTCGGAAGCGGAATTCGAGTGCATGGTGCGAGACGTCGAAATTGCCAAGAGCGAGGGAGCCGATGGCGTCGTTCTCGGGATCCTGGAGCAGGAGGGAAACGTCGACGTTGCCCGTACGCGGCAATTGGTGGAATTGGCGCGGCCGCTCTCGGTCACGTTTCATCGCGCTTTCGACATGTCTGCGGACCTGTTTCGCGCCCTTGAAGATGTCTGTGCGACGGGTGCGGACCGGCTCCTTACGTCAGGCGGAGAGCAAGAGTGCTTACAGGGCGTGGACACGGTCGCACGGCTGGTTCCAGCCGCGAACGGCCGGCTCACCATCATGGCTGGCGGCAGAATCGGAAAAAACCAGGCTCCGACTATCGTGGAACAGACCGGCGTGACTGAAATCCACGTGGGGCTCGCCACTCCGGTGAGAAGCCCGATGCTGCATCGGAATTCGCGTTTGTCACTCGGCAAAGCCCAAGGGCGGGAATACCATCGGACACAAGTACTGGAAGAAAGTGTGCGCGAGCTTATTCGCGCCATTGCCTCTGGAAGTGAAGCGAAAGTGGACTGAAGGAGCTTCTGCTGATGCTATTGCCAAGCGGCGGCGCCTTGAGCCGCTGAACATATATACACATCAGGTGTGATTCCAGTCTTCTCTTTATATGCGTGAATGACTTTCTCCTGAAAAGCCTCAACGGAATGGGCGCGAACGAGGGTGATGGTGCAGCCGCCAAATCCTCCACCAGTCATGCGCGACCCATAAACGCCCTCGTGCGATGAGGCGATCTCAACCAGGAGATCAAGTTCGGTGGAACTGACTTCGTAATCTTGCCGCAGGCTGCGATGCGATTCGTACATCAGGCGCCCAAACTGGTTCAGGTCGCTCGCGTGGAGTGCCTTCGCCGCATCGAGCACACGCTGGTTTTCGCTGATCACGTGGCGGCAGCGGCGATATACCACCTCCGGCAATTCAGTTTTGTGGCTCGTGAGATCTGCCATAGTGACATCACGCAGAGCGTGCACGGCAGGCGAATTCATTCGAAAGACCTTGACTCCGGCTTCGCACTCCGCGCGCCGGCGGTTATACTCGCCGTTCGCCAATACGTGCTTCACCATGCTATTGCAGATCACCAGCCGGGCATCGTCGGGAATCGAAAGCGATTGGTAGTCAAGCGAACGGCAATCAATCATGAGGGCGTGTCCGGAACTGGCATACACGGCAATAAACTGGTCCATGATGCCGCAACGCGTGCCAACATATTCATGCTCGGCGCGCTGACAGATCTTCACCAGTTCCAGTTGCGGCACTTCAGCCTGGGAAATGGCCAGCAGCGCCAATCCCGTTGCCACTTCTAATGATGCGGATGAACTTAAGCCCGCTCCCATCGGGATTTGGCCTTGAATGATCAGGTTGGCGCCCGATAGTTGAACACCCCTGCTCTGCAGGACGGCCGCCACTCCACGCACGAAGTCACTCCAATGTTTACGAGGGGGGCCGGCCAGCGAATCAAGAGATAAGTCAATCGTCTCGTGAAACTCGCCGGAATGAACCTGGAGAGTGCGATCAGGGCGAGCACTGGCCGCGATCCAGGTATAGAATCCGATCGCGGCCGGCATGACGAAACCATCGTTGTAGTCCGTGTGTTCGCCGATCAGATTGACACGTCCGGGTGCCCTGAAGATCGACGGACGGGTGTGATACGAACGCTGGAATTCATCCGTCAGGGACTCTGCCGTCGATTCGTAGCTGGTAGGAGAACTAGCCATTCCTTTCCTTTTCGCTTTTCGTGCCGCCTGCGCATACCGAATGAACCTTCGGCTGCGGAACCGGCCGCACTGGCATGCCCCGAATCTTAGCAGGACTAGCATCTTGCCCGCTGCTACTGAGGTGGAAAGCTGTATAGTGGGACCTAGACCCTACGGTTTCGCCCTCAGTCACTTATCCTGGCAGCACGCCCGTAGCCCACGGCATCAAAGTCTCTATGACGAGCCGAGACCAATGAAAATGAATTTACTCCAGGCGCTCCCGATTGTACTGAGTCTTGTATCCGCACCCTATGCGGTGACCGCCCAGGAGAATTCAGTACCGGGATCCTCGACCCAACCTAAGATGCTGACTTTGGAACAGATCCTCGCGAATCTGGAGCAAAGAAATGCGCAGCGGGCCGCCGCGCTGCAGCAATTCGAAGGAAAGCGCACGTACCGAATGCAGTATCGAGGCTTTCCCAGCGACCGAGATGCTGAGATGGTGGTGAAGGTCATTTTCCGCGCTCCGAACTCTAAAGAATTTACCGTCGTGTCGCAGACCGGATCGAAGTTTGTGATCGACCACATATTTAAGAAGTTGCTGGAAGGCGAGCAGGAAGCACTCAAAGAGGAAAACCGTCATGAGACCGCGCTAACCCGGCAGAACTATGACTTCGAACTGGAGGGATACGACACCACACCCGACGGTGCCCAATATGTACTGAGACTGTTGCCCAAAACGAAGAATAAGTTTCTGTACCGGGGAAAAATCTGGATAGACGCCCAAGATTTTGCCGTGGTTCGGATCGAGGGCGAACCCGGCAAGAATCCTTCGATGTGGATCAAAAGAACAGGCATTGCCCACAAGTACATGAAGGTGGATGGTTTCTGGCTCCCGGCGGAGAACCATACCGAAAGCTTCATCCGGCTCGGAGGAAAAGCTACCCTCTCGATTGAGTATCAGGACTACAAAATCATCAAGACGGCTCCCGTCAATGCTGTCCGGACGGTCCGCCCCGGTGGCAGCACAGTGCTGGACGGCGTGGGCGATAGTTCTGCGATCTTGGCGGGCCACATCGAGCCGCACGGTAAGCAATGACCGCGTGAATAAGTGACATTTCCAGTTGCCTGAGGGGAGTCGCAGCCACACCCGCTTTTCCCAGCCTGCTTTTCCCAGCCTTGACCCTGTACGACACGGGTGTTAGGTTCGCCATACACGTGATTCTGCGGGAGACACTCCTCTGAGCCGGGCGGAGCGGCGGCGTAAATTCGATTTGAGCCGGCGCGACTTCCTTCTCCGCTTCTGCCAAGGCGCTGGCGCAACCCTCATTCCGTCGAGTTTGTGGGGTCGGAAGTTCACTCCGTTCACTTCGGCCGTGCCAGATCCGCAGGCGGAGCGTCCGGGATTCTACCTGCACCCGCGTTATCGCGCCGAGCGGCCTCTCGACTCCACACTGCTGAAGGCCAAGGCCGGCTTCGATAGTTTCATCACCGAAAAATACGCGAATGAACTGGCCGGGACTCTCACGCAGTGGAGCCAGGCCTTATCGCGCTCCCCGCACGATTTCAGCTTTCTGCTCAATAGCCTGGCCGCTGATTTCACGGGAGCATCGCCGGTCGCATCTGAGTCGCGACCGGTTCGAAGCCAGCCTCCTGTGGAGATCCGTCAGAACAAATTCACCGAAGAGAGCGTTCTCAACCGAGAAGGTTTTCTTCGCGCTTTCCAGTCTTCTCTACGTGACTTTTCCGAGATTGACGTAGCCGAGTTCCACATTACTTCGATCAATGCTCCACCCGTAGGTTCATCGTCGGATGTTCCGAGCCGGATTGAAACCCGCATTCGCTACGAAATTTCGGGCACCGGCGAGTCCTTCCATCGTGACCAGCGTGTGGGAAAC
The DNA here is from genome assembly GCA_035568275.1 of Candidatus Sulfotelmatobacter sp. Lineage (GTDB taxonomy): Bacteria > Acidobacteriota > Terriglobia > Terriglobales > Acidobacteriaceae > Sulfotelmatobacter. The sequence goes on from DATMOO010000144.1 coordinate 20,663, forward strand.
TGGCAGCTGGTTTGGAAGCGGTCTGACCGAAATGAGTTTCAAGTCGCCACTTGGCGCGTTCTCGACGAAACGCACGCGCGCTCTTCATCCCCGATGTTTGCGGATATAACCGGCGCGGCTTTGGGCCGCAACGGCTCCTATGCAGCGCAGATGCTGCATGGCGCCGACTACTGGCGGACGGTAATCGACGGCGCGTGTGGGATCGACGTTTATGGACACAACGGAGTTTCCGTTGCCGACATCGACAACGACGGATTCGATGAGCTTTATGTTTGTCAGGCCGCCGGATTGCCCAATCGTCTCTACCGCAATCGCGGAGACGGCACTTTTGAAGACATCACCGAATCGTCTGGTCTGGGTATTCTTGACAATACGGTTTGCGCGCTGTTCGCCGACTACAACAATAAAGGCCGCCAAGACGTCATTCTCGTGAGCTCCAGTGGCCCTATCCTGTTTGTGAACGAAGGCAGCGGGAAATTCCGGCACCAGCCTGATGCGTTTCAATTCGCCTCCCCGCCACAGGGAACCTTCACCGGGGCGGCGGTCGCGGACTACGATCGCGACGGATGGCTCGATATCTATTTTTGCCTCTACACGTTCTATCAGGGCACCGGCCAATATCGATACCCACTGCCGTACCACGACGCAGAGAACGGTCCACCGAATTTCCTGATGCGGAATAACCGCGATGGCACGTTTCGAGACGTGACGGCCGAGTCCGGGCTCAGCAGAAACAATACGCGCTACAGTTTCTGCTGCGGTTGGGGAGATTACAACCGCGACGGTTGGCCCGACCTTTACGTGGTGAACGACTTTGGCCGAAAGAATTTATACCGGAACAATGGTGACGGAACCTTCACGGATGTCGCAGCGGAGTCAGGCGTGGAGGACGTCGGCGCCGGGATGAGTGTCTGCTGGTTCGATCACGACGATGACGGGGCTGAGGATCTATATGTCGCCAACATGTGGACTGCGGCAGGCCTTCGCACCTCGATGCAGGACAACTTCAAGAAAGATTCGCCGCAACCGACGCGGGCGCTCTTTCAGAAGCACGCGATGGGGAATTCACTGCTTGCCAACCGAGGGCCAAGGTTTGAGGACATCACAAATTCGTCGGGTACGGGAATGGGCCGCTGGGCATGGTCGAGCGATGCAATCGACTTTGACCATGATGGATTTCTTGACCTCTATATTGCGAACGGAATGGTTTCAGGGCCGTCGAGCGAGGACCTGAATAGTTTCTTTTGGCGACAGGTCGTGGCGAATTCTCCGGATGGGGCCGTTTCCAACAAAGAATACGAGCAGGGATGGAATGCGATCAACGAATTGATCCGCTCCGACAGCACCTGGAGCGGCTACGAACGCAACGTCTTCTACGCCAACAATCGTGATGGAACGTTCTCTGATATCTCCGTCGTCGCAGGATTGGATTTCGTGGAAGACGGACGATCGTTCGCGCTCGCGGACTTCGATCACGACGGCCGCCTTGAAATCGCTCTGAAGAATCGAAATGCTCCGCAGTTGCGATTGCTGAAGAATGTAATCGAGGGCCTTCCCCCCTCGATCTCGTTTCGGCTGCAAGGCACCAAGAGCAACCGCGATGCGATCGGCGCTGCCATCACGATTGAGAGAGGCAAGTTGAAGCAGACTCGGATGCTGCAGGCCGGGTCGGGCTTTCTCTCCCAGCACAGCAAGGATGTGTTTTTCGGCCTCGGCGATGAAAAGGCCCCAGTGCGCGCGTCCATCCACTGGCCCAGTGGATGGGTGCAGGAGTTGAGCGATCTGCCGATCAATCACCGAATCTGGGTGGAGGAAGGCGCCAAGCCTTCCCGCCTTGAGTCGTTCAAGCTTAGCGGACCGCAGAAGCCTTCGCCGAAGGTATCCCCCATTGTCGGCGAGGCTCTCCCAGACAAGGTAGAAACCTGGCTCCTCTCTGCGGTCCCGGCACCCGACTTTTCGTTGCCTGACTTGTCGGGACAGCCTCGTTCCATCTCAGGTCTGAAAGGCAAGCCGCTTCTGTTGAATTTCTGGACGGCAAAGTCTCTGGAATGTCAGGCGCAATTGGCTGCGTTGGAAGAAAACCATTCGCGCTGGGCTGCGCAGAACCGAGGCTTGCTGGCAGTCAGCGTTGATCTTTCCATTCCATCTGGTGCGCAAGAACCATCGCCCGCAGAACGCCTCGATGCCTTCCTGCAGCGCCGCCGGTTTTCCTTTCCAGTGATGCACGGCTCAGCAGACGTCGCCGCGATCTACAACATTCTTTATCGCCAACTTTTCGATCGTCACCGCGACCTTGGTCTGCCGACTTCCTTCCTGATCAATCACGAGGGTTACATCGTGAAGGTGTATCAGGGAACGATCAAGCCGGCACACGTCGAACAGGACTTTCGACAAATGCCGAATTCGGATGCCGATCGCCTCACCCGTGGGCTGCCGTTTCCCAGTCGAACCTACACGCTTGCGGTGGGTCGAAATCGTCTCTCACTTGGAGCTCTTTTTTTTCAGCGGGGATACCTTGAACAAGCGGAGGTTTGGTTCCGGCAAGCCCTGGAAGATGATGCCTCGAGCGCCGAGGCCCTCTATGGAATTGGCAGCGTTTACATGAACCAAAACAAGGACGCACTCGCACGAGAGATGTTTGAGAAGTGCGTGAAGCTGAAAGCAAGCTTTCCCGGCACCTTGCCGGATGCCTGGAATAATCTTGGTGTGCTTGCCACACGGGAAGGCAGGATCTCCGATTCGGTCGAAAAGTTTCAGCAGGCGCTCAAGTTGGATCCGCGTCACCTGCTCTCACTCGAGAACCTTGGCAATGCGTACCGCGCCGGGAAGCAATGGGATGAGGCTCGAAAAGTATTGGGGTTCGCCCTGGAAGTTGCCCCTGACGACCCTGAAGCGAATTACAGCCTGGCAATGGTATTTGCGCAAATGGGCGACACGGCGAAGGCTTACGAGCATCTGCAGCGCGCATTGAAATCGCGTCCAGACTATCCCGAGGCTCTTAATAATTTAGGAATCCTCTACTTGATGACTCGACGCCGGGACGAGGCTATTGCCAGCTTTGAGCAATGCATCCGCGTGGCGCCGAGTTTTGATCAGGCATACCTCAATCTTGCTCGCGTCTACGCCCTCGAAGGGGCACAGGACAAGGCCCGCAGCGTGCTCTCCGATTTACTGCAACAACATCCGGATCATCCCCAAGCCACCCAGATGCTTGAACAATTGCAGCAGTAGCTCTGAGCCAATTAGAACTCGTCTCACCAATAGTCTTGAAAGGGCGCGGCTTTCTAGCCGCGCCTTCGACCACCAATCAATACGGGGCTTCAGCCCCTGAGGTCAACACGCGAGCCGAACTCCAAAACCACTTATGAGACCAGCTTTAGTTAGTAGGCTGCTTAAAAAATCAGACTTATCCTCGAAAGCGTACCTCAGTGGCTAAAGCCAGGTTGATTTTGCGGAGCTTTCGGCACGGTTGAAAGCCGTGCCCTTTCAAGTCAGACTCGCGCCGGCATGTTTCGGTCTGCCGCTATGGTTTCGGCGTGGGTGCAGCCAGTAGGTCGACAAATTCCTTATAGAACTTCTGCGTGTCCAGATCGACTTGAATCTCCACGGGCGGCCCTACGATCTTTGGCTTATCCTCTTCGGACCAACTCAACGTGTCGCCGTAACCCGCGCCGCGATTGAGATCAACGTCGAGATGACGTGTGTTCTTAGCCGTAATCAGGCTCGGATCCAGCCAAGCCATCGCTGCCAGTTCGTCCCACACGTAATTGTATTGGCCGCGAACGCGGGCATACGCTCCTACATATCGCGCAGCGGGCGTGTTGTGCGCTTTCACTCGATCGATCAATTCCGGCGTCAGGCGAGTCTTTACTGAAATGTCGACCGTCGTGCAGACAAGTTTCTTCCAGGGCGCCGTCAGCACAATGTGTGCCGCCTCAGGATCGAACCACAGATTGAATTCGCGCCTCGGAGTATTCACGAATTCGGGATCGTCGGTGATGGGGTTCAGGCTGCCTCCCATGAAAATCAGTTCCTTCGCCAGCGAGGCAAATTCTGGATCGATGGTGATGGCCAGCGCAATGTTCGTCATGGGGCCACCGGCATAAATTGTGATCTCGTGCGGATACTTATGCACCATGCGGAGCAGAAAATGTGCGGCGTCTTCAGCGAGTGGCTTGCTCGAAGGCTTGCCTTCCGGCATTTCACCCAATTGATCCGGCGGATGATAAAGCCGGGGCGTCCAGGCTCCCACCCACCGCACCGCGCCATAGTGCTGTTCCCAGAGCTCCGTTTCGTCTTTTCGTCGGACCAGCGGGTATTCTGCTCCGGCAACCACCGGAATGTCGGTGCGCCCGATCAGTTCGAGCATGCGCAACGTGTGCGCAACTTCATCCTTGAGCCAGGCGTCGCCCGTCACAACGGTTATGCCTAATACCTCGGTCTGCGGAGACTGAATGAGCAACAGGATGGAATGCTGGTCGGTCCCGGCTGGTCCCGCCGCATCCTGATCGATGATGATCCTGCGCTTCCCCGACGATTTCTGCCCCAACGCTGGGATGCACGCAACGACGCATAACACGGTGAGAAACTTCAACGCGAGTTTGTTCTGCATAGGTGACAATGCTAAGCAATGCATTGTATTTGTTCTACTGTCTCTCCGCCAAACCAACGGGCCGCAGTTGCCGGGGGCATTCTCAACATCTAGAATCCTTGCCTGGACGCATTCCGCCTGGCGTTTGCCGATTGAAGCTTTGCCATGATTCGCTTGTACTGGCCCCACCTCAGATTCGAGCGCCTCGGCCGCCACACGCTGTTAGCAGTGAGCGGGCTTCTGCTTTCTCTTTCCGGGCTGGCTCAAGAGCCTGGGCAACCTACAAGCTTGCACGGCGTCGTTCGTGACGCCGACGGAAAAGCAGTCGGTGAAGCATCCATCCTAATGCGCAAGAAAGACTCCATGGACAATTTCCTGGTCCACACGGATGCGCAGGGAGGCTACACCTTCACCCTGTTGCCCGGTGGTGTCTATAGTCTGCAGGCGACAAAAGACGGATACGCCGCGGCTGAGGTCTCAGCAGTGTTTCTCAGGCCGCGAGAATCGAAAATCATTGATCTAACCCTCGCCCCCCTGAGCCAAGGATCGTCGATTTCTGCTCCTCAGTTCTTCGATCAGCCTCAGTTCACGGTCGCCGGAGTCACCGACACTACAAGTCTTGGCGGCCACGGTTCCGACACGGTTGTGCGGGCGCGGAATTCGCTGGCCAAGGACACTGCGTCGCTGGCAGAGACTGGGATCAAGCCGCCGCCTGACGGAGCCCGGGAACAATCGCTCAGGGAACTCGCCAAGCGCCAACCGGATGATTTCGGTGTCAACCACCAACTGGGCCAGTTGCTTATCGCCGCCGGCAGGGCCCCGGAGGCAATTCCGTTTCTGGAGCGCGCCGCTGCCAGGGACCCGGCGAACTATGAGAATTCCTACGATCTGGCGCTGGCAAACGCCGAAGCGGGGAACTATGCCATCGCCCGGGATGAAGCAACCAAGCTGCTGGCAACCCACGATCAAGCGGATACGCATCATCTCCTCGCAGATGTCGATGAGAAGCTCGGAGACTCCCTCGGAGCGGTCCGGCAATATCAGCGCGCCGCCGAGTTGGATCCCAGCGAGTCGCACCTGTTCGACTGGGGCGCTGAGCTGCTATCGCATCACGCGGCCGAGCCCGCGATGGAAGTGTTCTCGAGAGGAAACCGCCTGTTTCCTGGCTCGGCCCGGATCCTCCTTGGACTGGGGGCTGCGTCGTTCGCTCGAGGCGACTATGAGGAGGCGGTTCAGCGAATCTGCAGCGCATCGGATCTGAATCCGAACGATTCCATCCCTTACCAGTTTCTGGGCAAAATTGAGGAGGCTGAGAATCAGGCCAACCCCGATCTCGTGGAAAGACTCCACCGCTACGTGACTCTTCAACCGGATAGCGCTGATGCGAACTATTACTATGCACTCGGACTCTGGAAGTTGAGAAGCTCGGCACACGACAAGGGAAGCGTTACGGAAGTGGAATCTCTTTTAAAGACTGCGATTGAGATCAATCCTCAGCATGCGGCAGCCGCGCTCCAATTGGGAATCGTGCACTCCGAGCGGGGCGCATATAAGGAGGCAATTTCCGATTACTGCAGGGCTCTCGACGCTGATCCTGGGATGGAAGAGGCACATTATCGGTTAGCGCAGGCCTACCGGCAAACCGGGAACGCCGAAAAGGCGAAAGAAGAGTTGCGTCTATACGGCCAATTGGCGGAGGAATCGGAGCAGAAGCAAGACCGCGAGCGCCACCAGATCAAGCAGTTTGTCTATACGCTGCGCGACCAGTCCCCGCCCAAAGTCCATTGATACCGACCGCAGACTTGTACTGAACCGCTGACAGTGTATAATCGCGCCCCGTGGATCTGTGGGAAGTTCCCAACTCAACCCCTGCGAGGAACAATGCCGGAAACCCAAGAAGATAATTCGCCCAGCCGTGTTGCTACGTACTTCGTGTTCGCTTTTCTGCTGGCCGCGATTCTCGAAACGATGATCGCGACTTTGGGAAGATAGACCTCCAACCAGAACTAGATCTGGTCTCATAAATCGGGTCGCTGGATCTAAGGCACTCAGGGGGCTGAAGCCCGCGTCTTTTTTGGCTTTTTAAGGCTGCGGCTGAAGCCGCGCCCTTTCAAAACCATTAAGACGCTTTCTAGTCTCTTCACTCCGCCAGGCGCAGCCCGTCCTGCAGCGCCTCCATGGTACCCTGTGTTACACTTCATAATTCAAAACAAAAGAGTTGCACGCAGCACCGTCACCTATACATGCTTCTTTCCAAGGAATATGTGGGCTATTTGGCCCGCGAAGTTACCAAAAAACTGATAGCAGGCAAGCTTATCGAGACCTCGGCTGTCCCTGCCGTCACCGAGCGCGTGCATGCCGCACTGCTCGAGGAACTCTCCCTCGAAGACCGCATCAATGACGAAGTCCGCGTCATTCTTGAGGCCTACTCGGACGAGATGCGCAATACCGGTGCCAACTATCAGGAGATGTTCCGCAAGGTGAAAACCGAGCTCGTGCGCAAATACAAGGCGGTGCTGTGAGACTGAGCCGCGACAAAGTGAACGTACTGGCCCGTGCCGTCTCGGACGTTCTCAAACAGATGGACGAAGTGGAGTTCATCGAAGACCCGAACACCATCCGCCAGGAAACCCGGAAGATTCTCGAAGAGTTGTTTAATCAGGAAGCTCGGATCGATCTTGCGGCCCGGGCCAAAATCGACACCCAGAAGCGAACCATCCTCGAGGGCTCGCAGGAATGGGACATTCTCTACCGCAAGTATTACAACGAGGAAGTAAAGAAGCTCGGCTTATAATCCTCCCCTCGACGCCCTTTCCTCAGAGGTAATTCGTTGGCCAACTCCATCCGACACGTTGAATCCATTCTGAAGCGAGCCGCCCAGCAGGCTGGATTCGAGCTTGCAGGCATTGCTCCGGCCGCGGATTCGCCTGAATTGCAAGCTTTTCCCGAGTGGATTGCCGCCGGTCATGCCGGCGAAATGAAATACATGGAAGCCCGGGATGAACGCGGCGATCTCAAACGAGGATCGCTATCGAGAGTAGCTCCTTGGGCCCGCTGCGTGATCGTCTGCGCCATTAACTACAACACCGAACATCCCTACTCGACCGAACTGCACGAAGCGAGTCGCGGATGGATCTCCCGCTATGCCTGGAGCCGCGAGGATTATCACGAGTCCGTATTACGGCGCCTCCAGAAAGTCGAGGCTGCTGTGCATGAGGCTGTGCAGGAGTCAGAGCCGCAATTGATCACCCGCAGCTACGTCGACACGGGGCCGGTTGTAGAGCGGGTTTTCGCGAAGTACGCGGGCATCGGCTGGATCGGCAAAAACACCTGCATCATCAATCAACAGATCGGCTCGTGGCTTTTCCTTGGCGTGATTCTGACTTCTCTCGAATTGACGCCCGATGTGCCCGCGCCGGATCGCTGTGGCACCTGCACGCGTTGTATCGAGGCTTGTCCCACCGATGCGATTCTCGCTCCTTACCAACTCGACGCGAGCCGATGCATCTCCTACCTCACGATTGAGAAGCGAGGTTCGATCCCCGAGGAACTCCGTGCCGGCATGGGGCGGCAGGTTTTCGGCTGCGATATTTGCCAGGATGTTTGCCCATGGAACCGTAAAGCCCCTGCAACCACCGAGCCTGAATTCTCTGCTCGAGAAGGTTTGGTGAACCCCGCCCTCGATTGGCTAGCCGAAATGTCGGCAGAGGAGTTTCGGGAGATTTTCCGCGGTTCTCCGATCCGGCGTGCCAAGCGTTCTGGTCTCCGGCGCAATGCCGTAACCGCAATGGGGAACAGCGGGAACCGACAGTTTCTCCCCCTCCTGGAGGCTCTAGTCCATGATAAGGATGAGGCTGTCGCTGACAGCGCACATGGGGCAGTGGAGAAATTACGCAAGCTGTTATGAACACTGCTTAAAAAGAGCTTATTTTCGCTATATCTTCGCTATTTTCGCACCTGCCGGGCTTCCAACTTCCGTAACTGGTTTTTCCCCAGCCACGCAACTAATCTCTCGCTAAGGGGTTCTAACTAAGGAAGTTAACTAAAGAGCCGTCAACTATGAAGTCACGTCGTATGGGGATACCGAGCGTACTGAGCCGGGCTGCGGCATTTGTCATCACCCTGATGATGACATGCTCCGCCTTCGCGGGTTCTTCCGCCACACTGCTTCTCGAAGAACCTTACGGCAGGCTGGGATTCTTTACTGCAACCGGCCATGCGGCAGTGTATTTATCTGGGGTTTGCGCTCAGACGCCGCTGGTCCTTCGGCCCTGCGCTCCGGGGGAGACTGGCGTGGTTATCAGTCGCTACAACGGTGTAGGCAAACATGACTGGGTGGCGATTCCTCTGATCCCCTACCTGTACGCTGTCGAGCGTCCGGAAGATATCCCACTGTTCGCCGACGCGAAGATGACCGCGTTTCTGCGGGACCGCTACCGGCGCAAGTATCTGGAGGTGATCGCTCCTGATGTTAGAAACGGCGAGACGCCGGCAGGAAATTGGTACGAGCTGATCGGATCATCTTACGATCGCACGATTTACGGCTTTGAGATCGAGACGACTCGGAAGCAGGACCGCGCACTCATCAAAAAGCTGAATTCGTCCGCGAACGTTTCTCACTTCCACACTGTTTCGCGCAACTGCGCCGATTTCGCGAAAGACGTCATCAACTTTTACTACCCAAAAGCGCTGCACCGCAGCCTATTCGCCGACGTCGGCATTACGACGCCAAAACAGATGGCGAAAACCATGACCAAGTTCAGCGTCCGGCACTCGGAGATTCAGTTTTCCCGGATCGTGATTGCGCAGGTACCGGGCAGCATGTCGCGCAGCACGACGGCGCATGGAGTCGTTGAGTCGTTCCTCAAGTCGAAGAAATACATTGTTCCGAGCGCCGTGGCGAGCCCGATCTTCGCCGGATGCGTAGCCGGCGTCTATTTCACCAGCGGAGCGGGTCACTTCGAGCCGGCCCGGAATGCGAACATCTTTGTCGCCGGCCGCGAAGCCGAGTCGCCGGTCGAACGCGAGGATATCAAGGCGTATCAGACGCAGCTCAAGCATTATCTTGCTGGCGCGTATCCGGAGACCTCAGCAGAGCATGTCGAGAAGGCTTGGGCACGACTGCAATCGAAGGCACGGCCTGCCCTCGATTCGCAGGGACATCCGATTCTTGAGATGCAGATTGGCGAAAAGTTTGTCCGAGTCGGCGCTTCCCCCAGCAACATCATGAATGGCGATGCTCCGCCTGAGCTGGTGCGCCAGTTACTTGAGGCAAGACTGGGAGCGGAATTGCGTCATCCGTCGCCCCACAGCATCGCGGAAAGCGAAGTGGATCGCGACTGGAACCTGCTGCAGAGAGCGGCGTCCGAACGCGATGCGAGCCTCACGTCCCGCTCCGCGAGCCTGGACACGAATGCGATCCACGGAAAAGAAAGCACCGGATTGTCACGAGCGCCTCTGCCTTAGTTTTCTTGGGGCGGATGGGGAGGCATGCCAGAGCCCGGAATTGGAGGCTGGCCCGGCGGCTGTTGTTGCTGCAGTTGCATCTGCCGCTGCTGCATCTCCTGCAACATTTGCTGTGGAGTCTTTACGCCCTGCTGCTGGTCTTGTGGAGGCTGTTGCTCAGCTTCGGCCGGCGGTTGATCGGCGTTGTCGTCGGCGTTGTTATTGTCGTCGGCGGCCTCTGCTTCATTCGCCTCGGCAGGTTCCGGCTCGGCCTGATTTACCGCGTGGTTCTCAGGTGCAGGAGTGCCTGCTACGACCGGATTCGGCGCGATTTCCTGAGGGCCGCTCTTGGCCACCAGGACGACACGCGTGAGAGCGGACTGGTCGGAAGGAGATCCCAGCAGGACGTAATTGAATCGAGACCCGTTCAGCAGGTCCGCCACGACTTCGCGGGCGGGCCCGGGGCCCAGGTGGGTCACTACCCGTTCCGGCGCTGCGGGAATCTCGATATCAGCGCCGGTCTGTTTGCGCACCGCGCGCAAAATATCCGCAAGGGTCGAGTTCGGCGCGACGATGGTGAGCTGGTTATTCTCGTATGTCACTTGCGGCGGAACCGCTGCAATCGTATCCAGAGGCATCTGCTGGACCGGTCTTCCAGTCGGTCCAGAGGGCAAGGGTGGAGGCGGTTCGACTGGCTTCTTCTTGGTGCTCTTTCGATGCGCCTGCGGCTGAGGCTTTCCCTGCACTGCGACGTCGGCGAAGGCTGGCATGGCCGCGCACAGAAGTCCCGAGCTCAGGAGTAATGCGAGTGCGATCTTGTTCGACTTCGATCCTGTGCTCATAACTGACTTCCTTACCTATTTCCCTGTCAGGACTCGGATTTCGGGGAATTTAACCGGTGGCGCGCTTTATACGATTTTAGCACCAGACCCTGGCGCTGGGAGCCGCCAGGAATATCCCCAGTAACAAGAACGTGGATCCTTTCGTTTCTTGCAACGAGAGATGGGTTACAGGCTGTTTAAGACGATTGCAGTCAACCATTTCAGGCAACACAATATCTTATACACGGCCAACCAAGGCGCGCATCGTCCAAGCCAAGGCTGTGCAACTCTCTGAAACAAAGGCAGGGATCTTATGGGACCGGTCTTGCGGTGCTTCAAGGACCAGTTGTACTGCTTGGCGATCGCTGTTCTGGCAATCCTGCCCGGGAGCGCTGGGGCGCAGATCTGCCAGACGGCGAATGATATGGACGCTGCGCTGCGGACCGCCATTACGAACGCGGGACAGCGGTATTTCGAGATGGCCGTGAAGGGCGATACGGTTTCCTTACGGCAAAGTGCCATCCCCGGTCTGGCATCGGATTTCGGTGGAGTGCAAAACACGATCCAGGACCATCAACCAGCCATGGCCGGAGCGCAGCCCAGTGTCAAGTCCATTTTCCTGTTGAATGCGGATGACGCTACTCCGAACCAGCGCGCCGAATTCTACTGCGGGGTCTTCAACAAGAACGGTCAGACGGCGAATAGTGCCGCTTTCTACCTGGAGAATCTACCGCCCGGGAAATACGCGATCGTCCTCATCGACGCGAATTCGGCGAAAGGGCGAACCATGTTCTCGGAAGTTCTCCAGCAGGCCGGCAGCGACTGGAAATTGGGCGGTCTTTATATCAAATCCGCCCTGGTCGCCGGACACGATAGCGACTGGTTTCTTGCCCAGGCTCGCCAGTACAAGGCCAAAGGTCAGATGCACAATGCGTGGTTCTTCTACCTGGAAGCACGCAGCCTGATTTCGCCTCTGCCCTTCATGAGCACGCTCACGACCGACAAGCTCTACGACGAATCACAGCCGCTGCAGCCCACAGATTTGCCCGCAAGCGGCAAAACAGCCAGCCTCGCGGCTCCAACCAGCACCTACAAGCTCACGGCGGTTTTTCCAGAGGTCGTCGGCAACGACCTGGACTTAATCGTGAGGTATGACTCCACCAACGTATCCAATACCAATGTTGCCTATCAGGAGAATGTCAACGTCATGAAAGCGTTAGTCACGAGGTTCCCCGAGGTTCGTGATGCATTCTCTGCCGTAGTTGCTCGCGCCGTGGATACGACTGGCCGCGATTACGGCACGCTGTTAGCGATGAAAGACATCAAGTGAGCATTGGGTCCTAACCGATTGATGAGTCGGCGGTGACTTGGTCGAACGTGCAAGCCTTGGGATCTTTGTCGTCCCTTAGTCCAAGAAATACTGGAGCCCGCAGTTTCGGGCCGCTTCCGCGATTGGCACCCTCCGTCCATTCGGCATACTCGATCTCTGCCACAAGTTCTGGCTTGACCCAGCTCACTTTGCGCACAGCCTCGACTTCTCCATAAAACGGATTCTTCTTCGTCTCGATCTTGCGAAGGACTTTAGAAATTTGGGCCAACCGCTGCTGGTCAAATCCGCTTCCCACCTGGCCGACGTGAATCAGCCGTCCTTCTTTGTCGTAGAGTCCGAGCACCAGAGAGCCGAAGTGCGCTCGCGTGCCCTCTGGGTCGGTGTAGCCGCCGATCACGCACTCCATCTCATGCCGGATCTTGATCTTCAACCACTCGCGGCTGCGGCGCTCTTCGTAGTGGCTGTTGCGCTTCTTGGCCAGGATTCCTTCCAACTTCTTGTCGCGAGCGATCTCGAACAGCGCCTTTCCTTGGGCTTCATAATGATCCGAGTAGCGCAGCGAATCACCCGGCGCCAGAATTGAAGCCAGCTGCTTCTTGCGTTCCACCAGGGGAACACGCCGCCAGTCGTAACCGTCGAGATAGAGAACATCGAATGCGTAATACAAGACCGGGACATCGGCCCTTTCCGCTGCCCGCTTCCCGCCTGGCCGAAATCCGGTGCGCTGCTGCATCAGGCTGAATGATGCGCGTCCGTCGACATCCAGCGCCACGACTTCCCCGTCCAGAATCGCAGTTTTTGCCTGAATGAACTCTGGCATGTCCTTCAGTTCCGGATACCGCGCCGTCAGCTCGTTCTGATTCCGCGAGACCAGCCGCACTTTCCCGTTTTCGATGAAGGCGATCGCGCGGTATCCGTCCCATTTGATCTCGAACAACCAGTCTGGATCATCAAACGGCTTCTCGATGGACTCGGCTAGCATGGGATGGATGGTGGTGGGCATTGGGCGCTTTACTGGCCCAGAAACCAGAACCGCAGAGGACGTTGAGGACGCGGAGGATTTTGGAGTCTGATTTTTTGAAGGTGATTCTTGCGGCTTCTTGCTGCCGTTTCCAGAGATGTCAGCGGCCGCTACGATTCTTTGACCGCGGCCGGAAGCCTTTTTCTTACTTACCTTTGTGTCCCCCGCGTCCTCGGCGGTTTTGGTTTGCTTTTTTTTTTGATCGAGCCGCGCCACCGCGTCCGCCAGCCACGCCGCCTTCAATTTCCCGCGCCCGGCAGGACGGCTGCTCGTCCACTCCCGCGACCGGGCATCGCCCGCGATGTCATCCATGCTCCGCTTGCTGAGCACGGACTCATCGATGTCTCCCGCGTCGTATCCCTCAACCGCCTGATCGTCATGCTTCTTGATCATGAGCCATTCATTGCCCTTGCTGCCGGGACGACGACCCTTCATCTTGATAAGCGCGAAATCTCCCTTCAGCCGCTTGCCATTGAGCCGGAACTTCAAATCGCCTTTGGCGAGCATCGCCGCTGCGTCCGCCTCGGTGCCCGGAACATATTTCCCGTTCACCGGCACGGGCGAGAGAGGCGCCCACGTCCCCACATCCCACACCATCACGCTGCCCGCGCCATAATTGCCCTCGGGAATGTTTCCCTCGAAATCGAAGTAAGAAACCGGATGATCTTCCACATGCATCGCCAACCGCTTATCCGCCGGATCGAGCGACGGCCCCTTTGGCACCGCCCACGATTTCAGTACCCCTTCCATCTCCAGCCGAAAGTCATAGTGCAGCCGCGTCGCGTCGTGCTTCTGCACGACGAAGCGATTCCCTTTCTTCTTCGCCACTTCTGGCGGAGGCTCGGGCGTGTCTTCAAAGCGCCGTTTTCGCTTGTATTCCTCGAGAGCCATAGCAGGGCCATTCTAGCAAGCGGCGTTGCCCAAAGCTGTACATGGGCTACCGTAGGCAGGGCTTGGCAATGAGCAATGAGCAATGAGCAACGAGCGACGAGCGACGAGCAACCCTAGACATCCAGCGTTTTGCTCAGTGCTCATCGCTCAGTGCTCATCGCTCGAACGCTATAATCGCCATTCGAGTCTCAGTAGTGCTTTGCATGAAACGCGAATTCCCCGAAATCCCTCTGGTCGGCATCGGATCGATCATCATCGAAGGCGACCGGGTTGTGCTGGTGAAGCGGGCCCACCCGCCGATCCAGGGACATTGGTCGATTCCGGGAGGAGTGCTCGAAGTCGGAGAGATGGTCCGCGAGGCGGCGGTGCGAGAAGCGCGGGAAGAGACCGGATTAATCGTCGAACCGGGCGAACTACTCGGTGTGTATGACCGCATCCTGCGCGATCCCGGGCAACGGGTGCAGTATCACTACGTGCTGATTGATTTCTTGTGCCGCGCCGTTGGTGGTGAGCTCCTCGCCGCCAGCGACGCCACCGAGGTCCGCTGGTTCACGCGGGAAGAACTGCCGGCACTCAATCTTGCCGAAGATACCCAGGACGTGATTCAAAAAGGATTTGCCAGACTAGGCCAATGATTCGGGTTCTTCCGGTTCGACCTCGTCGGAGACTTCTTGAAGGACTCGATTTGCGGCGTCCACGTAGTGGGCGTCAACCCGCAACTTCACACCGCCGAGGGCGTTCGCATTGAACCAATCCATCCGCACCATATTGTCGTCGAATAAAAACGACTCGATTCCTGCCGAGTCGAGTAAACCCTTTGCGAGTTCGGCTTCGAGCAACCCCCAAAATGTGCGGATGGTAACCAGGTCTCGAAACTCGAGTTCCTTCTGGCCTGCCTCATTTGGCTGTTCAAAGTTCTGAGGGAGCCGTCTTCGAGCCAGTTCCTCTCTAAGCACTTCTTGGGCGATATCGGTCAGTTCGTCGGATTGCGTGTCTACCTGCTGCAACTCCTCGTCCGTTTTGCCCGCATAAATCTCGGAGAGTCGTCCGCGTTCCCCTTGAGGATCCATTGTCGTCACGGAATGGAATCATACCTCCGCAAACCCGATCTCTTGAAATAGCAAAGGCTGCATACGTGGATGGGCCGATCTTCTTGAGCAAAGAACACAACTCTAAGACGCTCCTGATGGACGATTGCCTGCGCTGCCACTCGATGCACTTCCAGGGCAGCATCCGCGATCTGGTCACACGTCGAGACCATGAATACAACATGCAAATCCGTGAAGAACTCCCACAACGTCCACACGGTCAAGTGCATCGACTGCCACACGAAAGGGTACCTAGGAAAATGGCGAGGGTGGCGCAGGCCCGAATTGCATCGTCAACAGGTTTCGACACCGGCGCCCCCAATACTGCCCAGGACCCGCTGAGCGCGCTCTGCAGCCTTGCACTCACGACGACGCCGGAAGGGATGCATGTACGCCTGCCATACGTTTCATGATTCCCCTTGCCATCGTGGCCGGAGTTGCTAACAGGCTTGACTTGCGCGAGCGGGAGGCGTATATAGCGGTTCAGTCGTTGGGCCACTCTGGGGGCGTGGATGCCCTTATTCGAGAGGCATCCCCACTAAATCCAAAAATCGATATGGAGGCGGATATGTCTCCTAATAATCGTGTTGCGCTTGTGGGTGTGTTCTTTGTGGCTGCTCTGGCGACTGCCAATCTCGGCTGTGGAGGGTCGTCAGCGCCGCCACCTCCACCGATCAGTATTTCACTCAATACCACCAGCGCCACGCAATTCGAAACGACCTCGCTGCCGTTCACCGCAACTCTTGTGAATGACGTAAGTGCAAAGGGGGTCATCTGGACAGCCTCCTGCTCGGCGAGCGCGTGTGGATCGGTCTCGCCCAGTGCTACCCAAAGCGGCGTTCCCACGACTTACACCGCTCCGGGCCCGCCAGCGAGCGATCTGACGGTAACGCTTAAGGCGACCGCTGTGGCCGATCCTTCGAAGTCCGCGAGCGCGATAATTACGGTTCCCGCTCTTTCCGTCTCGGTTTCACCCACTTCGGCCACTGTGCAGGTTGCCGGTTCCCTCCAGATCAATGGAAGCGTGAACAATGATGCAGGCGCGGGTAGCATTAATTGGACGCTGGTTCAGAATGGCAGCCCGTGTTCGCCAGGCTGTGGCACGGTTTCCCCGGCGAGTGGGACAAGCACTACCTACACTGCACCGGCAATACCCCCCGCCAGCGACATGACAGTGACTACTACAGGCGCATCAGCGACCGATAGCACGAAGTCTGCTTCCGCGACTCTGCTCGTACCGTCGATTGGAATTGCGGTGGCCCCTGCGACGTCGACCGTCGTAGGCACCCAAAGCATGCCACTGACCGCGACTCTCGTGAACGATAAGAACAATCAGGGGGTCAACTGGACGGTTTCGTGCGCCTCCGCGCCTTGCGGCACTGTATCGCCATCGCCGACCAAAAGCGGCGTTGCCACCACCTACACCGCCCCGGCACCTCCGGTCAGCGACACACAGGTGACAGTTACTGCGACTTCGGTGGCCGATTCTAACGCGGTGGCAAGTGCAACAGTCACGGTTCCGACCATTCTGATCGACGTTGTGCCTCCGAATCCCACTGTGATCGCGACGATGACCCAGGCGTTCACGGCCACCGTCACGAACGATCCGAACAATGCTGGAGTTACCTGGAGCGTATCCTGCTCGACAACTTCGTGCGGGATGGTGTCGCCATCGTCCAGCGCAAGTGGCGGCTCCGTGACCTACACGGCTCCGCCTCTGTCCCCAACTGATCTGACTGTCTCGGTAACGGCCACTTCGGTTACCAATACAGCGAATTCCACTCAGGTGTCAGTGACCGTCCCAGCGATTGTCGTGTCTGCAGTTAAGCCCGCGAGTGGTATCGTTCCGATCAGTGGGACGCCCCAATTCACAGCCAGCGTTTCCAATGATCCGACCAGTCAGGGATTGAACTGGACTCTCAAGCAAGGTGGAAGCCCTTGCTCGCCGGGGTGCGGGACGATGAATCCGGCAAGTACAGGCAGTCCGGGCACGTCGACCTTTAACGGTCCCGCTACCCTACCGGCGAATGCCGCGGTGAGTGTCAATGCCGTCTCGATAACCGATGCAACCAAGTTAAGTAGTGCTTCTATCACGCTGACGAATGGCACCGCGCAGTTCACTCCCGCAAGCCTCAAGTTTTCTTGCAAGTTGAACTCGAGCCTTAATCCGTGCCCACCGCCTGCCCAAAGTGTGGCGTTGACTAACACGGGAGCATCGGCGCTCTCCATCTCAAGCATCACGACCTCGGGAGGGTTTTCGCAGACCAATAATTGCGGCAGCAGTGTTGCGCCGGCGGGAACCTGTTCTGTCACCGTAACGTTCACGTCAAAAACCGTAGGTACTTCCAACGGCTCGGTGACAGTCTCGGACAGCAGCTCAGATAGTCCACAACTAGTGAAATTGTCGGGCGTTGTCCAGCGACCCAGACTCACACATGCAGATCAGGCGCGAGCCGACTTAGGCTTGACGAACTCGCTCACCGTTCCGGCTCCAACCGGCGGAAACGTTGTGGGCTCGCGAGTGTTCGACTTGGTGGATTCCGGGCGCAAAGATCCTTATACGCCGAACGCAGGAGCCCGTGAGCTGTCAGTTCGTGTGTGGTACCCCGTGTCCGCACGCTTCAGTCAGGACTGCAAAATGGCGGAGTACGCCTCTCCGAAGGTGTGGAAGTACTTCGCGCAACTGGTTGGCGTACCTGCGTTCCCCGTCTCAACCAATAGTTGTCAGGATGCGACAGTCGCCGAAGGCGCCCATCCGGTCGTCGTGTTCTCCCCAGGCCTCACGGGAACTTTCACCGATTACACGTTCCTCATGGAGGACCTGGCAAGCCGTGGCTACATTACGGTGACAGTGGACCACACCTACGAGGCGACGGCGGTCGAATTCTCCGACGGGCGGTTCGTCCGATCGGTGGTCGGGAGTCATCTCGGCGGTGAGGTTCCTCGTGACCGGAAGACATTGTCGTTCGCAGTGGAAGTGCGGTTGAAGGACCTCAGGTTCGTGATCGATCAGCTCGCGCGTCTCAATGTTCGCCGGGACAGCCCTTTCTCGGGAAGGCTCGACTTGTCGAAGATCGCGGTGGCTGGTCACTCGCTGGGAGGGCTTACAGCACTACTCACTAGCCAATCGGATCCGCACATCAAGGGAGCCATCCTGATAGATCCCGTTCTACCTGATCTATTGCCCGGCGCGACCGACAAACCCGTTCTGTTGATGACAGCCGACAGGCAACAGTGGGCAGCGAACGAGTGCGGTTTGTGGATGAATCTGCATGGCTCAAGGCTCGCCGTAAGCTTGCAAGGCAGTGAGCACGTGGCGTTGTCTGACTGGATTTGGTTGACAAAGGATGCGGTCCGCACTGGCCCAATGGGTCCGGAAAAAACAATGTCTGCCATGCGAGATTACGTCGCAGCGTTCCTGGATACCAATCTTCGTGGGATAGGGACGAGTCCGTTGGTGAACGGACCCTCGCCGAATTATCCCGACGCTAGAGTCACGGGTCGGGATCAAACATTGTGCGAGAATCCTTAGACTCTTGTCGTGCCATGGTCAACGTTGGGAGAAGTAATGTCGGCCGAATCGTTACA
This sequence comes from Candidatus Sulfotelmatobacter sp., assembly GCA_035568275.1. Taxonomy (GTDB): domain Bacteria; phylum Acidobacteriota; class Terriglobia; order Terriglobales; family Acidobacteriaceae; genus Sulfotelmatobacter. Next base: position 39,438 of record DATMOO010000144.1, read on the forward strand.
GGAGTCTTCAAACTCGGAAGATTCCTTGAGAAAAAACAAACGGCCCGCAGGCAAAACCTGCGAGCCGTCCGGTGGACTGTTGTGGATTGACCAAGAGGTGGTCACTCTACGTGGCCTCTACGGCAACTCCGGGCTCCTGACCGACCTGCGTCAGGCGGCATCAATCCTTACTCACCGATAGTTTGCGGGCTGTAGCCTCAGGCGTTATGACGCCCAAAGCCCCGCTTAGAGCAACCCGCTCTAAGTCTCAGCCACCTCACCTGGTCTTTGAATACATCTACTACTGCCATCAGAACTTGTCATCCGACCACCTCCTTTCCGGTGTAAGCGCAGATTAGTACGAAATGCGGCGCGGCGTCAATCGGGGAAATCGTAGTACCGGGGAAAGCAACATCTCGTAAGGTAGCCGGGGAGAGGAGAGAACCGTGGTTGTGGCGCGCGTCGCTTTCGCTCCGCGGGGCGGACGAATGCGTCCGCCCCTACACAATCACGGTAATTCGAAAGCATAGATGGCGCTGCCTGCCGCGATTGCCACATATTCTTTTCCGTCCACTGCGAAAGCCATAGGCGCGGCATAGACCGCGCCGCCCATTTGAAAATGCCACAGCGGCTTAAGTGAGGACGCGTCGAAGGCGATGAAGTTTCCTTCGGCGTCGCCGCTGAAAACAAGCCCGCCTGCTGTCGAGAGCACTCCCGACCAGGTCGGCGACGTGTGCTGGAATTTCATCTTCGTCTCGCCAGTCGTCGCATCAATAGCCTTCAGGAATCCCAGATACGGCCTTGCCTCTTCTGACGGAAAGTACGCGCTGCCGTAGAATGCGTGTCCAGCCTCATAGGGTTGCGGAGCCGTGCTGAAGATGTCGCACTGATCGCGCGCCGTCACGTAGAACAATCCGCTCTGCGGATCGTAGGTCGGGGCCATGAAGTTCGTTGTGCCGAGCGCGCCCGGACACACTGTGTGACCCTCGAGCGTGGGTGAGGCGTTCTTGTTTGCGACCGGACGCCCCTCAGCATCCTTCGAATCGCTCCACGTTGTCTTGCCGTAGGGCGTCGCCGAGAGCAGCTTCCCGTTCGTGCGATCGATTACATAGAAGTAGCCGTTACGGTCGGCCTGCGCGATAAGCTTTTTGCTGCCAGCATCGATCAGGACTGGAACCTGGGTCGCGTCCCAATCGTGTTCGTCGTGCTTGGTGAACTGGAAATACCAATTGAGCTTGCCCGTATCGGCGTTGAGCGCGAGAAGGGAATTGCTGTAAAGATTGTCACCGGCCCGCCCTTCTCCGCGATTTGAGGGCGCAGGATTTCCCGTTGGCCAAAAGATCTGGTTTGTCGCCAGATCGTATGTGCCCGTATTCCACGCGGGCGCGCCACCCACTTTCCATGAGTCGCCCTCCCAAGTTTCGTGTCCTGGTTCGCCGGGCCCCGGCACGGTGTAGTAGCGCCATTTACGCGCGCCGGTTTCGGCGTCGTAGGCGTCGATGAATCCGCGCACGCCGTACTCGCCGCCGGAAATGCCGATCACGATCAGATTCTTCACCGCAAGTGGCGCAACCGTGAAGCTATGACCGGTTCGATAATCGGCAGCGGTCACGTCCCACACGACTGCACCCGTCTTCGTGTCGAGCGCGATCACGTGTGCGTCCAGTGTTCCGATAAACACCTTGTCGCCAAGGATTGCCAAACCTCGATTCACGCGTCCGCAGCATGGACGAATGTCGCTTGGCAATTGCCGCTGATACATCCAGATGGGCCTGCCCGTGCGCGCATCCAGGGCGAAGGCGCGATCGTCCTGTGCGGTCGCGTAGAGAATCCCGTCTACCACCAGGGGAGAGGTCTCAAGTTTTCCGGTAGCCGCCGTCTGATAGACCCACTTCGCCACCATGCTGTGGGCATTGGCGGTGTTGATTTGGTCAAGCTTACTGAAACGCTGTCCGGAATAACTGCCGGAGTAGGTCATCCAGTTCTGCGGTTCTTTGGCCGAGTTGACGAGGCGCTCGAAGGTGACCTGGGCCTGGGCGGCAATCGTCGTAACGCAGACTAGGATGCCGCAGACGAGGATACGGTCGGCGACCATCTTTCTCGCTCTGGCCAACTCGTGGAAGAGCGGCCCTTTGAGGGCCGCGTATGCTTGTCGAGGATCAAGGGCCTTCAGGCCCTGTGGGATGCTGGGGCTAGAGCCCCGGAACTTGTTTGTGCTTTGACGCGGCGCTGAAGCGCCGCTCTTCCACGGTAGCGACCACGATTGTGCCCGCCCGCTCTTCCTCGGTTGCTCCGGTAGACAACGGATTGGTTGCCCCAGCAGACAACAGATCCCGCTGTATTCCTTCAAGCCAGAAATCCGGGTGCTCATTGCGCCCCCACGGTGGCCAGGAAGGCCACGATGTCTTCCACTTCCTTGTCGCTCAGCACATCGGGGTTGTATTTCGGCATCGCCGACTCGCGGTTCTTCTGAAAGGATTTCAACTTATCTTTCTGGAGCAGATGGATGTGCTCGCCTGAATCCATCATTTGGACGCTGAAGCCGTCTTCGTTCAGGATCACGCCCTTGAGCTGTTTCCCGTCCGCTGTGACCACAGTGACGCTTTCGTACTCCTGAGGGAATTCCTTGGTCGCTTCCGTCAGTCCCCAGGCAAGCCGGCGGCTCGGATCGCGGATGGATTCGATCATCGCCTCACGGGTGCGCGATCCGCCCACTCCGGTCAAATCCGGACCCATCCTCCCGCCTTTGCCTTCGACCATGTGGCACATCGAACAATTCCCATCGCCGTAAAACAATGCCTTGCCGTGTGCCGCATCGCCGGTCGTTTTGGCCGAGGTCTTCACTTCCTGACTGCGAATGTAGGTGACGATCTGCCAAATCTCCTCATCCGTCATGCCCACGCCCTGGCCGTTGGTCCCGTTTGCCGGCATCGCAGTCCCCGGGATGCCGTTGCTGATGATTTGAAACATGTCGGAGTCGGAGTGCGCATGTTTTTTCTGGGCACGTGTCAGGTCCGGGCCCCGACCGCCTCCGCGGGCCCCGAGTCCATGACACAGCGCACAGTTGATGCGGAACTCATACTCCCCTGCCTTTGCCGCCTTGGGATCACCGGCAAGTGGATTCTGACCTAACCCATTGGCCACGCATAGAAGAAACACGAATCCCGCGACCCACATTCGTCCTGCCATGATTTCCCCTTGGCTGAATTTGCCGCATTCTACGCCATCGAGTCGCCTCTGGAGCTTTGGAAATCTCGACGGAAACGGGAACAGTTCCCGCCGGACATGTCCGGGGGGTATCTGCCGGTAGCACTTCTGGCTCGCTACACTGAAATCCTGCCCTTCCCCGGTCGATGTCCCTGATGAGGGCAGACTTTTTTCCTTAGGCGGCTAAGTTACTGATCTTTCAGCCTTTCCAGCGGAAGGCCTGAGGCTGCGGCAGGCCGAGATGAGCGAGCACGCGATAAGCAAACTCGCGAGCCATCTCATCTAATGAAGCGGGGTGGTAGTAGAAGGCAGGGATCAGGGGAAAGATGGTCGCGCCGGCATCTGCGGCCCGGTACATGTTGCGGATGTGGATTTTGTTGAGGGGCGTTTCGCGTACACAGAGCACCAGGGGGCGCTTCTCTTTGAGCGTGACGTCGGCGGCGCGTTCGATCAGTTGGGCGGCGACGCCGTTGGCGATTCGGGCCAGAGTGCCCACGCTACACGGGATAACGACCATGGCGTCAGCGGGATAGGAACCGCTGGCCACGTTCGCTCCGATGTCAGCGTTCGACTGCACTTGAATTTTGCTCTTTGACGTCTTGCCGGACGAGCCGAGCACTTGGGCGACGAGGTCGGACCTGCCCTTGAGGTCCAGTTCCTCTGCCAGGACGCGCAACGCGCTGTCGGAGGCGATGAAGTTTACGGTCTGAACGCGCTCATCGCGCTCGACGGCGAGCAGAAAGTGGCGAAGAAAGATAGCTCCACTCGCGCCAGTAGTCGCAACGGTGAGATTTTGCGGCGGGTGATTGGGCAAGGGTGCCTCGAACTGAGGAGCATAGGTAGCCCACGCAGTAGAAGTCAAGACGAACGAGCCAGGAGTCAGAAGCTAGAAGCTGAATATGGCATCTACGGCCAATCTCCGGTCCCGGCGCAGCGCAGCGCAACTCCACGCGCTTGCCGGGGTAGAGCGCGAGATTCGCGCGCAGGACTCGAATGGCCGCCGGAAATATCTTCGCGAGTTCAACAAGTCATTCCGCACGTACGAAGCGGTTCTGAGCAGCGAGGAAGTTCAATCGACCTTAGGTTCGGCCGATCTGGTCCTGATCGGGGACTATCACGCTCTGCCGTCTTCCCAGCGCTGTGCCGCTTCTCTTGTCGAGCAACGAGCCCTGGCGGGTGATCGGCCAGTCGTCCTTGGCGTTGAAACCGTCTTTGCTCGCGATCAGCATATTCTCGACGAATGGTGGCGGCGCGAAATTGATGAAACCGAACTGCGGCAGCGCATTCGCTTCGACCTGGATTGGGGATACGACTGGGCTCCCTTCTACGAACTGCTGGTCAGTGCGCGGGATAACGCCGAGGCGCTGTATGGACTGGATTGCATGCCGCGCGAAGATCTGCGCAAGATCGGCGCCCGCGATCGCCATGCCGCGTTGAAGATCGCAGAGATCAGGCAAAGGCATCCGAACGCAGTGGTCTATGTGCTCTTTGGCGAGTCGCATATGGCTCCGGGGCATCTGCCGCGAGCTATTCGCAAGCAGAATCCCGAAGCTAAAGTTGTGACTGTGCTGCAGAACGTGGACTCGCTCTACTGGCGGGCTGCAGGAGAGCGCGCCGCCAAAATCGAAGCCGTCCGGGTCCAGGAAGACGTTCTTTGCGTATTCAACGCGACGCCGCTCGAGAAATACGAAAGCTACCGGTTGTTTCTCGATCAGTGGAGCCGGTGCGACGAGAGCCCGGATTACGCTCCTACGATCTACAATTTAATCGACAGCCTCGCCAACTTTCTCGAGATCAACCGCTACTCCTCGCACAATGGCACTCAGCCCAAGTTCCTGGTCGATATGCTGCCGGAAGTTTACGGCGGCTCTTCGGCTGCAACGCTGGGAAGGCTTCTGCTGCGCAAAGGTGTGAGTGAAGACGATCTAAAGAAGATGCTGGTCCGAGTAGAAGAGTGCGGCAGCACCTACTTGCCGCAGGTGAACGCCTTCTACATTCGCGAATTCCAGATGATGCACGCTGCGGAAGATGCGACCCGCTTTCTGCATCAGGCATGTCAGGGGTTGCCGCAGCGGTTGGACGGCCACCGTGGAACGGAACCCGTGGTTGCTGATGAGCAGCGCGCGCTCGACTGCTTCTATGCTCGCGTGATCGAGCACGCCATCGCGTATTTTGGATCGCGTGTCCTGTATCCTTCGCGTCCTGCTCCGGAACCGGATAATTCTCCGTTGAAACGAGCAGCGATCAAGAACATCGCGCAGGCAGCCGCGCGGAGCCAGAATGGCAACTTCGAATCCTCGGAACTCGAGCTTGGTCAAAGAATCGGGAGCCAGATCTATGCCGCATATCTGGCCGGGAGAGTTGCGCCCAGCGGGTTGCGGCGGCTGTTCCTGGCCCATATCGATGAGCCGGGACTTGCCCGAAAGGTGTGCGGTGCCGTCCTGACTAAGCTGAAGTCGGCTACTCGTCCTTCGGCTAGCGCGGCTCATGATTGAGCAGCGAGCGGTGAGCAATGAGCAATGAGCGGTGAGCAAACCCTCTTGCTAGATAATTTGATCGCCTCTTCTACTTTCCCGCTTCGCTCAATGCTAATCTAGGACCTCAGTCCGGCTGAATGCCGACTGCTGACTGCTGAGTGCCTCCTTGAACTCCGAATCCATCCGCAAACTATTCGAGGATGTCCGCAAGAGTAAGCTTACGTCCGACGACGCTGTCAACCGCTTGCGCCACATGCCGTTTGAAGACTTGGGTTTTGCCAAGGTCGATCATCACCGGGCGCTGCGGGCTGGCATGCCCGAAGTCATCCTGGGAGAAGGGAAAACTCCGGCGCAAGTTGCGGGAATTTTCACCCGGTTAGCCAAGCACGGCGGGAATGTCCTCACCACGCGGGCCAGTAAAAAACAATTTGCGGCGGTGAAGAAAAAAGTGCGGGGCGTCGAGTTTCGCGAACTGGCGCGTGCGATCGTCTTGCAAAAGGATTCGACGAAGTACGGCAAAGGAATGGTGGCTGTCGTCTCAGCGGGGACCAGCGACATTCCCGTCGCCGAAGAGGCCGTGGTCACGGCCGAAATGATGGGCAACGAAGTACAACATTTCTATGACGTCGGTGTCGCCGGCATTCATCGCCTGCTCGCGAACCGCGAGGCGCTTACAAAGGCGCGCGTGGTGATCGTTTGCGCGGGGATGGAAGGCGCCTTGCCCAGCGTCGTCGGAGGTCTGGTCGGAGTTCCCGTAATCGCTGTGCCCACCAGCATCGGCTACGGCGCGTCTTTCAAGGGATTGGCCGCGCTGCTCGGGATGCTTAATTCTTGTGCCTCGAACGTGAGCGTCGTGAATATCGATAACGGCTTCGGGGCCGGTTATGTCGCCTCGCTGATTAACCGCTTACCTTGATCCTTATAAGGAATTCTTATGTCCGCCTCCCTCGCTCCTGAAGTGAAGAGCCTGATCGATCGCCCGAACTTCGCGCATCTCTCCACACTCATGCCGGACGGTTCGCCTCAGTCCGTGCCGGTCTGGATCGGACGGGAAGGCGAGCACCTCATCGTCTGCACCGGCGACGGCTCGCTTAAAGCGAAGAACACCCGACGCGATCCGCGGATCGCGCTTTCCGTCGTGGACTTTCACAATCCTTATGAGGAAGTTCAGATCCGGGGACGAGTCGTGGAACGCCGTCCGGACGCGGATTTCAAATATATGGATGCCATCTCGCACAAGTACACCGGGAAACCATTCCCGTTCCGCAGCCCCGAGGGCCGAGTCACGCTGGTGATTGAAGCGGAGAAAGTTCGCTACACGAAACTGCCGTTCGAGCACACGCCACCGAAATAAATGCCGCTCTTGGTTCGGAATCTCTGCACTGAGGTAACGTTGGCACTTTGCCGCTCACCTCTAGAATCGGTGTATGTTCACCGACTCCCGACTCCTGCCTGCATCTGGCGGGTCTCCGACGCCCGGGCAGGACATCAGCGGAACGCCATGGCAGCAGCATATGCGCCCCGGCGAAATCGCCCTGTTCTACTTTGATGCCCGCACAGGCCAACCTCTGACGGCGCTGGGCAAAGTGCCACGAAACCAAATCGACGAGTATTGCAGTGCCTACCGCAGCCTTTATATGGCGCGCCTGGTTGCGAAATCCAAGATCATCAAGAATCCGAGCATGATTACGGTCCTCTATGACAAGCGAGGGCGATGGCTAGGAACCATGTCTCGTGAAGGAGAAGATCGGCGCAACATCGGCCTTGGACTGGCGTGGCTGCTGTTTCAGATGCCGCTATGCGCGCTTTTTGGCACGCTCGCGATCCTGGCATTGTCGGAGATTTCTGCGCGCACCCTTGGCTCCGAGCGCATGCACTGGGAAAGCATGTCGTCCCAGGAATGGACTGGACTGATTGTAGCTGGAATGCTGTTGGGCGGAGCTGTGCGACTGGTTTTCGAGTATGTTCGTGGGCGCTTGGTGCTTTACCTCACGCGGGCTGCGCGCGAGCCAGTGGGTTCACCCGGGCGGGAGGCGTTCTATCAACGGCTTGCCAGAACGAACAACTCGAGTTTGCTCCTGCCCCTTGATATTACCTTCGAACCGACCAAGATCGAGTGGCAATCGATGGAGAAATATCAAGCGTGGTTTGATGGACTCCGTCGCGAAGGATTCGAATTGTTGGGGGCCTATCAGATTCGAGAAGTTTGCCTCGACCTGGAACTATGGCTTCGATCCGCGGAGGATCTTGTCGCTGAAGTCGTGAATCATCCGCAAGCCGGCATGTGGATGGGAGCGCTCACCCTCTACCAAGACTGGTCGTCTTTTGGAGTTTCGAACAGGAAGAATTTCGGACTGATTGATCCTCACCCGACAAAGAAGATCGTTCACATCGGCGCGGAGGCGACCGCAGAGCAGGTCATCGACAAAGCCCGGCGTGAGCGGCCTGAGGGTGTTCGGCGTAGGGTAGGTCCCGAAAACCTTCTCTCCTACTACGCTACAAGCTGGCGCCAGTATGTCGAGTGGCGTCGTGCTCGCGGCACGACGGCGGAAGAGTACAAGAGGATTTCCGAGCGGAAGGCTGAGGCCAAACTTAAAGGCGAATCCTGGCTCTAGACGATACAAAAGGGCGCGGTTTTCACCGCGCCCTCGTCACCGCTACATCCACTTGCATCTGCGAACTGCCTTTAGCTCTTGGCCACCTGCAGTTTGTTCTCGACGCTAAACGCGCCGAACACTCCATTCGCGCGAAGGCCCGCGATGTTCTTATCCATCGTGCTGTCAACCGAGCCATACAGCGTCACATGTCCGTTGACCACGATGATGCGGATCGGACGTGCGGGATCCAGACCGTACTTGCTGAGCACGGAATCACCATAGATGGCACGCAGCGTCCGCAGGCGTACGCTGTCATCGAACGGTGAGACCGGTTCGATCGAGACGTTATCGATAACGTCCTTCACGCCGGGCATGTTTGCGATGTCAGCCAGAGCTTCGTCGCGGCCCACGCCGGTGCGGTCCTGTCCTTCCACCGTGACCACGCCATCCTTCACGCCGAGCGCGAAGTAGTCGAACGTGCTGTCATAGCCTTCGCGGACATAAGTCAGCTTCTTATCAAGTTTCTGCTCGAGTTGCGCGTCTGGGACGCTAGGGCCAGCCACCGTGATCAGATTTCGAACTCCTTGTGAATTCGAAGTCTTCCGCGCCAGCTTGGCCGCGTCGAGCTTACGCTGATAAAGATCCACGGTTCCGGTGAGAGTGACAATGCCGTCCTCCACCGTCGCCTTGACGTTTTTGTACTGACTTTTTGACGCCAGTTTCTGTGTCACCGCGTTCTGAAGTGGATCATCGTAGCGGGAAGCTGGGCTGGTTTCAGCCATGAGCGTCGCGCTCATCAGCCCAACCGCCAGCAATGAACCCGCCAATTTCTTTAAGCTTTGCTTTCCAGTCATCATAAGGTCACCTCCTGACCCGTTGACAATTCTTTACTAATTAACTATCTGGTTAATTGTTTCGATGCGGAGATGCCATTCGAAGATGCACGTATGCGAGGCGAAAGGCAGGCGACAGTTGAGCAAAAAAAATTCGCGGGAAATACGCAACTTTTCGAACGATTCGGGGTTCAAGAAAGGCAGGGGAGAAAACTGGCCACAGCTCTCTCCCCGCTCAAGAAACTGAACGATTATTCTTACTTCCCGAAGCCCGTCCACTCTGTCATCAGAACTGGCTGGCCGTTCTTGACGATGGTGGGATACAGGCTGTCGAAGCCCTTGTGGTCCGACGCGCTGTAATTCAGAATCAGCTTCGGCCCAAGCCCGGCATTCATCTCATGAATTGACTCGATCGCGGAAATGAATTTTTCCCGCGTCACCTCTTTCCCGGCGCGCTTCAATCCTTCCACCAGCACCATCGCGTCAACAAATCCTTCCAGGCTGACAAATGTGGGCGCTTCTCCGGGTGAGTATTTCGTTAAGCATTTTCGATACAGAGCAACGGTCGGATAGTCAGTGCGGTCGTAAGGCGGCATCACCTGAGTGATGATGGTTCCTTCGGCATCCGATCCCGCCTCCTTGATGAACTCCTCAGTGCCGACAAAAGAGACGGTGAGGAATTGCGGTCTCCAGCCATCGGAGTGCGCCTGTTTCACGATGGTGGCCGCCGGAGCGTACGGACCGGCGATGATGACGGCTTGCGGATGCCCAGCCATAACCTCCTTCAGGCCGCCAGCAATGTCGACGCTGTTGCGGGTGAACGTGCCCAGTCCAGCTGGAGCGGCATTATGCTTCTGCAGCGCCAGCTTTACGCCATCGAGCACCGCTTTGCCAAAAGGATCGTCCTGATAAATCACGCCAATCTTGTGGATGTTCACTTCCCAAAGTTTGTCCACCTGCTCCCGAGTTTCGTCGTAGTACGAGGCGCGAACATTGATGATCTCGTGTTTCAACGGCTCGTACAGCAACTGCGCGCCAGTGAAGAGGCCTACCACTGGAATTTTCTCCTCTTGCGCCAAGGGTACGTAGACCTTGGCCGTCGGCGTGCCAACAAAGAATCCCAGGGCGAAAACCCCTTCCTTGGTCATGCGCTTGAAACAAGCGGGAGCGCGATCAGGATCGTAGCTGTCGTCGAACGCCTGCAACTGGATCTTGCGGCCGAAGACGCCGCCGTCGTCGTTGATCATGTGGAGGTAGGCAGAGGCGCCGAGCACAGTCTGGCGGCCAAGGAAGTGCGCCGGACCGTCCAACGCGGAGCACGATCCAATCAGTATGCTGTTGTCGGTGATGCCCGGAGTTTCCGCCACTGCGTAAATTGCAAGTGCTGATGTGAGAAGCGCCAGCACAATGCCGCGCCAAAAGGTGCATACCGCTCCCGCCCCAAGACGGTTCATGCCTATCTCCTCGTGCCAAGTATTTCCCCCGCACAGGGGCACACTCGCTGAGGTTCCAATTTTTTATGTGCGTGAGATCAGTTGGTTCATTGTGCCACGGAGAAGAGGCTCACCAGTCCATTTGTAACCCACTAAAGTAACTTCGCCGAATCCGGTTTGGGAATTCCCGTTTCCGCATTACCCACGTAACTTTCTGGCGTATAACCCGCGTTCTACCATTCTGTCTGCACCTGCGAATTTCAGGGGGGAATCCGCGGATGGGCGAACGTGTCACCCAATCACGCCGTGCGGAATTGATTCGCGCCGATCGGCTCAAGAAAGCTCTGGAAAGCGGGGCTTCACCCTCATTTCTCCATTCGCCGACAAACGGATCTTGCTCTGATTCCTCCTGCTCCGTGCCTGCGATGCTTGAGCCTCACCCGCAGGTAAGCGCGGATGCCCGCTTACAGTTTTTCGAGCAGATGTTCCAGGCCTCTCCGGACGCACTGAGCATTGCCGACAGCGAACATCGAGTGCTCTGGGCCAACCAGACTTTCGCGGCAATGTTCGGGTATGCGGCGGAGGAAATTGTTGGCCAGCCGCTGGAGAGTCTCGTCGTGCCGTCGAACCGGCTGGCCGAATCCAAGTGGGTGACGGAGTCGCTGGCGAAAGGCGAGCGCATCACGCTCGAGACCAAGCGCCGAAGGAAAGACGGTACTCTCCTCGATGTGTCGGTGTCCTGCGCTCCTCTTCTGCTTGACGGCAAAGTTGTCGGCTTCTATGCCGGATATCACGATATCTCCGATCGCAAGCGCGTCGAAGCGCTCAGTTCGGCCTTGTACCGGGTAGCAGAGAAGAGCAGCAGCGCACATGAGCTACAGCAATTCTTTGCCGCGGTGCATGGCATTGTCGACGAGCTCATGCACGCACGGAACTTCTATATCGCAATTTACGATCCTGCGACTGAGCTGCTCAGCTTCCCGTATTTCGTGGATGAGCAGGATTCCGCTCCTCCGTCAAAGAAGCTGGGTAAAGGATTAACCGACTACCTGATCCGTACCGGCGAACCGCTGCTGGCCACCCCCGAAGTCCTCGAAGCCATGCAGAATCGCGGTGAGGTGGCGCGAAACGGCTCGAAATCCCTGGACTGGATGGGCGTCCCGCTGAAGGTAAACAACCATACCTTTGGCGCACTCGTGGTGCAGACCTACTCAAAGAATATCCGCTACGGTGAACGCGACAAGGAGATCCTGACATTCGTCGCCCGCCAGGTGGCCAGCGCCGTTGAGATCAAGCGCAATGAGCAGGCCCTGCGGCGCTCGGAGGCTCGTTACCGTTCGCTCGTACAAAGCTCTGTATACGGGATATATCGCTCCAGCCTGGAAGGCAGATTCCTCGACGTAAACCCCGCGCTGATTACCATGTTGGGCTACGCATCCGCCGAAGAGGTGCTGCTGCTCGACCCGGAAAACGATGTATTCGCGCAGGCGGAGGAGCACGACCGCCTGATCGACGAATTCCGCCGCGCGGGAAGGCTCGATGGATTCGAAGTGAAGTGGAAACGCAAAGACGGCAGCGCGATTACCGTTCGCATCAGTGGACGTGCCGTCAGCAGCGCCGATGAGCCGGCGGACGTTCTGGAAGCCATCGCCGAGGACGTGACCGACCGCCGAGCACTCGAGGATCAATTCCGCCAGGCGCAAAAGATGGAAGCAGTAGGACGCCTCGCCGGTGGTGTGGCTCACGACTTCAACAACCTGCTGATGGTCATCAGCGGCTATGCCGAGGTCATTCTGGCGCAAGTGGATCCCGCGAGCCCGCTGCTTGAGAAGGGCCGCGCCATTCAGCTTGCCGCCGACCGCGCTACGACCTTGACCCGGCAATTGCTTGCCTTCAGCCGAAAGCAGTTGCTCGAACTGAAAGTGGTAGACGTAAATGCGATCGTGCAAGACATGGAGCGCCTGCTGCGTCCGCTGATCGGCGAGAACATCGATCTGGTGACAATCCTTGCTCCGGAAGCCGCGCACACCCGCGCCGACGCCGGCCAGCTTGAGCAAGTGATCATGAATCTCGTGGTCAATGCCAAGGATGCTATGCCCGCGGGGGGCAGACTCACGCTTCGCACCGAGAACGTGGCCCTTGACGAGGACCATCGCCGGGGTCAGCAGTTCATACGCCCCGGTAATTATGTGACGCTCATGGTCAGCGACACTGGCATGGGCATGGATCGCGAGACGCAGTCGCGGATCTTCGAGCCGTTCTTCACCACTAAGGAAAAAGGCAAGGGAACCGGGCTGGGCCTTTCCACCGTATATGGAATCGTGAAGCAGAGCGGCGGATATGTCATGGTGCAGAGCGAACTGGGCCGTGGCACCACGTTCCAGATCTACCTTCCGCTGGTGGAAGGAGCGGCGGAAAAGCATTCCGTTGCCGTCCCTGAAGCCGTGGGTGGAACAGAAACGATCCTGCTGGTGGAGGACGAGGAGTCGGTTCGTCAGTTGGTGCGCGATACGCTTGCTGCCAAAGGTTACAAGGTGCTGGAGGCCGAAAACGGCGAGGCCGGCTTTGCCGTAGCAGCCAGCCACCAGGGAAAACTCGACCTGGTCATCACCGACGTCGTCATGCCTGGTATGGGCGGGCGCGAAATGGTCAAGCAACTGATCGAAACCCGTCCCGGAACCAAAGTGCTCTATCTGTCGGGATACACCGAAGACGCGATTATCAGCGATGGCTCCATCGAGAAGGGAACCGCGTTCCTGCAAAAGCCGTTCACGCTTCAGAGCTTATCGCGCAAAGTAAGAGAAGTATTAGGGTAGCGCCGGCATCCTGCCAGCTGTGCAGTGGGCGTCTCGCTCACTGCTCTTGGGAATACCCAAAGACTGCAACTTTTTCCCACCGTACGCGTCCCATTTGATGAACAATTAGACCTAGCACTCGAATCCGCCTGTGGCGGATGGCTCGTACGGGAATTGGGGATCGCATGCTCATCAAGAAGGCGGAAGTCATTCGTTCTTCGAAAATCACACCGAAGAACCTCTATCTGAATCGCCGCAAGTTTCTCGCCGAGGCGGCAATGGCCGGAGCCGCGGCGGCCATCGGTGTGGGACTGAAAGAGACGATCTCTCCTTCGACCACGGTGTTCGCCGGCAACAAGATTGACGGCATCAAGAAGAGTCCATTCAGTACGACCGAGACGGTCACGCCCTACAAAGATGTGACCCATTACAACAACTACTACGAGTTCGGCACCGAAAAAGATGAGCCGGCCGAGCAGGCGAAAAACTTTCGCACTCGTCCATGGAAGGTCAAGATCGAAGGCCAGGTGGAAAAGAAGCAGGAACTCGATATCGACACCATTCTCAAGATGGCTCCTCCGGAAGAGCGCATTTATCGCCATCGTTGCGTCGAAGGATGGTCGATTGTTGTTCCCTGGGTCGGCTTCTCTCTTAGCGAACTTATCAAAAGAGTGAATCCGACGAGCAAGGCCAAGTATGTCGAGTTCACCACACTGTTCGATCCAGGCCAGATGCCCGGCCAGCGCCGTCAGGTACTCGATTGGCCCTACGTCGAAGGCCTGCGCATGGACGAGGCCATGAATCCTCTGGCGCTGCTTTGCTTCGGTATGTATGGCGAGGAACTTCCCAACCAGGATGGCGCGCCCCTGCGGATCGTCTTGCCATGGAAGTATGGATTCAAGAGTGCAAAGGCGATCGTGCGCATCCGCTTCGTCGAAAAACAGCCGCTGAATAGCTGGAACATTTCGGCTCCAACGGAGTACGGCTTCTACGCCAATGTGAACCCGAACGTCGATCACCCGCGCTGGAGCCAGGCCAAAGAGCGCCGGCTGGGTGAATTCCTGAAGCGTCCGACTTTGATGTTCAATGGCTACGGCGATCAGGTGGCGAGTCTGTACAACGGAATGGATCTGAAAAAGAACTACTAAGAGCAGGGATCAGGGGCCAGTGGTCAGGGGTCAGAGTAATCGTGGATAGTTCGAGTGACCCCCAACCCCTGATCCCTACCCCCTAATCCCTGAACTCCGAATGCATCGTTACTTCAAACCCATCGTCTTCCTCGCCTGCCTACTGCCTGTGGGCAGGCTGGCTTGGCTCGGATTTCACGCGGGTCTCGGCGCCAATCCAATCGAATTCATCACCCACTCGACCGGCGACTGGACCCTGACCTTTCTTCTCGTCACTCTTTCGATCACTCCGCTGCGCAAACTCACGCGCCAGTACTGGCTGATCAGCTTCCGGCGCATGCTTGGCCTCTTCGCTTTTTTCTACGGTTCTCTGCATCTGATGACGTACGTCTGGCTCGACAAATTCTTCGACGTGCACGAGATGGTGCACGACATCGCGAAACGCCGATTTATCACCGCGGGCATGACCGCCTTCGCCCTGATGATTCCTCTGGCGCTGACATCGACGAAGTGGTCGATCCGCAGGCTGGGCAAACGCTGGCAGATGCTGCACCGCTTGATTTATTTCAGCGCCTCCGCGGGAGTAATTCACTACATCTGGCTGGTGAAAGCAGACTTGAAGAAGCCTCTGGAATATGCATTTGTCCTGGGCATGCTGCTGCTGTATCGGCTAGTGGCCTGGGTGGTTACAAGGCGCTCGACGCCGAAGGCGATCGCAAGCTCAGGGCGCCAGGTGGCAGTGCAATAGTGTTCTGCGCCCGGAACGCCGCACCCAATTTCGCGGTGTGGCCCACGACCAAAGGCTAACCCCAACGACGAAGCAAAAAGCAAGGCGCGGGCGAGTCTGACTCGCCGCGCCGGTATGAAACGTTGGTTAATTTGACTGACGCTTCGGGGTCCTCTTCGCTCTTAGGGCAGCCGATTTCGCCGCCCGCAAAACCGACAAGTGCGCCGCCGCCGCGTTCGATTTCGCGGTGGCATTCTGTTTGACCAGCGCACCCAACGCGACCAGCTGAGGGTCCGTGCTGACGGCTACGGTGGTCGTCCCATCGACGGTGTAGGTCGTCAGCAAGTACCCGTTATTCGAAGGCGTCACAGTTCCTCGGCCCGCAACGGTGTTGTCCGCAGCGTACGTAGCCTGAAAGGTGTTCTTGAACTGAACAGATCCCTGACCGTTGAAATCGATGATGCCGGGCCCGAACGTGTCGTTGTTATTCGTAAACTCGGCAATGTCGTCTTCAGCGTTGGGAGAAATTCCGCCGCTCTGAAGGAACAAGCCGCTTAGATTCATGCCGTAACCCTCTCCTGAGGCCAGAGCCGGACTGGCAGCTTGCGGGTACGCCACGCCGTTCGTGGTTCCGAGGCCGTCGATCTCGACCAACTGTAAGCCACCGCTCGACGGATAGGCCGCAAAAAGACATCCGTTGCACCCAGCTCCGTTATTGCCGTTCACAAAGGTGCTCAAGGAGATCTGTGCCCGCCCGGCAGTGACTGCCGAATAAGTGCCAGTGATGTTCGTCACCGTGCTGGCTACAAAGGAATCGTTGATGTCTTCCACGGAACTCGAAGTGATTGTCCCGGCCCCGTCGGTGTTGAAGATACCCGCCGCTGTGAATGCTCCGCCGACGGTAGGACTATTGTCGAAGCCCGCAACTGTGAAGACATTGTTGCCGCTGGGGATGGACGATTGCTGCGTAAATGCATCTCCGACCGTGACCGCATTTGCATCCATCTCGATGAATTTCAAATGCGTGGCATCGATCGGGAAGACATCATAGGAGTAGGTGGTCGTAGTGCCGCCACTGGCGGACGCGATGGATGCCGTGCCGAAGGGAGATCCGAGTGCGACCGATCCTCCACTGACGGAGAGATTCGGAGGACCGGTCCAAACGCAGTTGTTATTGAAATCTTCAAGTCCGCTCGAGATGTTGCCATTCGAGTCGAGGGTGAATGCTCCCACGGTTGCGAGCGGGGCCGAAACGGCAGTTCCGAAATTGAAACCGCACAGCAAGTTGGCAGAGCCAGAAGAGCCTGTGAAATTGAACGCGAACGATTTTCCATCAATATCGGATTGTGCGACGCTGCTTTGCAGGTCAAGCGTTCCGCTAGCGCTTCCAAAGGTGTCGAACTCGGTGATTAAACCATGCTCACTTGAGGTGAGTACGAAGTCGAACGTGTATGTATTTCCACCGGCCTGTAGCGTGAGAAGACCGGTTGGAGCGCTAGAGCTTCCAGTCGGCCGCCCGTCAGAACCGACGCTATAGGTGCCTGAGGTGATGGCCGCTTCAGCGGCCACAACGCCTGCCGATCCGTTCACGTCGATTACGCCGCCGGTGCTGCTGATGTTGCCCTTACCGTCGGAAACGAAAGTTCCCACCATGGTTACAAAGTTGCCCGACGTATCAGTTCCCGTGACAGAAAACACATACGTTCCGCTGAGGTTGCTGTTGCTGAAACCGCCGCTGGGAGGCGGCGTGACGACGGGATTGCTGGTTCCACTTCCGCAGCCTGCCAGGGCTGCGAGCGATGAAAGGATTACGGGCAGAATGAGACGAGTGCGTAGCGACATGACATCCCCCTGAAAAGCTTTGGCCCAGAAAGCCAGATTCTTGGCTCAGACTAGCACGTGTGACTTGACGCTTGATTCAACCCGAACCCGGAAAATAAGTAGCGGAGGTGACCAAAGTTTTTCAAGGATTTACAACCGTTTACAAAGCAATTGCAGATTGAAGATTTTAGATTGCAGATTGAAACCGAATCGAGGGAATCTTCTGCAATCTGCAATCTGCAATCTGCAATCTGAAATCGGCAATCTGCAATTCTTACTTCTGCACCGCTGTTTCCTGACCAGCCAGCCGCCGCAGCGACTCTTCGTAAGGCGCGCGGGCCACACCTCTCTCGGTAATGATGGCCGCCACGTACTTCGCCGGAGTCACGTCAAAGGCAGGGTTCTCGACTGCCACGCCGTCGGGCACCATCTGCTTGCCGGCGATGTGCGTCACTTCTTTGCCATTCCGTTGCTCGATGGGAATTCCGTCTCCGTCGGGGCACGCCATATCCACAGTCGAGATCGGAGCCGCGACGTAGAAGGGAATTCCGTGCTCTTTGGCAAGGATCGCAACCGTGTACGTCCCGATCTTGTTCGCCACGTCACCGTTGGCCGCGATGCGATCCGCGCCCACCACGATGGCGCCGATCTTCCCCTGCTTCATCATCGCGCCAGCCATGTTGTCGGAGATCACCGTCGTCGGGATTCCGTCCTTCATCAACTCCCATGCGGTAAGGCGAGAGCCTTGCAGAAACGGACGGGTCTCGTCGGCGTAGACGTGAATCTTTTTCCCCTGCTCGACGGCCGCTCGGATCACTCCCAGCGCTGTGCCATATCCTGCTGTCGCTAGTGCTCCGGCATTGCAGTGCGTGAGCACTCCACCGTCACTCGGCATGAGCGTGGCGCCATGTCGTCCCATGGCCTGGTTGGCGGCGATATCCTCGGCGTGCATGCGCTGCGCTTCTTCGATGAGGTCGCGCTTGATCTGCGGAATCGGGCGTATGCGGATGCGCTCAAACTTCTCTTGCATCCGCCGTATCGCCCAGAAGAGATTCACTGCAGTCGGCCGAGTCTTACTGATCAGATCGCATATGGCGTCGAAGTCACGCTTCAGATCGCCCGTAGTCTCAGCCTTGGAATTGTTCACGCCGAGCGCGACCCCCATGGCGGCAGCCACGCCAATCGCGGGCGCTCCGCGCACTACCATGTTGCGGATCACGTCGGCCACCTGCTCGTGGGTTTTGCAGGTTACGTACACTTCTTCGGTCGGCAGCTTCCTCTGGTCAATGAAGCGAACGCCCTTATCGGTCCATTCGAGAGTTTGAATCATATTTTCTGTAGAGACGTTGCTTGCAACGTCTCTCTGGCCACGATGGGTGCCGCCAGCAAGACGTAGCAAGCTACGTCTCTACGACGGTTTATGCGCTTCGCACCGGCTTCTCGGGTTGTTGGTCACCGCCGGCCTTCCACAGATCTCGCAGCTGGCCGCAACCGCGAAGATGCTCGGCTCAGTGTCGTCAGTCTGCGCTACATGTTCGGTGCGCACGTCGTTCGCCGTGAATATGGTAACGAACGGAGCCGGCGCCGCAGCCTTCTCCACGCTGGGACGCCCCTTCGCCTCTTCCCGCTCCACAAGGCACATCACGCCGACGAGGTCAAATCCAAATTCGCGCGCCGCCTCGATCGCTTGAATCGTCGAAGCTCCAGTCGTGCAGACATCGTCCACGATGACCACACGCGCGCCCTTTTGTCGGAAACCCTCGATGCGCTGTCCCGTACCGTGCTGCTTGTCAGCCTTGCGCACCAGGAATCCGTTGAGTTCCCCGCTCACCACCGAAACCGCGACGACAATCGGGTCGGCGCCCATCGTCAGCCCGCCGATGGCCTGGGCCTTCCATCCACGGTTCCGGATTTCCTCCAGGAATACTTCCCCAGTCAGCCGCGACCCCTTCGCATCGAGCGTGGTGGTGCGGCAGTCGATGTAGTAATCGCTCGTCCCGCCAGAGGAAAGTTTGAACTCACCCAGTTGAAAAGACTTGTGGGCGAGTGTGGTGAGCAGCTTTTGCCGCGCGGAATGCATAAAAAACTACGATATCACGCCCTGACTTACAGGTTTTCTCAGCGTCCTCTGCGAAGTCCTCAGCGTTCTCTGCGGTTGGGCTTTCCTTTTTGACCGCAGAGATCGCCGAGAAAAGCCGCTGACAATGCCGACACCCATGTCCTACTGGGTGTGAAGCTGCCCTGCGGAATTCGACTGCGGCCGCAGCAATACGGGCCTTTTGCGTGTTAACCTGAGGTTTCCGGGCATTGCAGAAAGCTATCGCAATCCGAGGTTCCGGATTACCCAATCGAGATATGACATTACACACCACGCTCAGGATCCCACGCTACGTTTTTGTTTTTTTCTTTCTTTCCTTCGCCATCACCTCGGTTTCCCGTCCCGCCTTTGCCGAAGGCACGCGCACGTGGGAGCAGTCGAAGTTTGAGGATCTGGTGAAAGGGACGGCCAACGGAGTAGCCATCCGCAGTTCCGGCGGACTGGAGCTGGCGCCCTCGTTCAAGCTGCTCTACACCACGCCCTCCACCTACATCTGGGCCGTCGCTGCCGACGATGCGGGAAACATCTATGCTGCCACCGGTTCTCCCGCGCGGGTATACCGCATCACTCCCGACGGCAAGTCGACCATCATCTTCCAGCCGCAGGAACTCCAGGTGCAGGCGCTCCGAGTCGCCCCAGGTGGCGTAATTTATGCCGCCACTGCGCCTGACGGCAAGGTGTACAAGATCGAGCACAAGCCCGGAGAAAAGAGCGAACCCTCCAAGTCCGAACAAAAGTCTGAGAATAAATCCGCCGACAACGCGCCGAAAGATCCTGCCAAGCCCGCAGTCGATTCTTCCTGGTCTTCTTCCGAGTATTTCGCGCCCGGCACGAAGTACATCTGGGACCTGGCTCTCGACAAGTCTGGAAATCTCTACGTCGGCACCGGCGATCGCGGCGAAATCTACAAGGTGACTCCGAAGGGGGAGCACTCGCTCTTCTTCAAGAGTGATGAAACCCACATCCGCGCTCTCACCCTGGATGCTCAAGGAAACCTGATCGCGGGGACGGACGGCAGCGGATTGGTTTACCGAATTTCTCCTGCCGGGGAAGGATTTGTTCTCTACAGCGCGCCGAAGAAGGAAATCACGGCGCTGGCCCTCGACCACGACGGCAATATCTATGCCGCAGGGGTCGGTGAAAAGCGCCCCGGGATGGGAGGAGCACCGGGCAACCCTTCGATGATGATCACGATGGGACAAAACCCTGGCGCCATGCCGGGCGCTCAGACCCCCGGTATGGTGACGGTTCCCACTCCCGGGTCGATCACCACGTTTCCGATTCCCGGCGCAGGCGCAACCGGTGGTTCCGACGTTTACCGGATCGGATCAGACGGATCGCCTCTGCGTATCTGGGCTTCCCGTGAAGACATTGTCTACGCCCTTGCTTTCGATTCGCACAATAAGCTGCTGGCTGGCACTGGAAACCGTGGGCATGTCTTTGCGATTGATGGCCCCGATGACTACTCCGACCTGCTGAAGGCGCCAGCCTCGCAGGTTACCGGATTTGCCAAGGCTCCGAGTGGTGGACTCTACGCCGCCACCAGCAATCTGGGCAAGATCTTCGTACTTGGACCCGCCTCGGAGAAGGAAGGCTCCTACGAAAGTGATGTCTTCGATGCCAAGATCTTTTCGCGCTGGGGACGCGCCGAGTTCCGCGGATCAGCAAATGTCGATCTCCTGGCCCGCAGCGGCAATGTCGACAACCCGGACCGCAACTGGAGTCCATGGAAGCAAGTCGACCTGAGCAAGGGCGTGGAGTTGAACATCCCGGCGGCACGATACACGCAGTGGAAGGCGGTTCTGCACGACGGAGGCGCAAAGCCCTCGGTCGATTCTGTGACCGTGAACTATTTGCCGAAAAACATTGCGCCGGAGATTGACGACGTTTCGGTGCAGATTGGAGTGCGCTACCAGCCGCTTCCGAAAACCTCGCTTAACGCCAGCACGGATGTGATCGGCTCTTCCGGCATCCACTTTGAATCGCCCGTGCCAAGCACTCACGATAAGGACGCGATCGGCGTGAAGTGGACCGCACACGACGACAACGACGATCAACTCGTCTATTCCGTCTACTATCGAGGCGACGGAGAATCCCGCTGGCTGCTGTTGAAAGACAACATCACCGATAAGGCCTATTCCTTCGATGCCAGCCTGCTTCCCGATGGCGGCTACACGATGAAGGTTGTCGCCTCCGATGCCCCGTCGCATTCTCCCGGTGACGCGCTTTCCGATTCGCGCGAGAGCCGCCGCTTTGAAGCAGATACCACGCCTCCGCGCATCGAAAACCTCACTGCCTCCTTGGAGGGCGGACAGATTCACGTCCATTTCCGGGCTGAGGATGGATTCTCCGCCATAAAGCGCGCGGAATTCTCTGTGGACGCCGGCGAGTGGAAGTATGTGGAACCGGTGGGGCAGTTGTCCGACTCGAAGAGCGAAGATTACGACTTCAAGGTCACACTCGATTCCACGAAAGACGCAGCGGGAGAACACGTGGTCGTCGTGCGCGCCTACGACAAGTACGACAACATGGGAGCAGCCAAAACCATGCTGAAGACAAAGTAGCGCCGGTGTCCCGCCAGTTGTGACGCGGGCAGCTTGCCCGCGCATGACGTGCCCAGGCGATTGCTGAAAGTCTTCGAATCAGGACATGTCCGAACGGCCTCTTTTGAAGGCCCAGCGATTCCCGGACAATGTCCTCATGCGTAAGTCCCGCGCAGCGCTCCGGATTGTTGTTTTCATCTCCGTCGCGACAGCCCTCGTGTCTTTCACCGCTTGCTCAGGCGTCTCAAATCAATCCGGCAGCGGAGGAAATGGTGGTGGCGGCGGCAGGAATGGCGGAGGAACCGGCGGCGGGAATCTCGCCTGCAATGGGATGTCCACGGGACAGACGGCGAGTCTCCACGGGTTTGTGCCGTTCACCAGCAGCAATCTGTGGAACACCGACATTTCATCCGCCCCAGTCGATCCGAATTCCGGCGCGATCATCACGAACTGGGTGGGCTCCGTGAACGTACATCCGGACTGGGGCACTGATCCCACCTACGGCATTCCCTACGTCGTGGTCAACGGAAGCCAGTCGCTGGTCAAAGCGAATCTTCAGGCCTACGGCGATGAAAGCGACCCGGGCCCGATGCCGGTTCCCGCCAATGCTCCGATGGAAGGCGGATCATCTAGTACCGGCGATCGCCACGTGCTCGTGCTCGACAACGGCAACTGCTTTCTGTACGAACTCTACAATTCCTCCGTGAACGGGGACGGAAGCTGGAACGCCGATTCGACCGCGGTCTGGGATCTGCTTTCCGACGAGCAGCGTCCTTACACATGGACATCCGCTGATGCCGCCGGCCTGCCAATCTTCCCTGGCCTGGTGCGATATGACGAAGTCGCTTCTGGAAAAATTCAACATGCCTTCCGTTTTACTTTGCCGAAAACGCGCGCTGCCTTCATTCCGCCCGCCTCGCATTGGGCCGCAAACACCAGTGACGCGAGCGCGCCGCCGATGGGCATGCGCCTGCGACTGAAGTCCAGTTATGACATCTCAGGATTCTCGTCGCAGATGCAGGTCATCCTCACCACCATGAAGCATTACGGATTGATCCTGGCCGACAACGGAAGTTCGCTATTCGTGACGGGAGCATCCGACAGCCGTTGGGGCTCCGATCTCGATTCTCTCAAGACGGTCCCCGCATCGGCCTTCGAAGTCGTGCAGATGAATCCTATCTACACCAGCGCGAACTATCCCACCGGCGCCGCACCGACCATCAGCAGTTTCACGGCTTCGCCGACTCACGTTTCCTCGGGAGGAAACGTGATCCTGTCATGGACCGCAGGCAGCGCGGATTACGTCATCGTTTCCCCGGGTCCAGGTGCCGTTCGCGACACAAGCGTGACGGTGAATCCAACCGCAACCACGACCTATACGCTCTATGCCACGAACCAATACGGCCGCACAACGACCATGGTCACAGTGAATGTGCCGTAAGGTTTCCTTCGTGTACCTTAGCCTGCCCTGAGCGAAGTCGAAGGGTGTCCTTAGTGGTTGAAGGTTTTATTCCGCAGCAAGATAAGCGTACCGGAAGATGAAGAGCAAAGTCAGAATCCAGATCACCGGACTCACCTCGCGAAATCTTCCAGCCGCCACTTTCACCAACGTATAAGAAATCAATCCCATGCTGAGTCCGGTAGCAATACTAAACGTGAGCGGAGTCGCCAGCAGGGTCACGAATGCAGGAATCGCGTCGGTGAAATCGGACCAAACCACGCGCCCAATCGATTCGGTCATCAGCGCACCCACCACGATCAAAGCCGGCGCAGTCGCGTATCCCGGAATCGCCGTCGCCAGCGGAGTGAAGAAAACCGCTAAAAGAAATAGTCCGGCCACGAAGACGTTACTCAACCCGGTCCGCGCACCAGCAGCCACTCCCGCCGCGCTCTCGATGTAGCTGGTCACCGTCGAAGTTCCGGTGAGTGCACCGAAAACGGTGCCTATCGCGTCCGACACCAGCGCTCGCCCAACCCGTGGAATCTTCCCATCCTTCACAAACCCAGCCTGCTCGCAGACTCCGAGCAGCGTGCCCACGTTGTCAAACAGATCGACAAAAAGGAAAACGAAGACGATCTCGAGCAAGCCCAGGTGCAGCGCTCCTCGCAAATCCAGTTTCAGCCAGGTTGCCGACGGATGCGGCATGGAAATAATATGTGCCGGCCAGGTTGCCATCCCGCGGAAGATGCCGAG
The DNA here is from genome assembly GCA_035568275.1 of Candidatus Sulfotelmatobacter sp. Lineage (GTDB taxonomy): Bacteria > Acidobacteriota > Terriglobia > Terriglobales > Acidobacteriaceae > Sulfotelmatobacter. Next base: position 63,269 of record DATMOO010000144.1, read on the forward strand.
CAAGGTGGTAGCGACAACGCCAATCAGAATCGCACCCGTCACTTTTCGGGTCATCAGGATCAGTATGATGGCAAGGCCCACGCACGCCAGCTGCGCTTCGTGGTTTCCAAAGCTGCCCAGGCTGACGAATGTTGCGGGATTCGCTACAACCAGATTTGCATTCCGCAGTCCGACGAAGGCGATGAACATGCCGATCCCGCCTGCGGTTGAGTGTTTCAGACAGTCTGGGATCCCGTTCACGATCTTCTCGCGCACGCGGCTGACGGTCAGAATCAGAAAGAACACGCCCGAGAAGAAAATCACGCCTAGCGCTGTCTGCCAGGGCACATGCATCCCCAGGCACACCGAATAGGTGAAGTAGGCATTCAGCGACATGCCTGGCGCGAGGGCGATCGGATAATTGGCGTAGAGCCCCATCACCAGCGTCGCCACCGCAGCCGAAATACAAGTGGCGAACACGACTCCCTCGACCGGCATCCCGGCCTTCGAGAGAATCTGCGGGTTCACCACCACGATGTAAGCCATCGTGATGAAGGTCGTCAGTCCGCCCAGAAACTCTGCGCGAACCGTGGTCTGATTTTCCTTGAGACGGAAGTAGCGTTCGATCAATCCGATTCCTCGTCGCGGAATGAAACGCACATTCTACGGCATGAAGGCGGGTTAGAGGTTTCCTCTGTGCTCCTCCGTGTCCTCTGTGGTGAAGCTCTTAGGCAGGGTCAGCGGTTGTCGATTGCGCATCGGTGGTAATGGAATGCAACTCGCCGGCCCGTCGAAGATCCGGAAACCACCAGGCCCACAAAGTAACGACCAACAAGGTTCCCACTCCTCCCAGCACGACTGCCGGCACGGTTCCAAACCATTGTGCCGTCACTCCCGATTCGAATTGCCCAAATTCATTCGAGGTGCCGATAAAGATCATGTCCACAGCAGTCACTCTGCCCCGCATCTGGTCGGGCGTAGCCAGCAGTGTCAAAGTCGCGCGAATAATGACGCTGATCATGTCGCTCGCTCCAAGCAGCACCAGCGCGATCAGAGAAACGATGAGGCTGCGCGACAGTCCAAAGATGATCGTAAACACCCCGAATCCGGCGACGGCCCAAAGTAGTTTCGGTCCCGAGTTTCCGCGCAATGGCCAATGCGCCAGCAGAATCGCCATCAGTGCCGCGCCCACTCCAGGCGCAGTCCTCAGCAAACCAAGCCCCCACGGCCCGGTATGCAGAATCTCCCGCGCGTAAACCGGGAGGAGCGCCACGGCGCCGCCCAGCATAACCGCAAATAAATCCAGCGAGATCGCACCCAGAATCAGCTTGTTGTTGCGGATGAAATGCAAGCCTGCAAACAGAGTCTTCAAATTCAGGGGCTCTCGAGGACGCGCTTTTACTTCCGGCTTGATACGGAACGTAGTAACAGTCGCCCCTATGGCCGTAACCATGGCAATCCCATAAACCGCGGAGGGTCCGCGGAACGCCGCGTAGACAATTCCCCCAAATGATGGACCGAGGACGGTCGAAGCCTGAAAAATCGTCGCGTTCCAGGCAACGGCATTCGCGAAATGCTCCTGCGGCACAAGCTGCGGCAGGATCGACCGGCTGGCGGGCCCGTTGAAAGACCGCACGATTCCGATCATCACCAAAACGACGTAGATCGGCGCAATGGACGGGACGCCACGCCAGCTCAGAGCCAGCAACAGGGCGAAGCACAAGGCATATCCCGCATAGCACGCCGAGAGCACATTGCGCCGCTCAAACCGGTCCGAGGCGTGTCCGGAGATCGGGAACAGCAATATCCCAGGCAGAAACTGTGCCAACCCCACATATCCAAGATCGAGCGGCCGCTTTGTGATCTCATAAACCTGCCAACCCACTGCAACCGCCTGCATCTCGACGGCGGACACAATGAGAAATCGCGCAATCTGGAAGAGCAAGAATCCTGGATGGGAAAAGGCGGCGCGTCCCGCCCTGGATTCGGCAATCGGAGGCATGAACGTCTAATGTGACACAGAATGGATTAGACGTGGTAACGAGAGTTCGTGTGGCGGCGGACGCCTTCGTCCGCCCCGCGAGCGAAGCGAGCGTGCAGGCGCCGTGGAACTGCACGCACCTTCCCCCCTCACCTGCAGTCGTCATTGCGCGCTTTGCGCGCAACCCCGGACGAGGCGTCCGGGGCTATATGTCGGCTCACGCTACCAGCGGAACATTCGCGATCCCGGCCGTCCCGAACACTTTTCGGTAACGCTCAATCTCCGAAGGTGGCCCTAACGCTTTTGAGTAATTGTCTGAGAGCTTCACCGCCGGCCGGCCTTCGACGCTCGACACTTTACAGATGAGACCGATCGGATCAAATCCACCGCCGTCGTTGGGGTTACATCCGCGAAAATCGTTGGTCAGCAAAGTTCCCCAGCCCGCGCTGAAACGGATCCTCTGTTCCGCCGTCCATTTATTCCGATCATAAAAATCGGCGGCATTGCGAAAATCGCCGGGAACGCCGCCCTTCGCTATCGTTCCGGCGAAATATGCATGCAGCCCCAGGATGGTGTCGACATCGAGTGTGTCGGACGCGATAAGGAGTTTCTCGCTCGGATCGAGTCCTCGCGCCTTGAGCCATTCGATATACTCATCGCCCGCAATGTAGGGATCTTTACTATCGACGCGCTGCCCGGTCCAGTCCGCAACCCAATCCGGCGCATGGGCCAGAAACTGGGTGGTTCCAAACGTGTCGGGAAGCATGACCCGCAACGCTCCCTCATATGTCTGCTGCCAGAGTTCGAGCATCTTGTATTGCGATGCTTTCAACTCGACATCGTCTTTCGCCAGCGCTGCCATGACCATCGGAATTTCATGGGCGTTCGTTCCGATCGCTTCCAGATCGTGCTTGTGGGCAAGAAAAGCGTTCGAGGTGCCGATGAAATTGTCGCCGAGATTGGCTGCCATCGCTACTACAACGTATTCCTGCCACAGAAAGCTATGCCGCCTGCGGGTTCCGAAGTCAGCGACGCTCAATCCCGGCACGCCGCGGAGGCGCTCAATCTTGCCCCACAACTTCGTCTTCCCCCGCGCGTAAAGAATGTCGAGGCCGAATTCGCTCAGTGTCTTCAATTGCGCGCGTGTCTTCAACTCGTCGAGAATCGCCAACGCATACAGTTCCCACATGGTGGTCGCGGTCCATGGTCCTTCAAACATCAGTTGGATCTGGCCGTCGCGCACGCGGAACTGGTAGTCGGATAAACGAAAGTCCTTCTCCAGCCACTCCAGGAAGCCAGGCTCGAAAATTCCGCGCCGCCCGTAGAACGTGTTGCCAGCCAGCCACACCAGTTCCGATTTGCGGAAGTGCAGTCCGCGCACATGCTGCAACTGGACCTTGAACTCCTCGATATTAATGATGTCGGCGATACGGACCGCGGGGTGGCGGTTGAAGAGCGAGAACTCCACCTGCGTCTTGGGAAAATGTTTCCAGATGAACTGCAGCATCAGCAGTTTGTAGAAGTCGGTATCCAGCAGCGACCGGATGACGGGGTCGAGTTCCCAGTTATGGTTATGCGCGCGTTCGGCGTGGTTGATGATCATCGGAGGAGAGCGGCCCTCACTGACAGTCTAGAGGATCAAGCCCAGTCGCGGCGAGTGCGCTCCACTGGCGGGCGAGCCTGGTGCGGAGTTGCTATCAATTTCGCGGCGTACACGTCAAAATCAGCGACGGCGCTCGGGCGTTCGCGAGATTGCATTACCTTGGATCCTCGCGGTTGTCCGTCCCTCGTCTACAATGCTCTTCGTCCTCGTGATCAGAGACAATTTCAGATCAAGGTTAACCCGGGTTGCGACATCGCTCCTGCTCTTTGTGCCCTTTGGTTACGCCGCGCCGCCAGCAATACAGATTCCCCGCGTCGAGCACCCGCCCAGGCTCGCCGATTTCGAGGCCATGCGGCCTGCCGGCGGAGTGTCCGAAAGCATGTTGAAGGTCTCCGGCTTTATCGCCCGCGAACCGGCCGACGGTGCGCCGCCCACGCAAGACACCGACGTATATCTCGCCTACGACGACCACAACCTTTATGTCGTCTTCATCTGCTGGGACAAGGAGCCTGACAAGATTCGCGCCCGCATGACTCGGCGCGAAGATATCTTCTCCGACGACTCCGCCGAGATCATGATCGACACCTTCAACGACGCCCGCCGCGGATACGCTTTCGCAGCCAATCCCCTGGGCATCCAGTGGGACGCGCTCTGGACCGAAGGTGCGATCGGCAATGGACTTCCTGCCGATTACAGCGGTTTCGATCAATCATTCGACACCGTGTGGAACTCCGAGGGCCGTCTCACCAGCCAGGGTTACATGTTGCTGATGACGATCCCGTTCAAGAGCCTGCGCTTTCCGAAAGCGGATCTTCAGCAGTGGCGAATCATTCTCAACCGTAGTATTCCGCGCACCAACGAAAACCTGTTTTGGCCACGCATCTCGAATCGTATCCAGGGGCGCTTCAATCAGGCTGCGACCGCAACCGGTATCGATCACATCTCGCCGGCTCGCAACATTCAACTGATCCCCTATGGACTACTGCGCGGGTTCCGCGACATCGATGACCGCGATTCTACGCATCCGATCTTCGCAAACCGTACGTTGCAGCCGGAAGTGGGGCTGGACGCGAAGTTCATCCTGCATGACAGCTTTGTGCTTGATGCCACCATCAACCCCGATTTCAGCCAGATCGAATCCGACCAGCCGCAGATCACCGTTAACCAGCGCTTTGCTGTCTTCTTCCCAGAGAAGCGCCCCTTCTTCCTCGAGAACAGCAACTACTTCACCAGCCCGATCGACCTGGTCTTCACTCGCAACATAGGGCATCCGGAATTTGGCTTGCGTCTGACTGGCAAGACGGGTCCATGGGCACTAGGAGTTCTCGCCAGTGATGATCGAGCTCCCGGAGAGACTCTGCCTCTGAACGATTCTCACGCCGGCGACCGTGCAACCTACACCATTGCGCGCGTGAGCCGCGACATTCTGGATCAATCCACCATAGGGGCGATCTACACCGACCGCGAATTCGCCGGTGGATACAACCGCGTTGGAGGCATCGACGCAAATGTAAAGCTCGATCAGCACTGGCGGTTACAGGGCCAGGCGGTGAGCAGCTCCACCCATGACATCATCGCGGGAACGCCGCCCCTGGACGGGCTCGGCTACACACTCGATCTCGAACGAAGCGGACGCAAGCTCAACTTGCAGTCGCAATACCTCGATTTCAGCCCCAACTTCGAAACCCAGACCGGATTCGTGAACCGGGTCGACCTTCGGGAGCAACTCCTCAAAGCCAGCTACTATTGGCGGCCGGAGGGTAAGTTCCTCATCTCGTATGGACCGACGCTTCAGATGTTCAATATCTGGGACCACAGCGGCACGGCTCTCGATTACTTTGCCTACCCTGGATTTCGCGTGGACATGACGCGCGGGACCTACGTCAACTTTCATCCCTACGGATACGACGACGTGCGCCTGCGCCCCATCGATTACAGCACGCTCTCGCGGGTGACTGCCTATCCGCAACCATTTTGGGGAATTGATGCCGGGACGAGCTGGTTCAAGGAATTCGACCTGACCGCATTCTTTGTTTCCGGCGTCGGAGTGAACTTCAATCCTGCCGCGAACCAGGCCCCCACGATCGGACACGAGGACCAAGGCAATTTCACTCTGACTTTCCATGCAGCCGGACGTTTGCGCATCGACAACGCCTACCTGATCGAACACATCCGCGAACGCGATACTCACCTCACCGCCGTCACAAATCACATCATCCGCAGCAAGTGGAACTATCAGTTCACGCGTAATCTGTCCGTCCGCCTGATTCTCCAGTACAACGCGGTGTTGTCGAATCCGGATATCAGTTCGTTGTCCCCCACCAAGAACTTCAATACTGATTTCCTGATCACCTACCTCATCCATCCGGGGACAGCGATCTATGTGGGTTACAACAGCGATCTGGGGAACCTGGATCGGAACCTTGCGGTCGATCCCGTTACCGGCGCGATCCTGACCACTCGCAATGGCTACATCAACGATGGCAGGCAGTTTTTCGTGAAGGCGTCGTACGTATTCCGCTTCTAGATTCATGTAGCCCCGGACGCCTCGTCCGGGGTTGCGCGCAAAGCGCGCAATGAGGACGGCTGGTAGTGAGCGAACAGATGCGGCGACTTACGGGTTCGAGACGCGTCGCTTCGCTCGGCAGGGCGGCCGAAGGCGTCCGCCCCTACACAATCATTTGCAAAATGATCCTTTACGACGAGGCCCGGGCGCTCTTCGCTTCCAGCCGCTCGTAAACTTCCTCTGCCCGCCCGAGCGCTTCCTGCACATTGTCGCAAATATTCTCTTCGCCGATGACTTCCGCGAATTCAGCTTGATGGATGAGTTGCGATGGCTGCTCGCGGGCCCCGCACAGAATCAACGTACGCTTGCTTGCATGGAGCGCCTTCGCCGCTTCTTCCAGCGCAAACAGCCCGGTAGCGTCGAGTGCGGTCATGTTGCGCAGGCGCAAGATCACGACCGGCGGAAGCGTATGCGGATGCTCCGTCACTACAGAGATCTTGTCCGTCGCGCCAAACAGGAATGGCCCGTGAATGCGGAAGATCGTCGCGTAATACGGGATGTCTTTATCCTGCAAAATGTGCACGCGTCCGTCTTCAACATAGTCATCGGTGACCTGCGAGACGGTGGTAGTCGAAGCCACACGGCTGATGAAGAGCAGCGCCGCCAGGATCATTCCCGCTTCGACCGCGACAGTCAGATCGGCGAATACGGTCAGGGCAAACGTCACCAGCCATATGCTGATATCGGTCTTGGTCAACTTAAGCAGTTGCGGAATCTCCAGCCATTCGCCCATGTTGTACGCAACCATCATCAGGATCCCCGCCAAAGCCGCCATGGGCACATAGCTGACCAGCGGCGCCGCGAACAGCAGGATGCAGAGCAGGGTCAGCGCATGAATGATGCCAGCCACCGGCGACTGCGCACCAGAGCGGATGTTTGTGGCAGTGCGTGCGATGGCTCCGGTAGCTGGCAATCCTCCGAACATGGGCGAGAACACGTTGGCCACGCCCTGCGCTACCAATTCAACATTCGGATTGTGCCGGTCGTTGCTCATGCGGTCCGACACGACGGCCGACATCAACGATTCAATAGCGCCGAGCATTGCCACCGTAAATGCCGGCCCAAGCAATCCATGAATCAGGTCGGAGTGAAACTTCGGAATCTGCAGGTGCGGCAGCCCACCGGGGATTCCGCCGAATTTCGTGCCAATCGTCTCTACCGGAAGCTTGAAGAAATATACGGAAGATGTCGCAAGCAACAGCGCAACAATCGGACCGGGAATGCGCGCCGAAAGGCTGCGGCAGATGATCAGCGTCAGCAGTGTGAACACTGCCAGCGCGGTAGCCTCGAACGACAGTGTGTGGAAGCTGCGCGCCAGCTCCTCCATGCGCAGCCAGAACACGCTGGGAACCTTGTCGAGATGCAGTCCAAAGAAATCCTTCACCTGTGTGCTGGCGATGAGCACGGCGATTCCATTGGTAAATCCGATTACGACCGGCCGAGGGATGAATTTCACCGCCGTGCCGAGGCCCGTCACTCCCATGATGACGAGCAGCACACCCGCCATGACGGTGCACATGAACAGTCCGTCGACGCCGTGCGCTGCAACGATTCCCGCTACGACAACCACGAACGCGCCCGTCGGTCCGCCAATCTGCGTCTTGGAGCCGCCGAGCGCAGAAATGAGGAAGCCGGTGACGATGGCGCAGTAAATACCCGCCTGCGGCGTGAGCCCCGAGGCTATGGCAAAGGCCATGGCCAGCGGCAACGCGACCAGTCCGACGGTGACTCCGGCGACAAGGTCGAGCAGAAACTTGGGACGGTCGTAAGTCCTCAGGAAGAGGACAGACTTCGGAAGCCAATTTTCGTTGAGGAAAGTACGCCCCATTCTCACAGTATGGCAGCAGTTCGGGGAATCGGGTAGTTACCTGTGAGTTCGTGTAGCTCCGGACGCTTCGTCCGGCGTTGCGCGAAGCGCAATGAAGGCACCTGGAGGGAATGAACTGCCTTAGCGACCCACGCGCTCGGCACGCGAGATCTGGGGAGCGGCAAGATGTGGGCACGATTCGAAGCCGCAGCACGCTCGCTTCGCTCGCGGGGTGGACGAGGCGTCCGCCCCTACACAAGCTAGAATCAACACATGCAGTTCGTTCGCACGCTGGGTTGGGTCGCTTGTGTTCTTTATTCCACCATCCCCTCATTCTGGCTGATGGTGCATCCGCGCGCGCACCACTGGCGCGCCCGCGTGCGTTCCCCATTTCGTGTCCTGGTTCCGGCGTGGATCAC
>DATMOO010000145.1:0-3036 GCA_035568275.1 Candidatus Sulfotelmatobacter sp.
AAAGATGTTTGGATCGGCGTAACCGTTGCCGTGGGCATTTGCAGACAAATTGTTGGGAACCAGATAGCCGCCTACGGCAATAAACTGCGCGATCGGTTCGCCATGATCGCCGGCCACTCCCGGAGCAAAGTATTGCGGCGCTTTTATGCCGCTGGAAGCGGTTTCTATCGGGTACCCGGGAATCGAGACTGGCGGCCCGGGACGGCCAGGATTTGTATCCAGCAGATCATGGCGAACAAACACTCGCAGTGCAGGGTCAGGAGCAAGCACGCTGGCGTCGTTTACGTCTGCCGTCACGGTGAGCGATTCGCTTTGCGGTGCAAGACCCGAAAACCGGATGTCCTCCTTCCAATTGCCATCGGAGAGCGCGATGGTTCGCGTGACCGCGGCGAAGCCCGGATACTCCGCGGTGAGACGGTAGTCTCCGGCATCGAGATTGGTAAAGAAGAAACGACCTTGGCTGTCCGTCTGGGTTTCACGACAAGAGGAGCCTGTCCACCGGGATAGACGGACCGTTCCTCCGATGACGACGCTTCCTTGGGGGTCAGTTAGATTTCCGGAGATATTGCTGGCAGCAACCGCTGCAGGCCCCAACAAAACGAGGAAGCATAGCGCGAGGGCGAAGTGAAAATTTCGCGAGAGCATCCGAACGCTCGTGATCGGGTTTTTGTTACTGGCCATGGTGCTTCTCGTCAGGTTCTCTCTCTACTTGCTCTCAACACAGCGCGCTACCGGGATGCCGCCGAGACTGACAAGCTGGTGAGAACTGTCCGTGCCCGTTCCGAATCAATCGTGTTAAGATCTGCCGCTTGCTTCAGATAGTTCTCCGCGGCAGTGCGGTCGCCCTCCTCCAGCGCAATTTCGCCAGCATGCCTTGTTAGCCCGGCATCGCGTATGCCGACTGCCAGTGCCGCTTCGATCTGCCTGCGTGCCTCATGGTCCTGGCCGTTCACATGAAGGGCCCACGCATAGGAATCCAGGGTGTAGACATCGTGACGCCGCGAGAACTCCCGCTTGGCGACTTCCAGCGCTTTTAGCGGATCGTGAGCATAGTCGGCATAGTAGAAGATCAGCTCACGATTCGAATTGTCCCCACGATTTGTTTCTAACAGCGATTTCTGCTCGAACTCGGCAAAAGCCTTTTTTGCTTCTTCGCTACGGCCAGCAAGCCGCAACGCTTCCGCAAGGTCGTACAGATTTTCGGCGTGTAGCGCTGCCTGATAACGCTGTTGCAGCAACTGAACCGCATCATCATAACGCTTCTGCTGGATCCTGACTTTGGCGAGATTGCCCAAAGCATAGTGATACCCGGGGAAGAGTACCAAGGCGTGCTGGAGGTTCTTCTCGGCGCCGGCTGCTTGTCCCACGGACAGCTGAAGGTGCGCCATTTGTGTCAGAATCCATGCGGCATCTTCAAGCTCGCTTGGCGCCGTTGATTGCAGCGCCATGTTCATCAGTTCTAGCGCGCCGTCCACATCTCCGAAGATCTCGCGCAAGTAGGCGGCGCGCGTGATTCCGGGGAGGTTACCGGGACGCAGGTCGAGCATGAGCTGGGCCGCTTTTTCTGCTTCGTCGTAGTTCCCCAGTTCAGCGTTGGCGTCAGCGAGGAAGCCATGGATCATGACATCATCCGGCATTCTCTTGCTGAGCTTGAGAGCTGCTTCGCGAGCCGCCGCGAACTCGTGTTTCCCCAACAGCAACCAAACCTGAATTCTTTCTCCATCGAAGTTGTCGGGAGAAATTTCGAACGACTTCTTCAATGTGTCTTCCGCTTCGGTATAAAACTTCACGTCCGAGGTCTCGCGTGCACGTCGCGAAAGCGCCAGGGCGAGGGCGTTGTAAGCTTCGAAATTCTTCGGATTCTTCTCGATCAACTGGGTGGCGCGAGCCATGCTTTGCTCGGCAGGAGAAGGCTTGTCTTGCGCGGAAGAAGGTGCAGTCTGCGATAAGGTCGCAGTAGTCAGCGCTAGAACCAGAACGGCAAGTATCTTCATACGATTCCTCATTCTTTGGAACAAAAGTTGTGGCCGCCCGCCTAAGCTAACGGCCACGAGCGATGAGTTACTTCACGGGACAGATACCGCCAGGTTGACCACTGCAGCCCTTCTGTCCGGGGCCTGTGTGGTGGCTGTCGCGGCCGCTGTGCGCAGGAAGGACGTAAGGGAACGTCGTTCCATACCCAACTTCGTTGGTGTTGACGCCGTCGCCGACTGCCGCGCCGTACTTTTTCGGGTCAGCGAGGATTCCGACGACTGCACGAGACGCGATGTCAACTACATCATCGATGGGACGCCGCCCCTGCGGGAATCCGGCCGAGTCGCCCGCGAGGAAGCCGAGACGCTTCTGGCTCCCCACCGGAGTTGGTGGAATACCCGTGTTTAGCCGGAGCAGGTCAGCGACCGGGCCAGCATCTTTGGGACCGCATCCGGGACAGATCGGACCCATGTACTGAACGAGCGGAAGCAAGTCGGTACGCGGTGCCGGCGGAACCGGAATGTGGAGGATCGAGGAATAGAGATGCGCCAAGACTGGATCCAGGAAGTAGCTGGCGAACTGGCCATCGTCCTTGGGATCGGAAACGCTGAACAGGTCTTTAGAGCCGGTTCCGATGATTAGCTCGTTGATTAGGGAATTGCCTTCGCGATTGACTTGACGCCATGAGCCGGCACCGTTCACTTGCCCATTGAGACGGCGCACCGTAATGCGTTGCCGGTCGGTCTCTCCGTAGGTGCCGATGACCGCTTGCTTCTCGCCTGCGCCATGGAGCTTGCCATCCACGGTCAGCATGGTGATCGGCACTTCCAGAACGATCGAGTTGACGTTAAAACCGGCCACCGCGTCGGGAGCGTAGTTGTGAGTGTCGTCCGCATCTACGGCAGGGCTCAGGATTCCACCGACGCCCATGCGGAAGTTGAAGGAATCGAAAGCAGCCCCCAGGTCGATATAGAAAGGATCGTCGACCGTTCCGGCAAATACCCGGATGCCATCTTCGAGTTCATAGACGCCCTGGTTAAACAACTTCTGATAGCTGGGCAT
>DATMOO010000146.1:0-11281 GCA_035568275.1 Candidatus Sulfotelmatobacter sp.
CCACATCCGGGCTTCATTGATCGTTATGCTAATCAGCCAAGTCCGGAACTGCGAATCGTGTCGGAACTGGGAGAGTTTGTTGAAGGCCTTAAGGACGGCGTTCTGTGCTACCTCTTCTGCATCGGCTTCACTACGCACGATGGACAGCGCCTTCAGATAGAGACCTCGTCGGTGCAGCGTCACGAGGGCACAAAACGCGCCGACGTTGCCATCCAGGATAAGCCGGATCTGGGTCGCTTCCGATTGTTCTGCCTGCGCTTCCGGTGAAATCATAAAAACGAGCTACTTCGGTTCTTTCGCCGCCAATTATGTAAACCGGGCTCACATGCTTTTATTCCCGGCAGTCATACTCTGTGTTGCGGTTTTGTTGGGGTTATCCGAGGCTTACAGTGGCGGACGAATTTCTGGGCTGTGAAAGCCTTCGGTCGGTATTTCCACTTGAGCGTGAGTCGGAGATCGCAACGGCAACAGCAAAATCAGACTCATCATGGCGGGTTTGCTCATCCTGCTCGATGTGCTCATGCTGCCAGTCTTGGGCGCGGCCCCAACTTTCGACATTGTGATGATGAACGGCCGTGGACCCTGAACCGTAGAGTCCATCCTTACGCGACTGAGCAGGTGTGAACATAACAATCGCCCCGGTTCGTTTGATTCGAGATCTCAACGGTCACCATCAATGCCACGCGACGCGGGTCGGCGCGAACAAAATCAGCCGCACGTTGCAGTGTGGGGACCGCGCCTGCACAGCCGAGACCCACGATAGAAGACCTCGGAACGTTGTCCCTGAACCCCATATGGGCGATCGGGCGGCTGCCCAAATCCGGACATACATAGCCGGTGCAGGTACAGACCGCTAGAAAGTCCACGTCCTGAACCGTTCTTTCAGCGGTCGCCAAGCAATTTACAATTGCGCGGCAACCAGTTTTCATAGCACCGCGCAGATACCGCTGATTCAGTTGATCCGAGCTCTCCTCGCGATTGAGGTCCCCTTCCAGGTAAAAATGGCGGTAATCAATGTCACTGTTAAGGAACATCTTACGAATGCGTTCGCTTTGGTAACCGACCGCGTGAAAACTTTGCTCCTGCGTGAGCCTGAGCACTGGATTTGCTGTCCCGATACCGATGATTCGAGGATTACTCATTTATATTTCTTCTGTTTGCGCACTGGCGTTGGCCCGCACGCCGGGTACCGGTGCGGATACCTTCCCTAATTAGCACCCGCACGAGGTTCTCCGTTCACTCCTGGCCTCTTTCGGGCCAGTGTGATTGGTGATTGTTGGATCGGCACCGTTGCAATCGGGGTTCGCAAGGCTCGCAAGAGATCTGTAGATTGGGTGGATCGTATTTCCTTCTCGGAATACGATCCAGAATATGACGACTAGCACGCATCCCACGAGGGCGAGCATCCCCAGAAAGATGTTGAAGACTGCCTCGTAGTTCATCGACTCTCCTCTCTATCGGTCGCCTTAACAACCCTCTTCTTGCTTCTTGTCAGATGCGATTCTTCGCACTCCAGCCTTCCCTCGCTGCCACTCCCTCCACTTTCGCTCACGGATCATCCTCGTTGGCAAATGCAAATCCGACGTGCTCACGACCAGGGTGCGATATACCAGACGTAGTAGGTCCACAGGCGGCTAAACAGAACTGCCGACCAAAGCATGAGTTCCACTCGCATCCACAGCCTCCAACGCTTGAAACACAGCCGCTGGGGGAGAAGGTGTGTACCGGCCACCATAACGATGTAGAGCCCCAGAAGTTCAGCCGCCATCCCCAGGGCGCCATGAATTGTGGCTACAGTGAAATAGCGTTTGTGGAATGCTCTGGGGAATACCGGCCCGACCTGCTGGTGGAATGAGGGCCACATGACCAATGCGATGATCAATAAATTCGGTAGCTGTACGGTCGTCTGGCAGACCCCATGAGCTGCGTAGCGCTTTTGTTTCGCCAGAAGACCCCCCACAAGTAGTGCTGCTCCCATGACGAACTGCACGACCAGGTTCAGGTCCGCCGCGAATGTCGCGCCCGTGCCGAGGAATCCCTTCATTTGAGGAAAAGGCAGCATTGGCTTATCAGCGGCTCCCATATTCTTGTGACACTCAATAGCCTGCAAACTCTTCGGTCCGGATATCGTCTTGATCCACGCCAGCCTGACATAGCGTTCGGCAGGCGCCTGCGACCATTGTCGGGGGCCCCGCAAGGTAATAGATCGGGCCTTTCAAGCTGCCTACGTGCGTCGAGAGCATTTTCGGGCTAAAGTGCCCGGTTTCTCCCTTCCACCCCCGGTAATTGTTGGGCAGACGCATGAAGGTTGGAACAAAGCGGAACCTTGGGTTTGCTTCTCCCATCTTCCAATGCGCATCGATGAACGCAGCATCTTCGAGGTAGCGGTTCGCGTAGAAGAGAAAGATAGGATGGCGAAGTCTCTCCGCCGCAGCGTACGAAAGAATGCTGAGAAATCGTGCGATTCCGATCCCGCCGGCCAACAAGACAGCTGGCCTAGCTGTGTTGTTATGAAGAATAAAAGACCCCATTGGGCCTTCGAGCCTCACCTCTGTCCCGATGGGCAGGGCGGACAAACCACGCTTAAACTCTGTATCCCGCATGCGGGTCGTGACTACAAGCTCTTCAGCGAACGGTGAGCTTGCAATGGAGAAGGTATGAGTCAGTCCGTTTGGGTCCCCGGGTTCGGAGCGCAACAGGGTTAGGTCGATATACTGCCCTGCCTTGAATAGGAAGCCAAGTGGCTTTTCAAAGTGAAACGACATTGTTTCTTCGGCAACTTCTGTTCGCCCTAGCAGAGTGCTTTGATAGGCAATCATCAAATATCCTTTCCCCTGTGCTAACCTCAGTCCTAACGACAACCTCTACATCAACTCGACGGCCTACGCGATAGCGGAGATCCGCATTTAGGACTGACCTATAAGAACGCACCTACCAAAGCCGGGTCCACCATGCGGAGGACAGACGTCAGAGTTTCGGAAGTTCGACATCCGCGGACTCAGGGATATCCCTCATTGCCGACCTAAATCCCCGTATGCCATCGCCGAGCCCTCTGCCCAGCTCCGGCAGTCTCTTGGGCCCGAAAATCAACTGCGCTATTCCGATAATTACGACCAGATGCATCGGTTGAAGCAAACCTCCGAACCTGGGACAACCTCCTTCTGTGAACTGGAGCGGTGGTAACCATTGTTCAGAACTGGTCAGGTAGGATGAACGAGCGGAATCTGCCCCGCCACGCGGTTTCAATTCTGTCCATCCTGCCTTTCTCGGCCAGTTCGGCGTTTACCGGATTACTGGCCAGCAACCACCTGGTCACCGGTCAATCGGTTTGTCGCCGCCTTCTTTTCTTGGGCCCCAGCGATGAATTCGTGGCCTCCGTCCCCCGCTAACCAGACCTGGGACAGGAAATACTGATCACCGTAATGATGAAAAACCAAGCGTTCGCGATTTCTGATCTTGTTGGTCTCGATCGGTACCGTAAAGCCTGTTTGTTCAACATCGCCATCTTCCCTGCGGAACTGTAGGCTCTGACTTCCAGGCGATCCAAACTGCTGAACGACGTATTCTCCAGCCTTGAGTTCTTTACTCCCCACTACAAAATTGAACGGGATAGTTGCCCTGATCTTCGGTTGATCTTGCGCCTGGCCTGGTACAGCCGAAAAAGCGAAAAACAGCGCGAAAAAAGTTCCTAAAGCGTATCTTATTGAATGCTTCATGTTTGTCCTTTAATACAACTAACCTCACCTTCTATAACCGAAGCCATAGATCTTTATTCCTATTCGGCCGTCCACCCGCACGAATTCAGTTGCCTTGTATGGCACGGTTGTTCCCTTGACGAAGCTCGGTCACCGATGCAGCGAAAGTTCCTGTCTCACGCGTTGTGTTGGATGCGGGAATCTGTGCCAGCATGAGAACGAATATCGAGAGAGACACCGCGGGTGCAATCAATCGCTAGGAAGGAGGACAGGTCGTCAACTCGGTTCGATTCCATTCGAAAATCGTCGCCCTTGATGACGCCCTGTCCGAAGGGAGGGCTGACCCGGAACCTTCTACTCGACGATAACAGTTCCTGTCATTTTGGGGTGTAGCCTGCAGTAATAAGAAAACTTACCGGGGTCCTTGAATGCATACTGGAACTTCTGATTCGTATCGAGCACAGAGGAGGCGAAAATGTGGTCATCGCGATCCACCGTGTGCGGAATGTCGTCGTGGTTCGTCCAAGCGACACCCGTCCCCTTCTTAATAGTTAGGGTCTGCGGGGTGAATGCAAAATTGTCGATACTTATCTGAACGACCTCATTGGATGATGAGTCGCCACCCGCAGGGGCCGATTGAGACTGTGGCGTCGGGGTGTTCGTCGCTGTTTGAGACGATGCCTTCAAGGCTGCTGTGGCCGCAGCACTTTTGAGAATTGCTATAGATTCTTCGGCCGGTGTGCCGGCGAGCGTGGCGTCAACCACCGCCAGATGATGCCCCCCGGCCATGTAGTTGACGTTTGTAATGCCCAAGACGCGGCGCAATTCGTCCGCGGGGACAAGCAGCGGGCCTGGAGATTTGGCCGTCCCCGGAACGGGCTGCGGGAATGCAGTGGCCATAGCTGTGTGGAAACTGACGTTTCCTTCCACCTTCTGCATGATCTGATGAATATGCCCGTTCAGCACGGTTACCGAACCGAAGCGTTTCAAATATGTGAGAGCCTGTGCGCTGTCTTGCGTTCCCCAGCCCCATTCCGGGTAGACCGCCCAGAGAGGAATGTGGGCGAACACAACGATCGGCGTGCTTGCTGACAACCCTTTTACATCGTCCTCCAACCACTCGAGTTGGTCTGCGCCGAGTGAACCCATCCCGCCGGCCTTCAGATTCGCCACATTGTTAAGGCCGATAAAGTGAACACCTTTGTGATCGAAGCTTTGCCAGCCTGCTCCTTTTGTGCCTTTCCCGTAGCGCTCGAGAAACTGCTGACCGTTATCGGTCGCAAAGTCATGTTCGCCTGGCACGTAGAAGACTTGCTTCGCCTTAGCTTCTTTCAGTACCTGGTCGACGGTGTCGAACTCGCCGGGCTTTGAGATCTGGGTCAGATCCCCGGTATGTAGGATCAGGTCTGGAACAGCAGGAAGTGAATTGATCTTGTCGATCGCGGCTTGCAAGGTTGCGGTCACATCCGGATTGGCTCCCTTATTGAAGCCGATGTGGCTGTCGCTGATTTGCACAAAGCTGAATCCGGCATTATGGTGCCCTTCATGGCCCGTTACTCCAAATAGTCGAGATGTCGGGATGCCCCCAGATAGTGTCCATACCAATCCGGTGCCAGCCCAAGCCATGCACTTTAGAAAACCTCTGCGGTCCACACCATCCTGGGCGGGACCACCCTCGATCGAATCGCGCTTGCTGCTTTCGTCTGCCATTCTTCTCCTCTAAGTTCCCCCCGCCTCTTTCAGCATTGCCAGCAGTATGCGTTACAACAAACCGCGATGCTGGTTGCCACAGGCGACCTTATCTTTCCGTCGACAATGATAACGAGCGAGTCCGACTTTTATTCCGTGGAACTGAGATGTCTCTCTTCTTAACCCAGCTCGGACGTCCTCCTCGCAAAGCAACTTCCCCTGAGATCCGCTCCAGCTTCCAGACTGCGATACCGTTCGAAGCAAACGGAGGAGGATTGAGTCCTTCGCCAGGGCTGCGTGCGTACCGGGCATAGTTGCTGGTCTCCGCACCCGTATTGTCTGGCATCAACGCTATGGCACAAAAAAACGCCGAGATCACAAACGGTTCCTTTCGGATACATCCAGCCTGCGCAGCTTCGTAAACTTCCTCCAAGCTGCCGGTCAAAGCAGGATCCACTGCCCACGGCGCCGTTCGCCTACACGGACGGCACGTCGTTCACGGTCTGGCTCCGCATATCGAGCACAAATCACGCGAGGATTCGGGGTTGCAGGAGACACTTGTGGAATAAAGCCTCACGAGCGCAGTTATCAATAATGAAATTCAAAATGTTTCAAGATGGAGAAAACA
This sequence comes from Candidatus Sulfotelmatobacter sp., assembly GCA_035568275.1. GTDB lineage: Bacteria > Acidobacteriota > Terriglobia > Terriglobales > Acidobacteriaceae > Sulfotelmatobacter. The sequence continues at coordinate 6,013 of DATMOO010000146.1, forward strand.
TGAAGAAGCAGTATGTAACAGTTCTATTCACATTGATCTGCGTTCTTGGGTTGGGGCTGGGTGCTCGTGCTCAGGAAGAAGACACAGTTGTTGCAAAGGTGCCGTACGATTTCGTGGTCAGTGGCCAGGTACTTCCTGCGGGCACCTATAGGGTGAGTCGCATAAACATCAATGGATCGCGAGAGTTGAAAATCAGCAGTTACGAAACGCGCGCAAGCGCATTCCTGATCCCGACTTTCTTCGATGATGTTCAAACCGGGCATGCAAAGCTTAACTTCAATCATGTCGGAGCTAAGTATTTTCTTAGCGCCGTTGAGACACCGATCGGGACATACGCCATAACTGTGCCTCCCTCGGCGATCAAACTTGCTCAGATGGAGCAGCAGGGCGCCTCTTCCTCTGGAAGCAACTGAATCAGCCATCACCAAATTTTCTGGCCGGCAGTTCACGCGAAAGGAATTGCATGAGAAGGCGTGAACTCCGGCCGAAACTCCAAAATGACTGATTTAGCTGAGAACAGGGACAGGTGATGGTAAATGCTTTCGAAGGCGCGGCATTTAGGGTTCCGGCTAGTAAGGGCTCGTTTGCCACCATCCTGTGGGAAAAAGGGTGCCCGGATCGACAAAGACGAACCGCAAAGGGTTCCTCGATGAGGCGGTAGTACTGACACGTTTTGGAGCAATCTCTCAGCGCAGTTTCGGGCTGTCCGCTTCCGGGCTTGCCGATCGGAAACAATCCGAGAAGCACGAGACAGCAGGTAACGCCGAACTGCGCAGGACAAGAGGCAAAAAGATCATGTCAGACAACATTATCCACGATCACAATGATGCCGGCATCGACCGTCAAGCATTTCTAAAATCGATGGCTGGGGCAGGCACTGAAGCCTGTTGTGTGCTCAAGGGCGGGGTACTGAAGGCTCTTTCCCCTGAGACAATCAGGCACGACGCCAGTTCCACGAAGGGCGCGCTGAGCTCTGTCCGGCTCAGCGACAACCATGTCGGTTTCAACCAACTGCCAAATCCGGATGTCATCGCCTGCTTGCGCTTTCGGCTCATGCAAAAACAAACAATCCAAGATCAAGTGATGCTGGAGACTGCCGAACCCGGCGGGCATCGCGTGATAGGAAATATCCAATGAGGCTTGCGTCAGTCCCGGAGAGTCTGTATGAGCGCATCGGTCTAACACTCGGGCTGGTTCCCACACCGTTCCTGGATACGCTGGTGGCCCTGATGCTGGCTCGCACGCTAATGACAGCGGTGAAGCACGGCATCTTTGGGGTAGTCGCACGTGGTCGGCAATCGGCGGACAAGATCGCGGAGGTCTGTGATCTCGATGTTTATGCTACGAGGAAGCTCCTGCGGGCGCTGGAAGGAGCGGGATACATACGTCGCCGTCACGACAACTACGAACTCACGCGCGTTGCGGAGCGCTGGCTTACTCCCGGCGGCGCGAAGTCCTTTAGTGATGGTGTTCTACACCGATATCTGGATGCGGGCTTCATGAATCACTATGACGACTACGTTACGAAAGGACGGGCAGCGGATTTCCACAAGGCGCTGACTCCGGAACAGTGGAACGTTTACGAGCGCGGGCAGCGGTCCCACGCAGCCCTTATGGCCAAGGAGGTCGCGTGGCGGCTCCCGGTTTCACGACAGGCAACAGCCTTACTAGATGTGGGTGGTGGTCACGGACTGTATTCAATTGAACTGTGCCGACGGCATCCTCGCCTGTATGCAACGATTTTGGATTTGCCAGGGGCAGCATCTCCCACAGCTTCTTCTCTTTCCTCGAGCGGCATTGATCGTATTGAGTCCCGAGCAGGCGATGTTCTGGTCGATGATCTAGGGTTCGAGGCGTACGATGTCATACTGCTGGCGAATGTGCTGCATCATTTCACCGCGCAAGACAATGCCGCCTTAGTGAGTCGCGTATCGCGGGCCCTCCGAACGGGCGGGGTGTGTGTCATTCTAGACCTTATCCGCACGCCATCCGGCCAACGCCCACGCCAAATCGAAGCTTTGATGGACTTTTATTTTGCATCCGCTAGTGCGGCGGGGATTTGGACAGAACAGGATCTCGCAGGATGGCAAAGGGCTGCAGGGATGAAGCCTCTCCGTCTAAAGCGACTGTGGTCGATTCCTGAGTGCGGATTGCAGATCGCCAGAAAGGAGTGTGCCGTTGGTAATTAGGACCCCAATCTTTTGGCATACTTGAACTTGAATTTCTGTCCGGTTGTGAGAGGCGGGACCTGTCCGGTCTCCAAACCTGAGAAAGTCTGCCAGAACACAAGCTGGCGAGGCGATCCGCGTTCGACTACGTGGAGTTCCTGTGGTACGCCTCAGGACGAGTTTTTTATGATCGCCTTTGCTGATAAGCCGGAGGGAGTCTAGGCGCGCTTCGACGTGTAGGAAGAAGACATCATTTTCGTGGTCTTGGTCCGGCGCCTGACAAGCACGAATGGCGACGGGCTGCCGGTTACTCCCCCAAACTCAGCCTGGGCTTTATTCCTCTGAAATTATTGTTAATGTGAAGGAATAAAGGGGCTACACAGTAGTTTTCACCTTGTGTACGTGTCAGGGACGGAGCCTCAATCCGGTTCGTTCGAAGAACTGGCGATGCCGCTCTTCGATCAACTCTACAACTTCGCGCACTGGCTGACCCGGAATCGCGACGAAGCCGAAGACCTGGTTCAGGAAACCTATGTCAAGGCCTTGAAAGGGTTCTCGTCGTTCCAGCTGGGGACTAATTTTCGGGCATGGATGTATCGCATCTTGCGCAATACGTTCTTGACCTCACGCACCGGATTGAAAGCGACAATGACTGTGCCTCTTGATTCGGAGGGGGACGAACTTGAAATAGCCCTTGAACGTGAGACGCCGGAAACAATTCTAATCGAGCGCTCGAATTCGCAACTGGTTCACAGCGCGATCGAAGAACTGCCGGTGCATTTCCGTGAGATCCTGCTTCTTTGCGAAGTTGAGGAGATGTCGTACCAGGAGATTGCGGAAACACTCTCCATCCCGATAGGCACCGTGATGTCACGCTTGTCGCGTGCCAGGAAGATGCTAGGGGATCGCCTACGGCAGGAGTTGCAGAAGGAGCAGAACCATGGTCTGCGAGTCTTGGAAGACACAACTCGACACATACCTCGACGGTGAACTTCCGTCCGGAGAGATGCACGTCTTTGACACTCATGTACGTATCTGCACGTCATGCGCGGCGGATGCTCTTGCGCGCGTGCAGATGAAGCGCACTGTTCAGGTAGCCGGAAAGCGGTTTACACCCAGCGCTGAGTTTCGCAGGCGTGTGCAACAGAGCATTGCTGCGAGACCGCTACGAGGCCTCGCGCGGTTCAGTTGGATGATTGCACCAGCTATGATCGCTGTTCTCGTAGTCGCGGGTTTAGCCGTCACTTACGTGGGACGACAGCGACTCCACCAAGAGCAGGTCTACAGCGAACTGGCAGACCTGCACGTAGCGACGCTCGCCAGCTCATCGCCGGTAGATGTAGTTTCTTCAGATCGGCACACGGTAAAGCCGTGGTTCCAAGGGAAGGTCCCCTTTACATTCGATTTGCCTGAACTTCAGAACTCCGAGTTTTCGCTGCTGGGCGGCCGTATTACCTATCTTGGCCAAACACCAGGCGCGCATCTGATCTATGCAACGCGGAAGCACAAGATTTCTGTATTCATCTTCCAAGAGGGATCGGTTCGAGGCAGATGGGATGAAGGATCTCCTGTTACAAAGGAACTCTCGTTCAACATGGAAACGTGGAGCCAGGGCAGCCTTCGGTATTGCATACTCGGCGATGCCGCTGCAGCCGATATCAACAATCTCGCCGAATTGCTGAAACGCGCCGCCGCTTCGTAGGCAGGTAGACTTATGAATCTACATCTTTCCCATTGTCCTTTCTGAGTATGTTTCATGAAGAATCAACTGTTACTGCTGTGTCTTGTTTACGGCCTGAGCGGCGGACTGGTGTATTTGAACCCAACTGAGCCATTCAATCTCTACCTGGAGGTAGGTTTTGTTGCTGGACTTTCGTGGCCTCTCCATTCGTGTTCTATCAACTGTGGTTGTTCATGGCTCCCGGGCACGGGCGCAGAGCAACCGCTTTCTAGTCTCCCCACTTTAGTTTCGTGTGACGTGGAAATCCAGACCGCCGGCTGCGACCTTTAGCTTCTGTCCAAAGGTGACAAGTGATCATATTCGAGTCGGAAGCTGCACTGCGCCCGGACCGAGATAGCCCACCAGCCGAAACAATTATCTGACAATCACTTTACGGCTGATCCCAATCAGAATCGTGATCGCTGAATCTAACCCCTGGAAACCGGCTAGGTGCTCCGACTTCGGAAATTAAGGCTTAAGCGGCCCAGTTGTAGGCATTCAACGCTCGCGCCTTGAAGTGGTCAAGAGTCCACTTCGTTCAGGGAAATATTTCATCGAGACCGAGAGTGGCATCTGGTTCCGTGATGTCCGCAGGCCGATGAATCATCGGCGCGTTCTGGCCGACTGGCCCACGCCGGATGGGCTGGAGGGGATGTCGGAAATTGATGTGGACATTGCCCAGGCCGATCTGAAGGCCCGAGCGTTTGATTTCGGTTTCCCACTGTACCTGCTGTTGGTGCGTCCCGGATATGCTTTGGAAACGTTCATAGTTTTGGCGAATCACAGCGGCTAGTGCTTGATCGAATCTGTCCGCGATTTTCCTCTCGTTCCCATAATCGCAAGACCGACAACGCTCCCGTTTCGAGGCAAGCGTGAGTTAAAGAGGAGCTACTGGGCTGAACCAGTGATCTGCAAAAAAGCAGCGTTAGCGTACCCCGATCAGTCGAATTGTGCCGACGATAACGACGAGGATCACAGCCAACGTTACAGCGTACTCAGCAACGTCCTGACCATCATCGTTCGACCAGAGTTGGGCAGCAAGTAGGGAAATCATAGCCATCTCCTTTGGGTGGTGATGTCCTCCGAAGAGTGGCTGGTACCCCGGCGAGAACACTTGATTGTTGCTTCCCACTTGATTACTTGTCAAGCGCAGCGTGGGTCAGGCAGGCCTGATGTGCTCGAAGACATGGGCTGTGACCGCTCAGTGGATGTCCACAGTGGCGTGAACCTCAATCGTCGCACGACGAACGATGATTTGCCCACCCTCGTCCTGATAGTAGTAGTAAGGGCGTCCCTCATAAACGTAAGTTCGACAGCCGTACTTCTTGGCTTGGCCGGGAGGCATTCCGCAATTACCCCATCCGGTCTTATTGCCGCGATT
>DATMOO010000147.1:0-42704 GCA_035568275.1 Candidatus Sulfotelmatobacter sp.
TCTTCACGCAATGGCTAGAAGGTGCTAGGGCTGCGAATGAAGAGAATGCAACAGGATTCTTAGTCTTGTTATCATATGAAGGCAATTAGATCGAACCCTAGGGAGACAAATGGATATTTCAAGATTCTTAGCAGAGGTAGAAGCAGAGATAACTAGACTCCAACATGCTGCGGATGTTTTGAGAGGCCTAGCGTCGAACGGTAGTGCACCGCACAGCAAACGCAAAGGGATGAGCGCAGCGGGAAGGCGACGGATCAGCTTAGCGCAGAAAGCGCGATGGGCGAAGAGCGCCACGAAAAGCGAAGCAAAACCCAAGCGCACCATGTCAGCTTCCGCCCGTAGGAAGATCGCAGCCGCGCAACGCGCACGCTGGGCGAAAGCGAAACGCGGGTAGCGTAACTGCATTCACCGAACAGGCATTCAGCACTCAGCGCACAGGCCCTATGCGATATAATTTAGACGGAACAGGATGGCCCGAAGTTGGGCCAGTCGGTTCAAAATCTGTACGAGTGGTGCTCCAGATTTCTTTATTTCCAACTGGCTCGTGCTCCAAAGACGCACCAGCTCGGTTTCGGAACGTTGTTCGCAAGAGCAGGGGCGCGGTACCCAAGTGGTAAGGGAGAGGTCTGCAAAACCTTTATGCGTCGGTTCGATTCCGACCCGCGCCTCCAAAATTTCCCCGCATAAAATCAACTTTCATTGCGACGTTTATTTTGTGCTTGCGATGCCGTCATAGGACCCTCCCCTGTAGCTCCACCCTCCACGCAGTAAGACACTTCCTCTCTTTGCCAAAGAACCTCTAGTGCCATCCCCACAGGGGGCTAGAAATGTGCTCTCGAAGATGGATTCGACTAGTCCAGAAAATGAGCTTGAACGCCCGGTGCTTTATGTGCTACTTTCCGCCGCGACGGCTAGCTTGAGGGCGCACATCAGCCAATCTGACCCACGAATTGCGCCAGAACACGGCACGGCGTAGTGACTTAACGGTCCCACGGAAAATACAGCATGTCACAGCTGTTCTCGACAGATTTACTACCGGCGTCAGACCGAATTGACGCATGGCAATGGAATGCGCAGCAAATCTGCGGCGATTGTCGAATTCGACTTCCAAGGGTGTCCTTTCACGGATCGATAGAAGTCCGCAACGTTGCCGGCATCGCCTTAACCCGATTCTCCTCCAGCGCTTTGTCTTTCTGGAAATGGCCATTTGACACCGCTTGCGCGCCTAGCCGCTCCTGCCTGGTCATTACGCAGATCGCCGGTGCTCGTCAGTATCTGCAGCGAGGTGAAGAGATACTGCTCAAACCTGGGGATAGCACGATTATCGATACAGCCGTTCCCTGGTCCTCCAGTTGCAACACCGATTGTGTTCGTCTTTACCTTCGAGTGCCGCGCTGGGTCATGCAGAACCGGCTGTGCATGCATCAGATTCCTACCGCCCAGAAGATCGCGGGAGCAACCGCCCCGGGAGCCATCTTGTCTCGGCTTTCGCAGAATCTCTACGACGAAGCGTCCTGGATGACCGGGGAAGAACTCGACGGAGCGCTCGATCACTATTTCGAGGTGCTCACGGCATGTATCCGAGGAGATGTAGCCCAAACGGCCATCGCGCCGGAACTCAAAGCGCGGATTCTACGATTCATCGATGCTCATCTTGGGGAGCAGACGCTCAGCCCGTCTGTGATCGCAGAGGCGATGGGCATTTCCGTTCGCCACTTGCATCGGGTCTTTTCCGTAACCGGTTGCTCGGTGGGAGACTACATCCGGGTGTTGCGTCTCGATCAATGCCGCAAAGATCTCGCCGATGCCCGGCTGCTGGACAGGTCGATTACCGAAATCGCGTTTGCTCGAGGATTCTCTGATGCCGCCCATTTCAGTCACTCGTTCCGAAAGCAGTTCGGGATTTCGGCACGCACCTTTCGAGCGCACAGTGCAACACGAGAGCACGGCAGTACCCGAGATGGAAATCAATTCTTACCCGTGAAGACTCTCAATTCGAGTGAGGCCACTCTGAATTGAACCGGGCGCATTCAGTGCTTGCCCAGGAACTCTGCCACGAACGCATCCAAGGGCTTGCTTTTCCCCTGCTTACCCGCCTCATCCAAGCGCAGGAATGCGTTCTGCATATAACGAACGGCAAGCCAGAAACTGTATTTTGAATAGTCGATCATGCCAAGGGAGCGACGGGGTTGGTTTCAAGTTCGACCCTTGGCGCCACATCTCTGCGGCGCGTGGCTCGAATGCCGGCGCCGAGCAATCCCCAAATGGCAAGCGCAAGCCATTCGTGCCAGGTGAAATGTCCAGGTATCCAAGGCACAATCTTGACCAGGATCATTACTGCGGTCACAAGCAGGCCCCATACCGCGGCGGCGCGGCGCAGGCCGCCTGGCTTCATCTTGTAGTAGGAGGCACAAGCGGCCATCCACGCAATACCGACACTGACTGCCCCGACTTCGAGGATGGGCACCAGCAAGGCTTCCCCGAGGAAGATGGTCGCAGCCGTGGCGATTCCTACTGCAATCACAGCAGTTGAAGGCGTCTGGTTATTGGGGTGGACGCGGCTCATCGCCGGGTTCAGCAGATTTCTCCGCGACATCGCGAACAGCAGCCGCGACGATGCGACCACGTTGGCATTAAACGCCTGTACCAGAGCCACCATCGCCGAGCCCATAATGAGCGACACGATCCAATGCGCGTGCAAAGCTTGTTCGAAAGCAACCGCCGTCGGAAATTGCCGGTTGCTCTGCAAGCTTTGCCAGGGAGCCACGTAGGAAACGGCTGCGATTACAACCACAAAGAAAATCAACCCGGAGAAGATTGTCAGAAGAATGGCCACCGAAAAATTTCGTTGCGCAAATTCCGGACTCGCCTCTTCTGCGACTTTTCCCACGGATTCAAATCCTGACACCAGCCAGGGAACAACCTGCCACACCAGAAGAATCGAAAGTAGTGGCGCGTGACTGAATAGCGGGTGCAGGTTCGAAGTTGACCCGTGACTGGCGCCCGCTAACGCGAAAATGACCACGAGGGTCAGGAAGGTAAAGGTGGTTGCCTTGCTCAATCGCGCGCTGGCCTGAATTCCACGATAGTTCAGCCACGTAAGAAATGCAGTGAGGGTCAGGCCAAGCAGCACATGAGGCAGGTAGACGGGATATCCACCCAAACGATACAACTCGATCGTATTCAGTGACGGAAAAAGGTACCCGCTAATTCTCCCCGCCGCGAGTGCCTCAAACGGACAGGTCAGAAAGTAGCTGAGGAACATCATCCATCCCGTGGCGAAACTCACAGCCGGCGGAAAGAACTTCGCCACGTAAGCAGCCTCGCCGGCGGCATCTGGAATCTCTCTCACCAGTTGGCCGTACACATATCCAATCGGCAGCAGGATGAGAGCGCCCGCAGTAAATCCCAGAGCGGCGCCCAGCGGTCCGCCGCGGTTGAGTATGTCGTCCATCACCACCAGCCACGCCGTGCCAACCATTACGCCAAAGCCGAGGGCGAAATAGTCTACCAAGCGCAGCTTGCGTGCGAGATTCGTCATAGAACGCCGGCCTCGGAAGACGTAGAACTGACAGCGATCGTTGCCCCTCCCTTCCAGTTGCTTCGCGCTAGAATTCATATCGCAGGGCGAACTGCATCACTCGCGGATCCGTCAATAGCCCGGTATAAGCTCCGAATCGCTCCGGCACTTGTTGCAGCGATGCGATACAGGCGCAAGCTGCATTCCCCACACCTGATAGCACATTGAACCGGTGAAGATTCGGGATGTTGAAAACTTCCCAACGGAATTGGAGGCTGTGATTCTCCCATGGCATCTTCCAACTTTTGTTGAGCGCCATGTCCCAGCCTGCATATCCATCCCCGCGCACCGCATTGCGCGAGCCCGACTGGCCAGGATATGGATGTTGAAAATTGGTGATAGCGGTTGACGCATCGGCGAACACGCTGATGGTCCCGTTGGCTTGCCGAAAGTGTCCCGATCGCGGTTTCGCAATCATTTGCGCGACGCCTTGTTCATCCCAGTTTGTCGGCCAGAAATTACCGTTGTCCACGCTGAATGGGAATCCACTCGTCCAGCGAACCACGCCGGACAGCTGCCATCCTCCAATGATGGCCTCGGCTGCTCCTTGGGCGTTGCCCGCGAAACGTTTGCTCTTTCCGAATGGCAGGTTCGCGATCCAGTTGGCGTTGAACTGATGAGTCGTATCGAAATCCGACACCGCGCGACGCCCATTCGGGTCAAAGGCATTCACCAGGCGTGTTCCGGGTGCGCCGACGTTTGTACTCGAACTCCAACTCAGTCGCGTCGCGGCCGAACTGATATCGATCGATTTGGAATAAGTGTAGTTGAGATCGAACTGCATCCCGCCGCTGAACTGCTTGCGCAAATTAGCCTGCAGCGCGTTGTAGCTCGAGCGTCCGACCGAACTCCAGGCGAACATGCTCGTGGCCTGATTGTTCAGATAATTTCCCGGGACACCACCCGTGAGATTTTTGCAGCCCGGGGTAGGGCAGGGGTAGTAGAAGTTTCCGGCGTTGTCTTCTAAGCCGCCGTAGAGGTCGACATTTCCGATCCCGACCACTTCGTTCCCCGCATAGGAGAGGAACGGATCGTAATAGAGATCGTAGATCGCCTGAATGAGTCCAGCATCACCGGGCGTGGCCGCAACGTACCCGCCTGACAGGCCGTAGCTGCTGAAGTTGGTGGCTCCAGTTCCGGTCTGGAGCGGTGGCAGCATATCGTGCCAATAAGCAGCTGTTGGCACCGAGGAGTCACTCAGTGAGTTCACAAAATTGGCGTACGACGCATAGTCCGAGAACTGATTCTTAAACGCGATCTTGGCCAAGTCTGTAGCCGCCGAGTAATAGTCGATCCCGGTCTTAGGATCGACAATGTCGAGCGGTTGCCGCAGGTCGCGCTGGGTGAGCAGGTTCCGCCCCAGCCGTCCCACGTAAGCAACCTGCAAAGAAAGATGGTTTGGCAACTCTCGCCCAATCGAGAAATCAAAAGCGTACGAGTAAGGAGTCTTGAGCCCCTGGTCGACACCCCATGTAATCGCTTGATTGGTTGCTGGCGGATTCATCGCGGGCGGCGCCGCCAGAAAGAACTGCTGGTTGGCCGGACTGCCGCAACTCAATGGATTAGAAGGATCGCACCCGTAAGTCGGGACAGTATTAATGTCGGTGATGCGAGGCACGTGCGCTGCATCGTCATAGCCGAAAACACAGCAGGGATTCTGGATCGTGGCTCCCAATCCTCCAGGGGGATTGGCGTCAAACGTATTCAGAAGCTGCATTCCTGGGCGGTCAAAGACCTTGCTGAATCCGCCGCGCAGAACGGTCTTGTCTCCTTCTCCAATCAGTTTTCTCAGCCACTCGCTCCGCGGACGAGGTGCGTAGGCAAAGGAAATACGCGGCGAGAAATCCTTCTTCTCGAAATTGTATAGTCCGGCCGTGTTGTTCGCTCTGCCTCCCAGCATGAAAGAGACCAGGGGGACCGAGTCATAACCCAGGCCCTGCTTCATGTTTTTAACGATCTGATCAAATTGATTCCCCAGATTGACCGTGGGTACGGCTTCATAGCCGTTCACCTCCCACGGCGGCGGGAACATTGACCAGCGAAGCCCATACGTTAGCGTTAGGTTTGGCCGCACACGCCATGAATCCTGAGCGTAAAGTTCGTACCAGTTGAGTCCGTATTTGCGCTGCACAGGCAGGCCCGGACTCTGCACCACTCCCTGCTTGTCGTAGTTGTAGTTCCCAACAATATCCGACACCATTCCCAATAGGGCCAGCGTTGGATAGTCGTACCCGAAGGCCGATGCAGGCTCTGCAAATCCCTGATTTGCCGGATCAAGATAACCACCCGTGTTGGCAAAACCGGTCGGCGACATCCAGTTCGTCGCGCCTTTTCCCAGCGGGAAAGAGTGTTCGTTGCTGACGCGGGGAGCTCGAGCGAATCCGGCGTTAACTCCGAACTGAAGTGTGTGCCGCCCGTGAGTCCAGGAAAAATCGTCGAGAAAGTTGTGTACCGGGGTTTGAGCGTTATGGCTGTAATTGAATCCCTGATCCAAACCGTAAAACGAATTCCATTCCTGCTGCGTATTTCCGATGAACGCAGTGCTCTGACGAGTGAATCCCCAGTGGAACGTATTCACCGCATTCGTGCTTAGCAATGCCGTGTAACCAACTACAAATCCCTTGCTGTGATCAGCGACCGTTATTTCTGGCGCGGACCCCGGCAGAAACGGAGCGCCGGGGTTGAATAGATTCTGCAGCGATCCTCTCCAGAAAAGAGTGTGCTTGCCGTTCGCGGTTACGTGATAGTCGATTCGGGCGATGAACGCATTGTTGTCCAGTTTGGTGGGCGCCCGGAACCGGAACCCCGAGTAATTAAGCCCGTCCCCGACAGACGGATCGTTGGTTAGAAACTGTCCGGTACAGAAGGTCTTGTCGAAATACCCGCTCCTATGGTTCGTCAGATCAAGAACGGCCGAGTTCACGCCCAGTCCTAGCGGGTCGAGAGTCTGCAGGCTCTGCGGGCCCGTTGGCGGAATGACTGTAGTGCCGCCGTTGACGTCCGCATAGCTGATATATCCGTTGCACATGGTTTGCGCTCCCGCCGTCGAACTGCTTGTCGGAATCGCGCGGACCGTGCTGATTTCCTGGCGCTGCCTGGTTCCCTCATAGTTCGCAAAGAAGAACAGCCGGTCCTTCCAGATCGGCCCACCGACCGATGCACCAAAAATGTTGTAGTTCAGTTTGTCTGGCTTGTTGGCTTGTCCAAGCCTGCTTTCGGAGGCGCTGACGAAGTAATCGTTGGCGCTGGTTACGGTGTTCCGCAGATATTCGTAGAGCGATCCATGAAATTGATTCGTTCCGCTCTTGGTGACCAAGGCAACTTGCGCTCCCGAGCCTGTGCCTTGGTCAGCATTGTAGTTGGATGTGGTCACGCGAAATTCCTGCACTGAATCGACCGTGGTCGGAAGCACCGAAGTAAACGCGTAGCCGTTCGCTTGGTCGTTCACGTCGACGCCGTCCAGCGTGATATTGCTCTGGTCGCTGCGCGCGCCGTTGACCGCACCGCTGCGCGTGTCCTGATCCTTGTAGGAGGGATCCTGCAGGTCCAAGCGGTGCCCTGTGTAGGTCACGCCCGCTTGGAGACTCAGAAGTTCGGGCACGTTGCGCGCCTCAATCGGAACCTCCTTCACCTGAGTTTCGCCGAAGGAGTTTCCCAGGGACGCATCTACAGCGTTGAGCGCCGGGGCTTCACTGGTGACAGTAATGTTCTCCGTCGTTGCTCCGACCTTCAACTGAACGTTCACAGTCGCTGGAGTGTTGACCAGCAACTGCAGTCCAGTCTGTACGTACTGCGAGAACCCTTTGGAGTTTACCGCGAGTCTGTAAGTGCCGGGCGGCAGGGCCAGCAGCCGATACTCTCCACGCGCATCAGTCTCGGTCGAACGCTCGATCCTGGACTCATCGTTGGCGAGCACGATCTTTGCGCCCGCAATGGCACTTCCGCTTGGGTCCGTGACCGTCCCCTGCAGCGACGAGGATGATCCCTGTCCCGCCGCTATGCCGGCCGCGGCCAGCCACATCGTTACAACAAGAGCACACCCCTTTATGCCTCGCATGGGCTCCTCCCGCACGCATTCGCCCGGCGTGACTCTGGACGTCTGCCGCGCATTTGAGATCCGCGCACTTTGAGGGAAGTGTACTCTCGGCGCCTGATCAGCGACTTGTCTTGGAGAGACATCGCTTAGGAGTGCGGCACTGGAAACCTTCAGACGTGCCTTCTGGTGCTTTTGGTCATTTGTGGTTGCAGAAACTGCGTGCGGACGCGTTGGACTAAGCTTAAGGCAGGTATGACGTAGCCGTTGGCACCAAAGGTCTGCGTCGTCGTGATTAGTGTTCCCTGACACGAAATCGATTTGTTAGAGGCTAAGCATAATGATGTGGCAGGTCTTTTGGATCGCGGGACTTCTGTTACTGTGTTCTCATGACATTTCGTCGTTTTCGATGACACAAGAGGCGGCGGAGCACGAGAATCGGCCCGGAAGCTCTAAAGATATTCTCGCGTCGACCAGAGAGTTTCAGCTGGCCGTGAACGGAAACGCTATCGTGCGAAATCGGTGCCGGGTTCAGGGGAAAGACATCGAAATTGAGGAGACAGCTGAAGTTATTAAGACAGACGGCTGCAAGCTGGTGGTGAAGGCGCGAAAATTGACTCGCCCCGCTGACGCCCGAGCAATCGATAGCCCCGCGGACGAGGGAAAAAAGTCATCGAGGGATCATCGATTTGCGGATGACCCGAAGCAGTCTGCGAGTGGGCGGCAGGAGGTCGAGTTTATTGTGTATGCGGATTTGTCAGAATTGACGACACCCGTGCTACTGGAAACGCAGAAATTCGGGCAATGCGAAGCTGGGGGCGCAGGAGTGCTGAAGGTCAGCAGCCGCTCAGAGCCGGGGAAGGCGATGCAGGTGATTCGCAGGTCAGAAGCAAACGGAACAACAAAAGATCACGAGGGAGTCAAGCAAACCAGGCGCGACCTTAGCCTATTCTTCTCGGTTCCCGCGGCGGCCGAGAAGGCAAGAAAAGCACTAGAGTTGGCTGTGAAATCGTGCGGCGGAAACGAATGGCCGGACGAAGATGACTTGCCATGAGCAGGGAATTTTCCAGCCAATCAAAATCCCGCCTTTTCGAGGCTTATTTCCTCCTAGTTGCTGTCTAGGGTTGACAAGTGGAAGAGCGCATCAGAAGATTGATGGGCCTCCGGCGCGCGATAATCCCACGTAGATGGGCGATCGCGCTCGGAGCAGCGGATTCGTAGCAGCTGCCGGGCGGTTGGGGGAAACTCCGGCGGTGGGCGTTCCAGTCGAGATTTACTAGCCTTCAAGAGCTGCGGGGGCGGCTCTTCCCCAGTTGTGTTGTTCACCCAAAATTGAGTTGTCGAAGTGTGTGGTTTCTCGGGCAGGTCCCTGGAGGGATGCACGATGGTCGTCCGCTGTCTAGCTGTGTTGGTCGTTGTGGTGTCGTTATGCGCAGCAGGGATCGCCCAGGTCGCGAGCCAAAACATCAACATGGTTTCAGGAACGAACTGGCCAGCGGGCGATCCTTACCTGCAGCGGCAGAATGAGCCTTCGATCGCGGTATCGAGTCGCAACCCGGAACATATGCTGGGTGGCGCCAACGACTACCGGACGGTAGACATTCCTAATCCGAACGCCCCGAGTATTTTGGGCGACGCCTGGCTTGGCGTCTACAGTTCGTTGGATGGCGGCGACACATGGAAGAGTACCCTGCTTCCGGGATATCCGCAGGACACCTCCACCGTTGGCAAGGCATCTCCCCTGCACGCTTACACGGTCGCGACCGATCCCACCGTGCGGGCAGGAACAAATGGATTGTTTTATTACAGCGGGCTCGTGTTTAACCGCGGGACGGGATCGCCCAGCGGAGTTTTCGTTGCCGCCCTTCAGGACCTGAACAACAAGGGAAATGGCGATGGCGCCTATCTGCAATCCAACGCAAACGGTACGACTCACGGGAACCCATTCCAGTACATCGGCGTGAATTTGGTAGACACCGGGACGTCAGGCCAGTTTCTTGATAAGCCATGGATCGCGGTCGACATCCCAAGGCCGGGTCGGACGGCGACGTGCAAGATTAACGGCCAAACCTTCAGCAGCGGCTACGTCTACGTGGTGTATACGCAATTTAATGGGTCGCAAAACAATCCTGCTTCGAAGATTAAGGTGGTGAGCTCGACAAACTGCGGCGCAACCTGGAACCAACCGCAGATCCTGAGCCAGGCCCAGAAACTGGCACAGGGGACTGTAGCTGCGATCGATCCTACGACAGGAAATGTGATCGTTGCCTGGCGGCAGATTGGCGTGCCAGGAAACCAGAATCAGCCGGATGCCATTCAGTACTCCGTTTCGACCAATGGCGGCTCGTCGTTCAGCGCGCCGCCTCCGGCCTATACGTTCGTAGCGCCCACAACAAAGAATCCATATCCTCAGGGGTCAGTGTTCGACCAGCCGCAAGCGACGGGGACGACGTTTCGTTCGCTGGATGTTCCCAGTCTGGCCGTCGATGGGACGGGGCGAGCGTGGCTCGCCTACTCGCAGCGGTTTAACGGGCCAACGGCGGGAACGTACGGATCGCGCATCATGATCACGACCCTGCCGAAGGGTTCGAGCACCTGGACCACTCCGTACGTAGCCGACGGCACGGCGCCGACCGCCTCGACCTATGGACACCAGTTCAACCCGTCGTTGAACTTCGCTTATGGCAAGCTCATGCTCGCGTGGTTCGATTCGAGGCGCGACAACATGCAGAGCGTGCTGCAATGCGCGAGCCCGCCGTGCAGCGACCTGTCGCAGGTCACGGTCACTGATCGGGCGATTCCGGGCAGCACTGTTTCGACTCCCGCGACGGTGTTCACCCCGCTGATTTCGGATCCGAATTCGGGTGTGCGCCATACGATTGACGTATTCGGGGCGGTGATCAATCCGGCTGCGGGTCCGACGACCTTTAAAGGGTTTCAGATCTCGCAATACCCGTACTACGTCGACGATGCCAACGGGCAGATCGAGCAGGGATTCTTCAATCCACCGAACTTGCCCATGTTTGTGCAGGGGACTACTCCGTTTATCGGCGACTATATCGACATCGCTGCGCAAAGCATCATGCCCAGCGGGAATTCGTGGGCGTTTAACACGCTGGCGACGGATGCAACGGGGGCTACGAATGCTCCGGATTTCCACGTGGCGTGGACAGATAACCGGGACGTCGTACCTCCGCCGGCTGTGAACGGCTCCCAGGACTGGACGCAGTATGTGCCGCCGAACGGTGGCAATTCGCAAATCAGCACGTACTCTGGAACCGGATTGGCATGTCCGACTTGCTCGACCATCCAGTCTGCATGCAATCTGGTAAATGTCACGAACGCGGATGGAACGCCCGGAACCTCTTCGTATAGCGGCGACCGCAATCAGAATGTGTATACGTCGCGCATCAGCAACGGACTGATCGTACGGTTCCGCGAGAACGCCAAAGTGCAGCCAGTGAATACAAATGCTCCGCCGCAGCGGTCCTATTCGCTATTGGTGAAAAATACGATGGCGCCGCTGAGCACGACGCCTCCGGGATCTCCGGCCTACTACCGTCTCATTCTGGGGGAAACGTCAACCAGCCAGGGTGTGACAGGAGTGTGCAACACAGCGGCTGTGCCCGCAAGTTTCCCGGGGACCCCAAATTGTTATCTGGATCTGGCCATCAATGCGAAGACGACTCTGACCGAAGCGATCAATGTGCCTTCGGCAGGAGCGAAAGCGAGCATCAATGTCCTGGTGGCACAGATGGCTTGTATTCCGGGCTCGAACGGATGTGCCGCCGCTCCCCGCTTCGCCGGGCTGCAAGCGCTGGCGGTGTTGAATGGCGACCCGACCAATCCATCGCTGGCCGAAGCCGATTTCTTGAATACCGACAACGATAATCCGGACGTGGAAGCGCCTTATGCGAATCTGCCCATCGCGGCGGGCGAAGAATATAACCCGTCGGTGGACGCGCCTCCCGATCCGACGAGCGGCATATTCACGCCGAAGATCAGCCAACCGGCGATTTTTACGCCGAAGATTGGAACGGTGGCCAACAACGCCCCAGCGATCGAGACTCCGACGATCTTCACACCCAAGATTACGTCGATTTTCACTCCAAAGATCAGCTCGATCCAGGTGGCGAATCCGACCATTGTGGATACGATCTTCACGCCCAAAATATTTACGCCCAAGATCTTTACGCCCAAAATCGTGAGCCCCGATATCTTCACACCGAAGATCACGAACCTAGCGGAGAACAGCCTGACTGATTACAGCTGGAAGGTAAACAACAAGGGCAATACCAGTTCCAGTTACAACACCACGGAACTGATCAAGTCCACGGGAGTCCAGTGTTGTCCGGCGAGTTGCTCGGCAAATCCAAGCAGTTGCAGTTCGCAGTGTTCGGTGTGCCAGTTGGTGCAGCACAAGGTGTACCAGAGCCCGGTCGTGAATCGCGACTCGACGAACATCAATCCGACCTGCGATCTCACCGTGCAGCAGAACTACATCACGGTCGCCAATATTCCAGATCCGGCGTTCTCGACAGGTGCGGCGGATGGATCGCCATCGAATCCGGCGAGTTCGACGCTTTCGTTGTCCCCGGGCGAAGGAAACCGCGTCACGCTGCGCGTGGTTGCTCCACCGGTGCAGCAGACAGTGTCTTCTTTCCTGACCCAGGCAAATGCGTTCACTCCGAACACAGGCCAAAATGCTCCGTCTGGATCGCTCGCCATCACGACGTCGGCATTGCCGGTGGCGGTGGTGGGGCAGCATTACACGAACACGGCGTTTGCCTCGGTTGGCGGATTCGGGGCGACGGCCTGGACGATTCCGGCCGATCCAGCGAACCCGGTTGCGGTGATCCCGGCACCGCCGCCGAACTCGACGCAGCCCTTGCCGGTGGCTCCATTGACCCTCAGCGTCTCGGGCCAGATCAGCACGGGCGTTGTGACGGCGCAGCCTGGCACCTATCCCGTGAGCGTGCAGGTGCAGGACTCGGCAAGTACAGGAGCCTCACTCACGCCGGCGCTCGATGTGCAGCAAGTGCCGCTGGAGGTGAACCAGTTCACGATTGCCAGCGTGGATGCCCAGGTCGCGAATGAAGTGGGAAGCACGGGCTACATGAAGGCCGGGGATGTAGCCACCGTGGCAGTCACCGTGAATAGCACCGGACCGGCTAACGCAACCAATGTGATTGCGGGATTGACGGTCAATGCCACAGCGGCAGGGACGCCATCCGGTCCCGTGCCGGTTGTGATTTGCACTTCGCCAATGCCTGCGAACGCCAGCATTGCGGGCACTGGTGCCGAGATCTTCAATTTCACCTGCACCGCGATGAGCGGCAACGGACGTGTGACGTTCACGGCCGGCGCGAGCGGCCACTACGTGAATCCTGCAGCGGACGTTCTGGCCACTGCGACTACAATGACGGTGCCGCCGACCAACTTACTTTCGCAGTTGACCGTAGACACCGTGCCGCCAACGCTGGCTTTTGGAGTGAGTGCGACTTCTCAGAGCGCTCCGGGCTGGTACAACACACCGGTCGTCGTCCCTTACTCTACGGCTGACAATCTCTCTGGAGTAGCCTCGGCGGTTGCGACTTCTCCGGCGGCCGCCACCGGCATCAACGCGAGCGGCATTGGAGCGATGACGCTCACGACCGAAGGCAAGCCCGTTTCCGGTGTCATGACCGTGACAGACTACGCAAGAAACACGGCGGTGCCGTTCACTTCGTCGGGTTTCAACATTGACAAAACGCCACCGACGATTTCCGGACAGCCCGATCGTGCGGCTAACAACAACGGCTGGTACAACGCTCCGGTGAATGTGACGTTCATGTGCAGCGACCCGAACCCGCTGAATGGACCAGCCGGACAGCAGTCTGGAATCTCCACCTGCACGGCACCGATCACGCTCACGAACGAAGGTACAAACCAGAGCGCTTCAGGCACCGCGGTGGACAATGCGGCCAACTCATCGAACACCACGGTGAGCGGCATCAACATCGACAGGACGCCGCCCACGATCATTGGGTCGGCCGACCGTCCAGCTAATGCCGATCACTGGTATAACGCTCAGGTCACCGTGTCTTTTGTTTGCGCCGATCCAAATCCGTTGAGCGGGCCAGCCGGACAGCAATCGGGAATTGCAACTTGTCCTATGCCGACAATTCTCTCTTCCGACGGCGCGAATCAGAGCGTCCCCGGAGCCACCGCGGACAAGGCCGGAAACCCCGCGGCGTTCACGGTGAATGGCATCAACATCGACCAGACAGCGCCCGCCATAAGCACCAACTCCACCTACACGCCAGGTACGTGGGTGAACCACAGCGTGGCCGTGACTTTCACATGCGCGGACAATTTATCCGGACCGGTCGTGAGCGGGATAACAAACCCGATCATCACCGGCATCCCGGCTGTCGGTTCGACGCTCACGTACAGTCAGCCGAATGCGCTGACCTCGGCCGCCACCGTAACGCTCACTGCAAATACATCGGTAGCAGGCGCCACTCTGAATGCTTCGTGCCAGGATCTCGCCGGCAACAACGCGCCGCCCGTCTCGTTCGGGCCGATTCTGATTGACACGACGGCGCCGACGGTCACTTCCACAGCGAACCTCAACAACTCAAGCGGATCGGTTTACACACCAGGAACCTGGACGAACCAATCCGTGGTAGTAACGTTCGCCTGCGGCGATGCGCTTTCCGGCGTGCAGCCCGGTTCGATCGTGGGCAGCACGAGCTACGCGTCGCAGGGTTCGTATACAGCCAGCGGGAGTTGCAAGGATATCGCTGGAAACACCGGCTATGCGTTGTTCGGCCCGGTGCAGATCGACACAACAACTCCCGCAGTCATGATCACTTCGCCGGTCGCGCAGAGTTATGTGCTGAACCAACAGATCATCCCGAACTTCACTTGCGGCGATAACTCGGGTGGCGATACCACCACCTGCACCGCGAATCCGTCCGCCTCGCCGTATCCAGCGAGTTCTGTCGGGCCCGCCACGTTCAGCGTCCATGCCGTGGACCAGGCTGGGAACGCCGCTAGCCCTGACCCGAGCGTCAGCTACCTGGTGATCTACAACTTCACCGGATTCCAGTCGCCGCTCCAGCGGGCAGTGATGCTGAATCCGCCCAACGCTGCGAGTCCGCCTCAGCCCAGCGACTCAGGGAGTTTCACCATCGGCACCACCATCCCGATCACGTGGCAGTTGCAGGATGCGTCGAATGCTTATATCTCGAACCCGGCTACGCTTACGTCAATTGTGGCCATACCGAATCCAGCGTGCGCGGGCCAGGCCGCGGGAGGCGGTACCACCCTCTACAACGCGTCCACCGGGCAAGCTGCTTTCACGTACGACAGTCCGAACAGCCGTTTCGTTTTCAGTTGGAGCACCACGAGCGCGACGGCGGGATGCTACAACCTCGTGGTCACCACCAACGACACCGCCCAGTGGTCCACCCTAGTGCACCTCTCTACCGACACGTTTGCAGGCTTCGATGCGCCACTGACGACTGGCGCGGCGCCTGCGAACCCCTCGAATGCGGGCACGTTCGACGCTGGATCCACGATTCCGGTGATGTTCGAATTGAACATTCCCGGAGTCGGCAACGACACCGCACAAAACGTCACGCTCAATAACGTGACGGTGTACGCGAACGCCGGATGTTCCGGCGCTCCACCGAGCGGCGCGGCCAGCATCGTTCTCTACGATGGAGGGACCAGCACCGGATCATTCGCGTTTGAGCCCACCGATGCCGTTTACACCGTGAACTGGGCGACTGGAGCGGCCCCCGTGGGCTGTTACAACATCGTGGTGAGATTGAGTGATCAATCGGTCTATGCATCGATGGTGACGCTGGCAGCGCCTGGCGGAGTGACGACGCTGTTGCAGTACAACTTCGGCAATGTGCCGCAGGGTGCGGCGTCGGTCTCGGCGCCGCCGTCGTTTGCTGCGCCCAATATCTCCGGCGGTACGTTTACCGTGTCCAACGCCCCAGTCCTCGGTATCAACGGTTATGGATGCATGGTGGCAAATTGCATCGATGTGAATTTTGTTGTCGCCGGATCCAGCTATAACTTTGCGATCACGAATAACACGACGATCTCAGGAGCAGCTGTCAGCTTCCACGAGTTCAATAACGATTGCCAGAACGGCGGAGTGCAGATCACTGCGTGCAACACTGCCCAGAGCTTCTCGTTGCAGTACGATACCGATCCGAATTTCATCACCCCTGTACCGACGACTGTTGCGAACTTCACGCCGCCGAGCTTCTATGCCCAAACCAGCTACACCTTACCGATCAGTGGGACTCTGCCGGCCGGTACCTACTATTTCCGTATTATCGCGACGGGCAATTATGCAGTCGATACGGCCCAGTACACGTTCGATAACATCACGATCACCGGAGCACACTAACTCGTAGAGCTATGCAGCGAAAGGCGAGTTGGCCGTATTGCCTACTCCCCAATCTTCCACTCCCCTGCCTCTTTGCATAGGGCAGACTAAGCTAAACTAACAGGCTGCTGAAAAACTCGTCTCTGATCCCGGTTTTGAAAGGGCGCGGCTTCACGCCGCTGAGGTACTCTCGCCACGAGCGAACAGAGTTTTTTAGCGGCGGACTATGGGGTAATCTTCGCCAATCGCTTCCTGGCGTCGTCCACCATGGGATCGTGCGCATTGGGCACTTTCATCGCGAGGAAGCTCTTGTAGGCATCGGCGGCGCCGGAGCTCTTGAGTCCTTCGAGGGCGCGGCCCAGATAATAATACGTAGCAGGGAAATAGCGGAAGGTTTGTTGCTCGTCGATGTAGATGTCCGTGGCTTCGCCGCGGCGCTTGAGGCAGGTTTCCAGTTCGGTGCTGGCCTCGGTAAACGCTCCGGCGGCGATGTATCCGCGCGCGAGATCGAAGTGTGCGAGCCATGAATCGAGCAGTCGCTCCGATTCCTTGTAGAGCTGAATGGCTTGCTTGGCGTTGCCGCGGGAGAGCTGAATATCTCCTTCAATCAACTTGCCAAAAGACTGCGGCGTGCCCTCAAGTTGCTTCGACTGCTCGGAGGCGAGGGCAGTGGCCTGCGACGTATCACCAGCCATCAAGTAGACGCGCGCGGCGGCGAACAGAACATTGGCTTTGCTCATGGCGACGCCTTGCTTCACCGACTGCATGGCGCCGGACTTGTTGCCTGCCATGAGTTGGGCCTCGGCGAGGAGAACGTATTTCTTTGCAGCCGCGTCGCTGGCTTTGGCGACGGTGTCGCCGTCGATGCCTTTCTTCAGAGCGGAGATGGCTTGTTCGGGATCGCTGCGATAAAGCGCCAGATCTGCAAGCCCCCCCGCTGCCGAAGAGCCGCCTCCCGCACTAAGGCTCTCGACCTTGTGCCAGTGTTGGTTGGCCTGGTCGAAATTTCCCTTTGCGGTTTCGCACAAAGCCAGAATCGTGTAGGCGTCCTCATAGACTGGATTGATCTGAAGGACCGCCTGCGCCTCCCGCTCGGAGGTATCGTAGTCGCCGGCGAACAAAGCGTAGAGAGAGGCGTTGGTGCGGTAGACGACGTTCTTGGGATAAATCTCGACGGCGCGGCGGCTCGCATCAACGGCTTGCGCCATATCGTGACGCAGATAGTAGGCGTGGGCGAGTGCGCTCAAGCCCATGCTGTCGGCGGGATATTGCTTGACGAGGGCGCTGAATTCCTCGACGGCTTTGTCGCCATCGGAAACCGCAAGGTAATAGCCGCCGCGAGTCCGATATTTCTCACGGTCGGTCATGCGGTCGATGTGTTGCATCGCCAGCTTGTAGTAGTTGATGGCGTCGGCCTGGTTGCCCTCATTCCAGTAGAGTGCGCCGAGATTTCCATAGGCGCTGCCGAAGTTAGGATCGAGTTCGACGGCGCGGCGGAATCCTTTGATCGCCTCGGCAGTCTTTCCGGCGTAGCGCGCTTCCTGGGCCTCGGCGTATTCATGGGTCGCTTCAAGGGAGGCGGTGGTGAAAGTTTCCGCCTCGGCAAGCTTGGCCGATTCCGAAGCCGTATCGCCTAGTGCCGTACGCATCTGGTCCGCGAGATTGGCTACGGCGCGCAGGATGCCGGATTTGTCTGATGCCTCGGCGACTTCGGTGGCGATGGTCTTGCCGGTGAGGGCATCCGTTACTTTGCTGAGGATCTTGTATCCCGAGCCGGATGTGGTCACCTCACCGCTGACCACAAGGTCAACACCTTCGCGCACGGCGACAAGCCGGGCGTTGGCTTCATCGAGTTGCGTGGTGCCGGGCTTGAGTTCGGCGAGTGTCGAGCGAGCCTGGGCGCGGTTAAAGACGCTGATGAAAGGAGCGCCTTCGAGTTGCAGGGCGACCGTCGGTTCGATGGTGCCATCGAAGACCGAATCAGCGGTCGCGTTCCGGAAATCCGCCAGCAGGACTCTGACGTTCTGCTGTACGTGCGCCGATTGCGGCCGCGGTTTCAGGAACCATCCGGCAGTTCCTGCGGCGCCCACGATCGCCGCCACGACCAGGATCATCACCAAACGTTTTCTGCTGGCACCTGGAGGCGACGCAACTGGCGCGCTGTACGCTGGCTGCGCGGTCAACGACACCGGCGGACGGCTGGTCAGCACCGACATCGGCCGTTTGCCCTGAATCTCGTCAATGCGGTCGAGAATTTCCTCGGCACTCTGCCAGCGGTCTGCGGGATCGCGCTCCAGGCACTGGGACACAAGTTCGCTGACTGGTTGCGGGATGGAGGCATCCCAATCCGACGGCGGGATCGCACGCTCCTGCATGCGCCTGAGAAGACTGGCGACCACGCTGTCGGCGTGATACGGCATTTTGCCGGTGAGCAGTTCGTAGCAGATCAGTCCCGAGGTGAAAATGTCGGAGCGGGCATCGAGTTCCTTGGCCTGCGCTTGCTCCGGAGACATGTATTCCATCGTGCCCATCATGGTTCCAGTGCGGGTCATGCCGTCGCCGGCGAGCGAACGGGCGAGTCCGAAGTCCATGACGACCACGCGGCCCTGGCTATCGCGCATGATGTTGCCGGGTTTCAGATCGCGATGGATGACGCCTTCGCGGTGAGCAGACTGCAAGCCGCTTAACATCTGGCGCATGATGTTGATGGCTTCTGAGACCGGCAGCTTGCCCTTCTCTTTGAGGATCTGATAAAGGCTCTGTCCTTCTACATACTCCATCGTGATGAACTTGATGCCGGCAGCCTCGCCGAGATCGAAGATGCGAATCACGTTGCGGTCGGTGACCTGCCGGGCGAGTATGAGTTCCTGCTTGAAACGCTGGAGAATTTCGGGATTGCTGGCGAGTTCAGGCCGGATGACTTTAAGGGCAATGACGCGGTTGAGTTCGAGATCTTTGGCCTTGTACACAGCACCCATGCCGCCTTCGCCGACAATCTGCAAAATCTGGTAGCGGTTTCCGATTACCATTCCCGGCGGAAGAATGGGGGACCCGAAGGTGCTGGCTGGAGGCGGTGAATCGCGATCAGGAGGCGGCTTCTGTCCAGTCACCGGAGCCAGGGGCGGGAGAGCGCCTTCCAGAATAGTGGGCGCATCGGAACCTTGACCGGGGTCAAAAGGTGACTTCGGAGTTTGCGAGATCTTGGAGTCTTGTGCAGGGGAAGGACTTCCAGGATTGCGATCAGGCACAAGCGTAGCCGCCTCAATCTCGATCCTTCTTGGTTTTGGGTCGTCCATGGTCTGGTCCGGGAACGGCGTGACGTTCTTCGCGTGGCAAGTAAATATCCCCAATCAGCCCCACGAGAGCCGGGTGTCACGTCCCCACCAAAGAGAAGACCCATGCAGTATACCGTTAAACGTCCCCCTGGAATCAGAGGAAATTGTTGAATTCTGTCGGTGTCGCCGTCGCTACCGATTCGATTTCGACCCATCCAATCAAGGTTTCCACGTCACTAGATGCCCTTACCCGAGACAGGCACTTGTTGCGGGCTCCCGGCCGCATTGTCTGTGAGTCTGACGGCCGCGCTGCGGTTACCCGTCACTGTGGGCTTGAGCTGGACACTGATCGTGCAACTCGCTCCCGCACCCAACGAGGCGCCACAGGTATGAGTCTGCGAGAAGTCTCCTGCAGCAGCGCCAGTGATGCTGATGCCTGTGATGGTGATTGCGGTCGTGCCAATGTTGGTAAGGGTGATGATCTTGGCGGAGCTTGTGGTGCCCACGGTCACGGAGCCGAAGTTCAAGGTCGCGGGCGCGAGTTTGGCTGTGGTGCCCACTCCCGTGAGTGGTATGAGTTGCGGGCTGCCGGCGGCACTATCGGTCACGCTGAGCGACGCGCTGCGCGCTCCGATCGCTGAAGGCGTGAACGTTATGCTGAGGGTGCACTTGGCGCCGGCGGCCAGGGAAGCTCCGCAGGTGTGAGTCTGGGTGAAGTCAGCGGCGTTTGTTCCAGTAATGGTAATGGCAGTAATGGATAGCGCGGTGGTGCCGATGTTGGTGAGGGTGATGGCCTTGGCGACGCTGACGCCTGTCGCCACGTCGCCGAACGACAGGCTGGCGGGCGCGAATTTGGCGGTGGTGCCAGTTCCACTCAGCGGCACCTGCTGCGGACTGCCGCTGCCATTATCGATGATGCTGATGGCGGCCGAACGGGCGCCCGTCGCGGCAGGTTTGAAATCAACGCTGATGGTGCAGGCCGCTTTGACGGCCAGAGAAGCACCGCAGGTGGTGGCGGTTTTGATGAACTCGGTGCTATTGGTGCCGGTGATCGCGATGCTGGAGATGGCGAGCGCGGCAGTGCCGCTGTTTTTGAGCGTGACCCTTTGCACTGGGCTGGTGACACCCACAGCCACCGCACCGAAGTTCAGGCTGGTGGGGGTGAGCGAGACGGTGGTACCCGAGCCAGAGCCGACGTTAAGGAAGACGGTATCGAGCCCAAAGTCCGACAATGCGCAACTGGCATCGGCGGAGCCGCAAGCCGTCAGACTGAAAGTCACAGAAGTAATGTTCGCTCCGGTCTGGTCGAGGATGCCGACATAAACCGCATCGCCAGTGGCATTGCTTGTTACGGAAAACGAACCGAGCAGGGTAGAACCGTTGAACGCTTGGATTTGCGCAGTAAACTGCCCGGGTTCGTCCGCCTGAATCAACGCACCTGCCCCAGAGACGCTCGTGCCAAAACTCAAGCTTACGGGTCCGGTGCCGCCTGCGGCGGCATCGGCAGTCCAGATGATGCGATCGCCGGCGGCGAAGCCAGTTCCCGACCAGCTGCAGGTCGGAGCGGCTGCACAAACAGCCGAGGCCAGGCTGTTGGCCCCTGCGAAAGCGACGTTCACGGCCACCCCGGTTCCCGAAGTCGCTTTGACACTGGCGGCGAGAACGGTGGCATCGGCCCCGAGTTGAGACCAGAGCACGGAGTCATTGGAACCCTGGCTGGCTTTGCTGGACACTCCCGTCATCGTATCGGACCAGGCCGTCGTTGCTAGCGACAGCAGCACCACCAGACCGCACAGCCGAATCACTTGATCTCGGTCCAACATGACAGCCTCCGTGACAAAGAATTTTCGTTTTTCCCACATCAATCCCTTGGCCGATTCAGCAGGGAACCCAAAATCATTCCCTTTACTTGAGCCTCAAGGACACGTTGGAGGGCTGGTGTTGAACGAACCGTTGTTCGAGAAGGCGCCACCAGCGCCGATCGAAGGCGACTGCCGGAAGAACCAGGAGAAGAACACCAGCTCTTGCGGGTCATATGTGAAGTTGCTGAGGGTGACTGAAGGGAAGAATGTGCCAGTCAGAGGATCACCGACTTCCAGATTGTTCTGGCACCCCGCGACCTGCCCGATGTTGCCCCACGCCGGAGTTGGATTGGTGGTGATGGGATCGTCCATCCATTCCCCGACTTCGTGAGCAAGAATGGAGATATCGCCCCCGTAAAATCCAGAATTATCGAAGTCGCTGACCGAATACGTCTGCAGTACGCCGCCGGGAGTGAACGCATTGTGGTAACCGAGAATGCCGCAGCCACTCGTGTCACACATTTCAACGCTGTCAAAAAGAAAGATCGGTACGCTTGTCGGCCCTACGCCCTTGGAAACAAGCGAAGGCAAAATAGTGTTTTCGACGAGCGCGTCCCACCAGTTGATGTCGATTTGCCCCTCATTGCAGAAGAAGGAAGTAGTTCCGCCGTCGACCGCTGGCACCGTGACGCTAATTTTTGCGAGCGTGGTCAGAGCCAACGAGTTGTGATAGCTGTTGCCGGCCACCGATACCTTGCTCCAGAAATTGGCGCGTTGAAAGCCATCGATATACTGCGCCGTTCCCACATCCACTCCGTTCATGACCCAGTCGGTGGTCTGGAATATCGGTGAATTCTGTACAACACTCAGAGTCGTGGCCGCGAGACAGGCATTCGAAACAGTCGGATCGAGAACAGTTCCATCCGAGAATACGAACCTTACGGGAATCAGAAAACTCTGAATCCTGGTGGAGCGGAACCCGTGATAGAAGGGACTGCGGCCCACCATCTGTCCGGTATAAGTGAGATGGTCCAAGGGCGAAACCACGCTGTAATTCCACAATGGAATGGTGGCGCCGGCAGCGGCCTGCCGCCGAATGGCGGGGATCAGCGCTTGGCCATTTTTCATATGCATGACTTTGTAGCGAGGTGTCCGCCGCTGCGGCGTACCACCGGCAAGAGTCTGCCCATCGCCGGGGGCAGCAGCCAGGCAAAGAAGACAGGTGATTAGAATCCCTAGGAGCAAGCGTCTCATTGGAACCTCCTTCGACATCAGCACGCCTCAGAACCTGTAAAGAAAGCGCAAAAATATCCAGTGTTGGCAGGAGGCCAAAGCTCTAACCTGTCTCCTGCGGGGAAATGTTGTGGCGTCTCAATACTGCGACGGAAGGCCCAATTCACGAGGCTGGGATTTGCACGGAATGCTCTCGCTATCCGGGACACTTGTCAAGTCCCGAATTTGCTGCCCGCGTACTAGAATCTATCTTTCTCGCTTTCCAAAGGACTCGTGAATGATTACTCGGCGTGATTTCGTCACTGCTTTGTCCTCCATCCCGTTTGTAAAATTTCTCGGCATTCGAACTAGGACCGCCCGCGGAGC
The DNA here is from genome assembly GCA_035568275.1 of Candidatus Sulfotelmatobacter sp. GTDB lineage: Bacteria > Acidobacteriota > Terriglobia > Terriglobales > Acidobacteriaceae > Sulfotelmatobacter. Next base: position 22,682 of record DATMOO010000147.1, read on the forward strand.
TTCTACCGTCATGCTGACCCAGGATTCCGAGGACTTCACCAAATTCGTGAAGATCGCCATCGGCACCGGCGGCCACGGTCACACTTATCCCGGAGCCACCGTCCCCTTCGGCATGGTGCAACTCAGTCCCGATACCTACAACGACGGCTGGGATTGGTGCTCGGGCTATCACTACTCCGACAGCTCTATCATGGGCTTCAGCCACACACATCTGAGCGGAACCGGCGCATCCGACATGCTCGACTTCTTGCTGATGCCCGGAACCGGACCGACCAAATTATTTCCCGGAGCCCGGCAGAATCCCGGTGAAGGATATCGCTCCCGCTTCAGCCACGAGGAAGAAAACGCGGTTCCCGGTTACTACTCTGTTATCCTTCGCGATTACAACATTCGTGCCGAACTCAGCGCCACCGAGCACGCCGGCATCCATCGCTACACCTTTCCCAAGAGCGACACCAGCCATTTCATTCTCGACCTGGTTCATTCTTTCTCGAACACTCCGGTCATCTGGGCCTTTCTGAAAATCATCGGCAACGACACCATCGTTGGCGGACGCAGTCTCAAGGGTTGGGCTCCGGGACGCGAAATCTATTTCGCCATGCAGTTCTCGAAGCCGTTCGTCTCCGCTGAAATTGTTTCCGACAACAAGCCCCTCGATCCGTCGGCGCGCGACGCGGAAGGCACGTCGCTGAAATGCTTGCTGCATTTCCAAACCGGGGACAAAGAAGTGATCTCGGTAAAGACAGGAATCTCCGGCGTGAGCGAAGAGGGAGCACGCAAGAACGTCGCTGCAGAAATCCCCGGCTGGGATTTCGAAAAAGTCCGTCGCGCCGCGCATGCATCGTGGAACGCGAGCCTTTCAAGGATCAAAGTCGAAACCGCAACCCCGCGTCACAAAACGATCTTCTATACCGCCCTCTACCACCTTCTCTGCGCGCCGACTCTCTTCGATGATGTCGATGGCCAATACCGTGGCATGGACGGCAAGATTCACCGCCTGCCGGCCGGAGCGCACAATTACAGCACGTTCTCCTTGTGGGATACCTATCGCACCGCACATCCCATGTACACCCTGTTCCTGACCGACCGCGTTCCCGACTTCGTCAATTGCCTGATCCGCATGGCACAGGAGAGCCCCGACGGCGTGCCAATCTGGCCACTCCAGGGCAGAGAAACTTTCTGCATGACCGGCTATCACTCGAGCTCCGTCTACGCAGAAGCTTGTGTGAAAGGCTTCAAAGGAATTGATTTCACCGGGGTGTATCCTCCGCTCAGACGTCGAGCCATGGACGACGACTATCGCGGCCTCGGATACTACCGCAAGCTGGGCTACATTCCCTGTGACAAGGAAGAGGAATCCGTCAGCAAGACGATGGAATACGTGTACGACGACTGGGCCGTAGCTCACATCGCGAAAGCGTTGGGACAGATGGATGATTACAAGCTCCTGCTCGAGCGATCGAAGAACTACAAGAATCTTTTTGACCCATCCACCACATTCCTTCGTCCGCGTCTCGAAAACGGCGAGTGGTCCGAGCCTTTCGAGCCGACCGAGATGGGTTATTCCAAGCGATGGCGCGACTACACGGAGTCCGACCCGTGGCAGACCACGTTCTTTATCCAGCATGACCCGGCTGGTTACTTCAAACTGTTCGGAAGCAGGGAAGCGTTCGTCGAGAAACTAGATACGCTCTTCACCACCAGCTCCCAACTCCCCGCCGATGCCCCGCCCGACATAGCGGGCATGGTGGGCCAGTACGCGCATGGCAACGAACCCTGCCACCACATGGCCTATCTCTATTGCTACGCAGGCGTACCGCACAAAACACAGGCCCGAGTGCGCAGCCTGCTGGAGATGGAATACGACGATCAGCCCGACGGACTGGCCGGCAACGAAGACTGCGGCCAGATGTCCGCCTGGTACATCATGAGCTCCCTCGGCTTCTATCCGGTTGATCCCGTCAGCGGCAATTATGTGTTCGGCACTCCGTTAGTCGATCGCGCCGAGGTCGAACTCGGCAACAACAAGAGACTGAGAATAGAAGTGAAACGCACCTCGCCTGGCGATGCTTACATCCAGTCAATCACGTTGAACGGCAAGCCCCACCAAGAACTCTGGTTCAAACACGCCGACATCGCCGGCGGAGCGGTGATCGAGTTTACGATGGGCCCCGAGCCCAGTGCGCGATTCGGCGCCGGAGAAGACGCGATCCCGCCGTCGCTGACAAGCTAAAGCGGTTTCCGATTGGATGTATCAACTCTCGTGTTCGTTTTGAAAGGGCGCGGGTGGACAAACCAAAAATCCAGCCGCGAAGCGGCGAAAGAATACAGCCCACGGCGTAAGCCGTGGGTGGGACCAAGGAAATGGAACAAGCTCCAAAGGAGCGAAAGAAAGGCTGCGACACAAACCTACAGGGGCGGCACGATTTTGCACCCTCATCGAAGCGGTAGGCACAAGCCCTCACGCCGCCTGCGACACCGGTTTCTCCTGCAACAACAACTCCGACGCCTGCACTCTCCGATCCGAATGAAACCATCTCTGCACGATGTTGTCGCACAAAAAATTAGCCAGTGAAAGGAAGCTCATCCCCTGATGATGCACCATCCACGACCGCACCAATTCAAAGCGCCTTCCGCCAAAACGGCGTCGCGAAACCGTGTAGTCGGCCGACTCGCAGAATCCATAGTGGCCAAACCATCCCAGAGAATCCATGCGATGCAGGTTGGCCAGAGCTGCCTTGCGGTCCACATTCAACGCGAGGAATGTGGAATACGGCGAGATGATCAGCGGATCCGTTTCATGTTTCTTCAACGCCAGGCTGGGCACGCCGAACGCCTCATAGTGATAGTCCCCGGCCTCATTCCGCCTCGCGCACGCGGATTCCGAAATGCCCCACGGCACGCCCTTGAGCGCTGCGTATTCCTGCTGTGATCGCACGGCCGCCACCGATGCGCGATGCAGCAATGTATTGCGATAGCTCCGCATCCAGATCGAAGGCATCAGGTACTCGAACATCGTCCCTGTCCAGGAAAGCACTACGGGCCGTCCGTGATCGGTTGTAACCGGCCGGCGCAGCCGAAACCAGCAATCCTGCGGGATATCGTCCTTCGCAATTCCAACAAACACGGCCGTGCGGGGCTCCGTCGCCAGCAAATCGTAGTAGTAGGGTTGCAGTACCTTGGTCTCGGTATCAAACCCCACTGATACCAGCAAACGCTGTTTGTCCACCATGAATGAAAAATCCATGGCATCTGCCAGTTCGTGCGCGTGCTGTCCGATCTGCTTCAGCGCATCGATCAGCTGCAGCGTATTCTTACGCGCCTCAGACAGTTGGCCCAGGAAGCGCTCGCCGAGCACGCGGTTTCCGTTGTCGAAATCCTTCATCACATCATCAAGACGCAGTTCGAATTCCGAAATCAGGTCAGGCAATCGCTCCAGCGGTACATCGTCGACCCTCTTGTCACCCAGCGCTTTCCTGGCCAGTTCCGAGAACTCAGGCAACATCCACGGCATGTAAGCGATGATCAATCGGTGAGCCTCTTGCACGCGCAAGTGCGCCTGCTTCCGGAACCATGCAACGTCGGCTGCGGACTCTTCCGCCTTGCACTTCTTCTGGTCGATCTCTTCCTCGGGGAAATCCCGGAGCGCCGTCAGCCACCGTCGGCGCTCCATCTGATCTTCAAAACGTGCGAGCTCTCGCTTCTTAAAGGCACTGAGGTTGACGAGAGCGCGAAGGTGATCGCGTAGTCCCGCTGCATGGGCCTCCGCAAGCAAGGGACGACGCAGGGAATCCCTGCATCCTTGCCGCAAAGTCCACAGAGAAGCCACCAGATTCCCGCTGTCCACGGATGACACAAAGAACGGCGGCTTGGCGTCCAGCGTCCGCGTGTCATACCAATTCAGCAGGTGCCCGCGATATTTGCGCATCCCGTCCACAGTGCCCAGTGTTTTCTGCGTCAGGTCCACCATCTCGGGCAGCGTGATGTAGCCGAGTTCATTGGCCACCTGCCTCGCGTTCAGAAGCAGTCCGACATTCGTCGGCGAAATGCTCGTGGCCACCTTCAGCGGCTCCTCCTGGACGTTATCGGGCACGAGCCAGTTCTGTTCTTCGTTCGAGAGCTCGGCAAAATAGCGCCAGATGTAGACAGCAGACTTGCGCAACAGCCGTTCATCGCTTCGCGTCATTTCCGGTGGAGGCTCTACCGGGCTGGTGTTCAGCCACACTGCCAAAGGCTTACTGCAAGCCCATAGAAGAAAAATGGGCGATGCAGCCAGTAGCGCATGCGGTCGCGTGAGCCACAGTGCAATACCCAGCGCCACCGCGAGGAAAGGCATCCAGTCGATGTATCGATCGATGGCAGTTCGCTTGTGGCCCAGTTCCGCCTCAGCTGCGGTCTCCCATTCCAGCAATCTTTCGCGTGTGACCAGGCCCCGCACCAGCGCACGCACCACAGCATCGAGCGACAGCATCGTCTGATGTGCCAACAGCGTAAGCGTGAGCAGCACTGTAAAGTTGCTTGTAAGCAGGTTGCCAACTGCATCGCGTGCATCCCGTAGTTGCCCAGCCACGGCGGCGCGCGTCAGTCCGAACAGCAGCTCCACCCACGCCGGCACAAACAAAATGCAGATTGCGGCGAACGTCCACAGCACCGGATGGTTCATCACGAACCATCCAAACAGAAGCAATGCAAACGTCGCCGGTTCCACCAGGCTGCGCCGCAGATTGTCGAAGATCTTCCACCGCGATACCAGCGAGATCGGGTTCGGAACCTGCGCTCCCGACTCGTCGGGCACCGTGTCGGTCAGCCACTGCACGATCTGCCAGTCGCCGCGCAGCCAGCGATGTTTGCGCCGGCTGTACGCGCTGTAGTGCGACGGATAGTCCTCAATCACCGCGATGTCGCTAGTCAGCCCCGCCCGCGCGTACGCTCCTTCGATCAGGTCATGGCTCAACAAAGAATTCCGCGGAAAGCGTCCATATAGAACGCGAATCATAGTGTCGACTTCGTAGATCCCTTTGCCGGTAAACGATCCCTCGCCATAAAGATCCTGATAAACGTCGGAGATTGCCCGCGTATACGGATCCAGCCCGGTTTCCCCCGCGAAGATGGCGGCCAGGCGCGACTGGGACGTGCATTGCACGCTGATGTCGACCCGTGGCTGCAGGATCCCATACCCCGCCACCACCAGATTCTTCTCGGGATCGACTATGGCCTGATTCAGCGGATGAGCCAGCGCTCCGATCATCCGGTGCGCCGAGCCGCGGGGCAATTCCGTGTCGGAATCCAGCGTGATCACGAAGCGAATCGTCGGCAGGATCGCGAGATCCCCGATCTTCACCGGAAAGCTGTCGAACCTTCCCCGCAGCAACTGATTCAGATCAAGCAGTTTTCCCCGCTTGCGCTCCCAGCCCATCCATCCTTTTTCCCGAGGGTTGTAAATCCGATGCCGGTGCAGGTGAAAGAATGTGCCAGACTTCTTGTGAGCGTATCGTTCGTTGAGCTCAGTGATCAGGTTCGAGCATACCGCCACCAGTTCGTTATCTTCCGGCGCCGGCTCATGCGAATCGGGCAGATCTGACACGATTGCAAAGTGAATGTTCTTATCGTGGTTGCCGAGATAACGCACTTCGAGCTCTTCCACGAGATGATGCACCTGCGTCTCGTTGAGCAGTAGAGTGGGAATTGCCACCAACGTCGCACAGTGATTCGGCAAACCCTGCGCAAAATCCAGCTTTGGCAAGGTGGTCGGCGCCAGCAGGTTCGTCGTCAGATAATTCATGAGCTGCACCGCGGCTTGAGAGCTCGGCAGCAGCAACATCAGCATCGAAAGAAGTACGGTCGGCAGCGGCGTCTCCGGGGGCGTGAGTAACCACAAAACTCCGGTGACGATCACAAATGTGAGAACGGCGATCCCTACCAGCAGGAACTCATCCGGATGGGCGCGCAGCCCATGTCGAACGACTTCCCCGAACGTGCGGTGGTAGCCGACTCTCTGGCACAGAAGGTCGTCCCCGTCGCCCACCAGATAGTAGCCAATGTGAGATTCGCGCTGCGCGATCCGTGGGTCGCTTGCCCCTCGTTTCTGCGCCTCTTTCGCCAATGTCAGAGCCGCCTCGGCTACCTCCATTTCTGTCTGGTCGGAACGCCGCGCAATCTGCGCCACTCGCTCCCGGTACCAGTTGCGGCTTTCAAAATCCATCGCTGCATAAGCTCCGGCGGGATCGCGCCGCAGCATTTCGTCAAATGGGATCAGTGATTCCAGATCCTCTTTCCATGACGCCTGAAGCACTTGCTCGAACGCGCGAACGTATGGCGCGATGCCCGGCGCGCTGCTCGTTGGTGTCTGGCTCTCAAGGGTCTCTGCCAGCACGAGACCACCCTGGGCAATGCGCTCAAGCAGCACCATTTTGAGTGCCGGCACCAGCGATCCGATTTCGTGAAACAGCAGCGGCGTTGACTCCTCAAAAGCCATACAGAACGCTGTGAATTCGCTCTTGGAGAAAGCCGCTTCCATTTGATCGAGGAAGGCCTGTGCAATGACAAGTACGCGTGGCTGGATTTCCGATTTGTTCGAGACCACAGGCAGTGTCGCGCCGCTGAGATCGCCGCAGATCGTCCGTGCTCCGCCTAACAGCATGCGGATCGTGCCTCGCAGCACAATCACATCTTCCAGATCGGATGCACCCTCGAATCCTTCATCCACCCGATCCGATAAGGTCGTGAATTGCTGCAGCAGTGCCTGGCACCGCTTGGAGAATGTTTCCGACGAATCCCGGTCCGGCAGCCACGTCAGGATGGCAGCCAGTTCCGTCGCGGCGTTTCGGACAGGCAGCACCTCTTCTTCATTGCGAGCGCTCAGAAACTTTCGCTCTTCACTTCCGAGGATGCCTTCCGTCTCAGTATGTAGCCCCATGCGTTATGAACCCATCCTTCACGAATCCGTGAATTACCGGTAACTGGCGGCCTGCAATTCAAACATCTCGGCGTAGCGCCCGCCCAGGCTCGTCAGAGTGTCGTGGTCTCCTTCTTCCGCGATGCGCCCGTTCTCGAGCACCACGATCCGGTCAGCCATGCGTACCGTCGAAAACCGGTGAGAGATGAACAGGGCCATCTTCTCGGTTGTCAATTCGGCAAACCGCTTGAATACCTCGTACTCGCTGCGTGCATCCAGCGCCGACGTCGGTTCGTCCAGGACCAGAACCTGCGCATCCCGCAGATAAGCGCGCGCCAGCGCCACCTTCTGCCACTCGCCGCCCGAGAGATCCACGCCGCCATCGAAGCGCCGGCCCAGCATCTGTTCGAGTCCCGCTGGAAGTTTCCGCAAAACATCTGCCGCCATGCTCTTCCGGGCAGACTCCTGCAGGAGTTCCAGATCGTTCATCCGCTCGATACGCCCGACCGCAATGTTTTCCCGCGCCGTCATCTCGTAACGCATAAAGTCCTGAAAGATCACGCCGATTTCGCTATACAGATCGTCCAGGTCGTACTCGCGCAGGTCGACTCCATCCAGCAAAACCTGGCCCTCGGCCGGATCATAAAGGCGCGTCAGCAGCTTCACGATTGTGGTCTTGCCTTCACCATTCTCGCCGATCAGTGCCACGCGCTCTCCCGGGCGGAGATGAAAATTCAATCCGTTCAGAACCAGTCGCGACGAGCCCGGATACCGGAACGACACATTGCGAAATTCGAATCCCCGCTGAATCGGACGGGGCGCCGGCAGCGCATTGGCCTTCGACCGGATCGTGGGCTTCATCTCGAAAAATGCGATCAGATCCGTCAGGAACAAAGCCTGATCGGCAATCGTCGACAGTGTCGAGAACGTCTGTTGCAGATTCGAACTCGCTTCTCGAATCGCATTGGCCAACAGCGTCAGCGTGCCGAAGCTGAACACGCCCGTCACTGTCTGCCACACTGCATAGACGTATGCGGTGTAATAGCCCGCCGTGCCGATCATCGAGAGCCCCGATCCGGCGATCACCTTGCGGCGGGCCAGCGCGATGTCCTCGTGGTAAACCTGGTCCGACAGCGCTTTGAATCTCCCGGTGAGAAAATCGCGGAGCCCAAACAGCTTCAGTTCCTTTGCGGCTTCTTTGCTGCCGCCAAGCACACGCAGATAATCGAGTTGGCGCCGGATCGGCGTCTGCCGGAAATTCTTGGCATACCCCAGAAAAGCGAAGTGCGTCTCTCCGACGAACGCCGGTATTACGCCCACGATCAGCAGCAGCAACAGCCAGGGCGAAAACACAATGATCGAGATCGACAGCGTAATTGTGGTGATCACTTGCTGAATCAATCGCCCGATCGCCTGGATCATGTACAGCCGGTCCGTTGCCTGTACCCGCGCCCGCTCCAGCCGGTCATAGAACACCGGATCTTCATAGGCCAGCAGGTCCAGGCTCGCCGCGTGCTCCATCACCCGCACGCTGATGTGGTTCATGTATCTCCCGGCGAGAAGCGCGTCCAGGTAATCAATCAACCGTCCTACCAGGCCCGTGGAGACCGCCAGCGCGAACTCTGCCGCAACCAGCCACCACAACCGGTGGGTGATCGGCTGATGCGTCGTTACTATGCGGAAGATAGTGTCAATGATGAACTTCGAAACCCAGAACAACGCCGGTGGCAAGATCGACGCAATGATTCTGGATACCAGTCCCAGAACGACGACCAGGCGCCCAGACTCCCACACAAAACGCAGCACTGTGGGCACATTGCGAAGGGCCGCGAGCCGGTCGCGCCAACCGCTCCAAAACTCAGGTTGCTTGTTCATTCCCTGATTCCACGCGGATCGGGGAGGAGTTTCGCCTCGGCACTGGAAGAGACCACCGAGGCACCCAGTCGAAAGGACGGACACCTGAATCTGGTCGATCAGTTCAAGGCAAACAGAGCAAGCTCCCCAAACGGCATTTGGATGAGGAAAATGCCTTAACGGTTGGTCTGCAAGGGTTCTGCGGTCTTACATCTACCAGTTCGCCGGAGGTCTTACTCCTTCTGAAAACCTGCTCGCTCCATGCCCCGCTGTGCCTCCGGGCTCTTCATAAACGTGTCCCACACGAACCCCGTTCGCAGATTCTCCGCCATCAGCAAAATGATCCCCGTGTCGATGCCGATTACGTCTGAATCATACCAGTTCTTCAGCGGATTGAAAGCATTGGTGAACCCGTATTTGTTCCAGGCCGAGGGGTACTTGTTGCGAATGTTCTTTAAGACGCGCAGGGTTGCGGCAGGCAGAAACGGCAGCGACCCTCCCGCCGCGCCCGGCACCACCGTACCGTCGATCGGCCCGCTCTCCGGAGGGCCGCCCCAGACCACGTACCCCTGCTGCGAATCTGAGGCTGTGATGCCCCACAGGTCGTCGCTGTAGTCCGAAAACTCCTTTCCGAGTTCAACACAGAACCGGCGGTGTACTTCCGTGGCAGTGATGGAATTCTGAAAGTAGTTGGCATATTTATCGCGCTTGCCGCGGAAATCGAACCACGCCTGCGAATACTGGTGGATGAATAACGGCGCGAACGATCCGATATATCGCATCCCATCGTATTCAAACGTCAGGCGCTTCCATGCGTACCAGGTCTGGGGATCAAGCGGATGGGCGCTCGACCCCATTCCCAACAGATACATCATCATCAGTTCGCTGTAGTAATCCCATCGCGAGGGCAGGAACCCGACTTCAGGGCTCCACCCATGCGTGAGCAGCGACGTGTCCTCCGACAGCCATGTCCAATCAACGCGGTTGAAAATAAGATTGGCAAGTTGCGCAACCGCGGGATGACGAAAATACTGCCGGCAGCTAAGAACTCCGCAAAGCAGGATCGTGGTGTCCACCGACGACACTTCCGAGTCGAACATCCGCTCGCCGGTTTCGGGATTCGCGAAGTGATAGAAGAACCCACGGTGGTTGGGCAGCTTTTTCCACAGAAAGCGCAGCGTGGCGAAGACACGCTCAAGCGCAGCGCTCGCGGGAATAAACCCGCGCTGGACGCCGATGCAGAGAGCCGTAAGGCCGAATCCGGTGGCAGCGATACTCGATGCGCCTCCCGGCCGGTTCTCGCGAACGTTGCAGCGGTCCTGCACCATCCCCGTGTTCGGGCTGCCTTGCTCCCAGAAAAACAAAAAGCTGGCACTCTCCACTTCATGGAGAAATTGGTCGTCTTCTGGCGATAAAGCCGGGTTGACAGGGCTGGCCGGGCCGGTAGTGCTGGTAGCCGTTTTTTGCTGCGCAGTGGTTTGTCCCAGCAGCGGCAGCATCCGCGCAAAGGGCAAAGACAGGCTTGTCCCGGCAATCTGCCGCAGAATCTCCCGTCGCGAATGCAGATTAGATTTCGGTTGGAACATGCCTTTCTGGTTTTCGATTACGCTATTGGGAGAGAAGAGTCAAACAGTTCTTTCATCTTGTGGCCCTAACGTGTACGTTTTTTAGGGATGCGAAAACGTCCAGTGCCTGTTGCCTTTCTGGGTGGAAACGTTTAAGGATTATCCATCATCATACGCAAACAAGGCAAAATCGTCCGATGACTCGGGCTCACAAAATAGAGGTTTGGATTGCCGCCGTCGTTGTTCCATTGGTCACTGTGGGCGTCTTCGGGCTGATTCGCTGGCAGAAGCAAAAGCCGGTTACTCTGCGAGGATCGGTGATTGTCAGCGACGCGGATCCGCGTAAGCAGTTGCCCATCGGGGGAGTCCTGATCTCCGCCGATGTTCTCAATTCTTCCACTTCAAAAACCGACTCCTCCGGCTTCTTTGCCCTCACTCTCCCGAAATCAATTCGCAGGGGACAACCCATCGTCCTTCACTATCGCCATACCCAGTATCGGCCGCTCGACGTGAAAGATTATGTTGGAAATCAGCTCTATATCGTCCATCTCGTTCCGCTCAATGACAAACCTGTTCCGAAAGATCAACCTTCCGCCAAGCTTGCGAACGTGCGGGTGCGATACACCGAGAAGACACAAACAGAATTTAATGTTGGCAGCGCCGTAAAGACCTTCGAGGTCGAGAACAAAGGCAACATCCCCTGCCGGAAACAGCACCCTTGCTCCCCCGATGGAAAATGGAAAGCTGCGCTTGGTTCCATCAGCATCGATGCCGGTGTAGGCAACGAATTTCGCGCTCCTCGCGCTTCCTGCATTGCGGGACCTTGTCCGTTCACCCGTATCGAGTCGAACCAGGTGTTGCAGGCCGGCCGCGTCCTCACCCTGACCGTGCGTGACTGGTCCGATACGGCAACCTTCCTGCTCGAGGCCGAGGTCTTTCGCCCCATGGTCAGTCAACGCGAGCACTGGTCCTATCCCGCGATCTTCGGCGAGGGTATGTCATTCACTCTTCCTTCATCCGCCGAGAGTGTCAGCATCGAAGCGGACGCAGATGGTCAAACAATTATTTTTCCCTTAGGCCCGGCACTTCAACTGAGCTGGGCAACTTGCGACATGGAAACGAATGAAGATCAAGGACGAATTTACCGCTGCACCTTAAAGTCCGGCTACCGCTTCCAATAGGGACTCTGGCGTTGATCAGCGTGGCTACATGCGCCCGTTCAGTAAGAACCTCTGACTCAGGACACGGAGAGCCAGAAAACGCGATTGGGACTTCTTGGGAGAGTGCCCGGAACGTGATGAACCCAGATCCAGCCGCGGAGCGGCACCATGTGAAAGCCCGGCACGGCAGTGCCGGGAAAGAAAATGGGCCGGAAGCAAGATCCCGTAGGGACGACACAGCCGTTGCCCCTACGCCGTCGGCAAGGTAAACAAAAACACGCTCCCATGGTTCAATTCGCTCTCGGCACGGATCGACCCACCATGGGCTCGCATAATGTGCTTGGCAATCGCCAAGCCTAGCCCCGTTCCCCCGGACTCGCGCGATCGCGCTTTGTCCACCCGGTAGAAACGCTCGAACAGTCTAGGCAAATGCTCGGAAGAGATGCCTCCGCCAAAATCTTTCACATAGAATTCGATGCCGCGCTGCGCCGCTCGCGCTCCCAGTTCCACCCGCCCCCCGCCGCGCCCATACTTCATCGCATTATCGATCAGGTTCGAGAAGACCTGGTGAATGGCTTCCCGATCGGCCAGCACCTGGGGCAGCGATTCCACCGATCCACTGCCATTATTCGAGTCCATAATCTGCAGATCGACCCCATGCCCGCGCGCAATCTCCCGGAAACTCTCTTCGGCATCGTGCAGCAGTTCCACTGGCGGCACCGGTTCTGTTTCAAACCGCGTCTCCCCCGATTCCACTCGCGCCAGCGTCAACAAGTCCTCTGTCAGGCGCGCCATCCGAACCGTGTTCTTGCGGATGATCTCCAGAAACTCGCGCGTCGGCGCCGAATCGTCATGAATCGTATCCAATAGAGTTTCGGTATATCCCTGAATGGAAGTCAGCGGCGTCCGCAATTCATGCGACACGTTGGCGATAAAGTCGCGCCGCGTCTTTTCTACCCGCTCCGTCTCGGTCAAGTCGCGCAACACAGCGACCACCCCGCCGTCGGGCAACGGCGCCGCTGTCACATCAAACGCTCGCCCTGGAACAATTGACGTCGCGCGTGCCGTTTTAACGTCCTTGTTCGTCATCGCCGCTTTGACCGTGGCCAGAAAATCCGGATCGCGAATCGTCTCCACGACAGGCGCGTTGAGACGCGTGTGTTGCGGAACCAGGCGGTCCATGGGCTGGTTCGCCCAGCGCACTAGTCCCTCCGGGCTCACCGCAATCACCGCATCTTGCATGCTATTGAGTAGCGTCTCCAACTGCCGCTGGCTGGAGCGAACTGCTGCGAAACTTACCTCAACCTGCTGGGCCGTCTTATCAATCGCTGCTGCTACTCGCCCGATCTCGTCCAGAGGAGTCTCATTCACTCGCGCGCGAAGATCGCCCCTCTCGATGCGCGCCGCCACATCGACAATGCGTTGCAGCCGCCGGGCCATCCAGATCGAAGCCCCGGCCGCAATCAGCAGGGCCATCAGAGACGCGATGGCCGAACCCCAAAACAGCTTTCGCCGTACCTGCGCTTGTACGGCCTCAATATCGGAAAGAGGATAGGCTAGGCGAACCGCGCCCCCTGAGATCGGAGCGGCGACATAGAGAAACGGAATGCCCAAGGTCGTGCTCCGTCTCTCGTTCTCCCCGGTCTGGCCCGCCAGTGCGGCCGCAAACTCCGCCCGCTTGCCATGGTTCTCCATCTGCGCCGGATCCGATTCCGAATCGGCGAGAACCTTGCCCGATGCGTCAATAACGGTCGCACGCGCTCCGGCCGCCAGCCCTTCCTGGGCGGCAATGTCAGCCAACGTGTGCGTGTGGTCGATTTCGACGCGGTGAGCAAACAGGAGTGTCTTCTGCTTAAGATTGCGTTCGATCTCGGTGCGTAGAGACCCTTCCCAGGCGTTGCCCAGCATAACGTCAAGCATGGCGGCCGTAGCGGCAATGACGATCAGAAAGACGGCGAGCAGCTTGAAGAAGATGCGGTTCTTCAATTTCTCCTCTACTTATTTCGGGGCTTCAAAGCGGTATCCGGCGCCGCGCACGGTCTTCAGATACCGCGGATTCTCCGGGTCCGGCTCAATTTTCTCCCGGATGCGCCGCACATACACGTCCACAGACCGCGGAGTAACGTATGCAGTGTCCCGCCAGACCGAATCGAGCAGGTGATCGCGGCTGAACACTCGGCCCTTATGTCGGGCAAAGTAATCCAGAAGGCGGAACTCAGTGGCCGTTGTTGGCACCATGCTGCCCCGTACCATCAGCGTCATCGCCGATGGGTCAATCTCAATCTCGCCCACTTTCATCGGGCTCGGCGGAAGCGGCCGCTCAAAGCGACGCAGCACCGCCTTGACTCGCGCCACCAGTTCCCGCGGGCTGAACGGCTTCGCGATGTAATCGTCGGCCCCGAGTTCAAGTCCCAGTACGCGATCGGCTTCGCTGCTCTTGGCCGTAAGAAAGATCACCGGCACCGATGCCAGTCCGGGCGTCTGTCGGATGGTCCGGCAGATCTCCAGTCCATCCTTGCCCGGCACCATGATGTCGAGCACGAATAGCGCCGGACGCTGCCTCTCCGCGTCCGCCAACACGGTGGATCCCGTCGGATATACGCGCACCACAAACCCTTCATTCTCCAGATGGTGCCGCACCAGCCGCGAAATGTCAGGATCGTCCTCGACTACGAAGATGCTCGGTTTCACAGGAATATTGTAACGAAGAGAATTGCCCCTACCTAACCGATTCCCCGGGAGCGACCCAACATTCATCGTTTTGTAACAATCCTCCATCGTTTTGAAGCAATCCTCGCTCTGGTTTTGTCATTCCGAACGGCGTTTCGCCGTGAGGAATCTGCTGTCACTTGCGCCAGCGACGCTGCCGGCCGAGAGCAGATTCCTCCCTTCGGTCGGAATGACAAAGGGACTTATTACTAGTTGGGAGATCCCACGTTTACGACTCGCGCCGGGTGGTCAATTTTCGTAGCCGGGCCGGAAGCGTTGGAAAGGTTGACCGGCATGTGCCCCGGGATCGGAATTTCCCCAAACAGCGCTTTCGCCGCGCTGACCTCCGAGACTGTGGCATTCGAGAATGTGCAGATGTAGTTCTGGATCGTGGGAAAGTCGTCCGTCAGGTAGGGAGTGCCCATCGCGAGAACCGCAGTCTTCGCGGTCGCGCGCGCAAGAATTCTGGACAATAACATCGCAGTTGCATCCGGCAGAGACGCGGAATTCTTCTGGCCGCGTGCCACGGTCCTCGTTCGCGCGGCAGACGGAACCACGTACACGGCAACGACGACCTTTTGCGCCCGGTCTGCTGCCTTCAATACTTCATCCGATCTATCCGCTGCCACGCGAGGATCTACGTAAACTACCGTTGCATCCGGCGACCGCTTTAGGACCTGCCGCTCCAGAACCCGGCCGTCCTCCGCGCGCACGTTGTCACACAGAATAATGACTAGCAGGGGAGGCTGCACTTTGGCCCGTTGGTACGCAACCCGCAATCTCATGTCGGGCCGCCTGTCGGTCAGCGGAAACACTTTGCCGTTGTCGCGCACAAGCGTGATCGAAGCATCCGAGATCCGTTGACCAGCGGCAATACTCAGCGGATTCCCCACCAGTCCGGGGATCGCTCCCACATCCACCACACGATTTTTGTCGAGACCTAGCGAGGCCTTGGCCCGCAAGATTTTAAGGACGGATGCATCCAGCCGTTCCTCCCCAAGCTCTCCCGAGCGGACAGCTTGCAACATTGCCCGATAACACGCATCCAAGCCGTACGGCATGGTGAGCACATCGTTTCCTGCCTTGAATGCATCCACGGCCACCCTTCCGGGATTCTTGGCATAAAGACCGACTAGTCCCGCCATATCCATGGCATCCGTCACCACGATGCCCTTGAAGCCGAGTTGGTTCTTCAGCAGACCTGTGACGACTGCCGGCGATGTCGTCGCTACGCGGCTGCGGTCCGGGTCAAGCGCAAGCACGCGCACGTGCCCGGTCATTACAGCATCGACGCCCGCAGCGATTGCCTTTTCGAACGGAGGCAGATCCACCGCCCGAAGATGCTCCAGATCGTCGGTGACGATCGGTACTCCCACGTGCGAGTCGGTAGCCGTGTTTCCGTGACCTGGAAAGTGCTTGGCCGTGGTCAGCATGCCGTTCTCCCGCGCGCCTCGGATATAGGCCGCCACCAGATCGCCCACCTGCTCCGGATTTGCCCCGAATGCGCGGGTCCCGATGATTGGGTTGGCAGGGTTGGAATTTACGTCGGCAACCGGAAACAGGTTCCAGTGCACACCCAGAGCCCGGCTTTCCTGCGCGGTGATGCGTCCGAACTCCTCGGCATAAGCCAGGTTCCCGGCAGCGCCAAAAGCCATCGCGTGCGGGAACACGGTCGTTCCAAAAAGATGCGCCGGCAGGACTCCCCGCTCAAAATCCCCCGCGACCAGAAGCGGTATCTTGCCCTCCAGTTGCAACTGGTTGAGCAGTGTAACGACGTCATAACGACGCCGGATGTCACGCGTCCGGCCTTGCGGCGGCGCCGACATGGCCACCGACCCGATGTGATATCTGCGAATATTGTCTCGGAGTTCGAAGTAGCTGGGACTTCGCCCGTTGAAGTACTCGACCCGCAGCCGGACCATGAAGAGCTGTCCGACCTTCTCTTCCAGCGAAAGACTCTTCAGAGTTTTCTCTGCCCAGCCATCATCGACGCGTTCAACGCGTTGCGCTGGTGCTTCTTTAGATTGTGCCCGCGGTTCAGCCGCCGACCCTAAAAGCGTGAACACCGGGAGAAGCCATGCGAAGTTACGGA
Organism: Candidatus Sulfotelmatobacter sp.; assembly: GCA_035568275.1. GTDB lineage: Bacteria > Acidobacteriota > Terriglobia > Terriglobales > Acidobacteriaceae > Sulfotelmatobacter. The sequence continues at coordinate 38,957 of DATMOO010000147.1, forward strand.
GCATCGTCAAGGCACGAACATACAGCAAGGATTCTAAAGGTCACCCCCCCGAGTTGAAAACAATTTCCAATCCAAGGAACCTACACGGAAGTAACTCACGTCGACTTCACATGTACTACTGTGTCAACCGTTTCATTTGACAAATCTGTCGGATTTCTAACTGCGTTTTTTGTTCCCGGCTAATCTGTCGGTTTCTACGATCCCCAGCCGCATATGGGCGGCAAGCTGCGTTGCAACGCAGGATCGCTGACCTGGTTCAATTGCGATGAAACTTCTTCGGGTTGGTGGGCGACGTCGGCGAATGGATCGGTAGGCATGTTGGCGCAGGCAGATTGAACCATCGTCAGGTGTGCCTACAGAAATACAGGAAAACCCCTATCCGCCCCCCACCCGGGCACTCCCTGACCAGGCGTATCTACTTGCAATCACAGCCGACAACAGAGTTATTCCAGTATTCCCTGCAAGAAAGCGCTGTGGCTATATTTGCGCTCGGAAAGTTGTCAGCTGTAAGCATGAAAGCGTCACATCGCCGTGTATGACATCGAGCTGATTCGCAGGCTCTGCGCTGAGATCCGGGCAGAACAGAACTCGGAGAGAGAGCACGACTTGATCGCACTGCTTCAGGCCGTCATCAAAGACGACCAGGAAGAAATGCGCATGCGGCTGGCTTTCCTGACTTCGAAGTATGCTGCCGTCATCTCCGATGCCAAAGCGGCAGATTGAGCTTCCGCCGCGGCAAACTTTGCCTGTAAGCAGTGAACGTGACGATTGCAGATTCAACGCAGAGGCCTGAATCTTGGGCAGTTCGCTCGGTATTGGCTTTGGTACCACAGTTGCTCCTCTAGGGAGACGGATCAGGGTTTTGCCGTTCGATTTCCTTCAATCCGGGGGTTAAATGGCCGTGACACCCGAAGACCGCGAACAGATGAATTTGCTTTGCAAACGCCTCCAGGACGAAAATGACCCGCAGAAGTTCGGTGGATTGGTTAACGAACTGGACGAATTGCTGTCAACGCAGGAAGAACGCCTGAACGCCCTGCGGAAGCAGGAACGTTCCTAACTTTCGGCATCTCCCCGCGTTTTTCTGATGCCCGGTTCATGCCGGCGAGCCGCATTTCTAAAGGCCCCGAGGCGACCCGCCTCAAATCATTCCTCAGCCGACATTCTCTGCTAAACTACGCGGCCATGAAAACATCCCTCATTCGGACCCTTTGCTTGATCGTGTTCCTGGCCGCTCTGGCCGCCGCCCAGGAGGTCATTCCTCTTTATCCCGGCACGCCTCCCGGATCGACGCCCGAGAACTATCCCGAGAAAGAGTACTTCTCGCAACTCTGGAAGACGGAGGTCGTCGCTAACGTTACCAAGCCGACCCTGACCGTTTTCAAGCCTTCTCCAGAGTCGAGAAACGGCACTGCCCTCGTCATCTGCCCCGGCGGCGGTTTTATGGCGCTCTCCATCACCAGCGAGGGCACAGATGTTGCCAAGTACATGGTCGCGAGAGGCGTGACCGCCTTTGTCTTGAAGTACCGTCTGGCGCACACCGGCGAAGACGCCGCCCAGGAATTTGCCGCGCTGTATGCCGACAAGCAGAAATTTCATGACACGGTGGGGAAGGTCATCCCTCTGGCTGTCGCCGATGGCCTGGCGGCTGTCACCTACGTGCGCCAGCACGCCTCGGAATGGGGAGTTTCCCCAGACCGTATCGGGATCATCGGATTCTCCGCCGGTGGAAGAATCACCGTGGGAGTTGCCTTCCACTACTCGCCGGAAGGACGCCCCGCCTTCGTTGCTCCGATCTATGCCGCCGCGGAATCGAAAGATGTTCCCGTCCCAGCAGATGCGCCGCCGATGTTTGTCGCGGCTGCGACCGACGACTCACTCGGGCTCGCGCCGCAAAGTATTGCTTTGTACGAGAAGTGGGCGGACGCCAGGAAATCGGTCGAACTGCACATGTACGCCAAGGGTGGCCACGGCTTCGGAATGCACAAGCAGATCCTTCCCACCGATCACTGGATCGACCGCTTCGCCGAATGGCTCGATTTCCAGGGTTGGCTGAAGAAGTAACCCCGCCGTCCCGGAACGCGATCAATCCCGGACCAGCCGCGAAGCGGCGAAAGAATGAAGCCCACGGCGCAAGCCGTGGGTGGAAAGTAGGAAAAGCTAGCTCCGTAGGAGCGAAAGAAATGTCACTCACCCACCGGCTGACCCGCCGAATTCATATGCCCATGCTTCCGTCTGTCCGATGAGCGGCATTCATCTGTACCGTATCGTGCATACAAACCAGGCCACTTCATCGTAATGTCGGGTCGTCTCGTCTCGTTCCGCACAGTTCCTCGCGAAACCGGACAGCATCCTCGCTGTTTACGGAGCCAGAGTGGCGAAAGGTTCGGCGGGTCGTACACAAAGGGCTGCTAGTCCATCGTCGGGCAGGAAAGATAGTGACGGACGACAGGTCAGGAATTTCATTCTATCCACCCTTCCAGAAAAAGAATGGGCCCAAATTGACTCCTCCCTGGAATTTGTGCGCCTGAGGCTTCATCAGGTGCTCCATGAGACTGGGGAGACGATCAAATCTGGATATTTCTTGAACGACGGACTGGGTTCCGTGCTAACGACTGAGCCCAATGGAAAGATCGTCGAAGTAGGCTTAATTGGGAACGAAGGGTTCGTTGGCTTGCCGATCATATTCGGATTCAAGACCAGCGGGCTGCGAGTAGTCACCCAGGCGGACGCGACGGCATACCGGGTTGACGCGGCCACCTTGCTCAAAATCCTGCCGGAATGCCCCGAACTGGGAAAGCACCTTCAGCGTTTCTCCATGATCCTCGGAATGCTGTCCACCCAAATTGCCGCTTGCAATCGCCTGCATGGGGTTGTCGAGCGATTGGCAAGATGGCTGTTGATGAGTCAGGACCGGGTTGGCAGCGATATACTTCCCCTCACCCAGGAATTCCTCGCGCAGATGCTCGGTACTCGCAGGGCCAGTGTCACGGTCGCGGCTGGAGCTCTGCAAAGTGCCGGACTCATCAGAGGCTCCCGAGGAAGTGTGGCTATTCTCAATAGAAAACAACTTGAAAAGAGTGCGTGCAGTTGTTACGACGTGATCGAACAACAGAAGAAAAAATGGCGGGACGAGATTCTAAGCGCCGACTAACGATCGCCCTTACAGCGGAAATTCCCCAATTTACCACCAAAGGCATTGCACAGCCGCAAAGCGACTTGCGCGGTATTGAGTGGGCTATCGCCTGATAGATTTGCCGCTTTCCTCGGTTCGTTAATTACCTTCGCTGCGCAACCCTGCCCCACGATAGTCCTCTCCGAGGAGTCCAACGCGGCGGAGTAGATCTTGAAAGCGAGGATCGCTGCGCAGAGGGTCGAAGTGCGGATGCACCTTAAGAAACTGGAGGATGTTGGAGTGTTCTTTGTAACCCTGTTCGAGCGCCGCCAGTGCCTGCTCGGTGTCGCCGAGTCCGAGGTAAGCATTCACAAATGCTGCCGACGGAATGTAGCCTGACTTCTGGCGTTGCTTCAATTCAGCGAGCAGCCGGAGAGCGTCGGCACGGCGTCCGGCATGAGCGTAAGCTCGGATCAAGACACCTGCGATTCCGGGACTTCGATCCGAGATCGCGAACCCCTTCTCCAAAGGTGGAATCGCCGCTTCGGGTTGACCGTTGGCGATCAGCGAGTAGCCGAGATCCCACAGGATACCGGGATCGTCGGGTTGCACTGCGACTCCACTGCGCGACTC
>DATMOO010000148.1:0-16063 GCA_035568275.1 Candidatus Sulfotelmatobacter sp.
TCCAACGCGCCTTTCCGGATGGAGGCCGCCGCGAACAAGTAATGCGCGACGAAGCTGTTGGGATCGAGCTTGATCGCCTGCTGGCACCACTTTCGCGCCTCGTCAAAATTCTGCTCGCGGAAGGCGACGTATCCCATGGTCTCTCGCGCGCCCACGTTGGAGGGATCGTTGCGCAACACGTCTTCGAGCAGCGCGCGGGCGTCACTCGTCCGCCCCACGTGGGCCAGGAGTTCGGCTCGCCGAGTATCGGCCTGCGTTTGCGAAAGTGGCTGCACGACGAACGAGGAATCATCGACATCGATCGTGCCCGGCATTTCGCTGACTGCATACTGCCCGCTGGCCGCGTGCCTTCTGAGATCCAGTTCTAGTTGTTCGAGATCGCCAAACGCCTGCGCCGCGGCTGCCATGGGATCGACATTCTTTTGCAGCAGATCCAGATAGTGGTTCAGGCGGTGCGTGCCTTCCAGATCGTCCTTGTCTTTCAGGTAGTGAGTCAGCGCCCACGATTCGGCGTAGAAGATGGAACTCTTGTCCTGCTCGTGATAGTAGGACGAGTGCGGATCGACACCAAACACCGTGGAGAGCGGCAGCAGCGCGTTGTAGTCGATGGTGTGCTGGATTCCCGGATCGCCTTTGCCTAACCGGACATGGTCTTCGAAGAATTCTGTGTTCTGGTAATACTCGGCGATGCCTTCCGTCAGCCAGAGCGGCATCCATTGGTGGAGGCGGCCGAAGACGAAGTGCGCGTACTCATGATAGATGGGCGCGTAGGGGTGTGCACCCGACGCATTGAGCAGAATCAGAATGTAACTTCTCTCGGGGGCGGAGAGAAAGTATCCGATGATGTTGACCTGTCCTTTGCCCAGATAAGACGAGGGCTCGAGTGCCTGCATCGAGCGTTTGTCTTGCACGGCGAGCACGAGGATGGGCGAGGCGGTGTCGAGATCGGCCTCGGGAAAGACTCGCTGAAACAGCGAGCGCATGGCCTCGAACTTGTGAGCGGCGAGGCGGGCGTCTTTTTCCGCGGCGTTGCTGACGACGAGAAAATGCGCCGTGCGCACTTCGAGCCAGGCATCCGCCTGTCCCGAGGCAGTCGAGACCAGTACGGCCAGCACGCAAAGAATGGGAAGAACTCCGCGGCGCATCGCAGGGCTATATAGATACACCGTGAAACCGCTGGCGTCAAAGCGTGTGTAAGGGGATCACCCTTCTACGCCGCATTCTTGGGCGATACTGGCGGCACCGGATCGCTGGCAGCCTCGGCCGGCGCTGTATCCGGAGCCGGTGCAGCCACCTCCGGGTCCGAGACGACCGCGGGCGCAAGGATCTCTAAGGCGGTACCCTCATCGGTCGGCGAGGCCGGATTGAGCAGTTGCCGGATCGCGGGCACAAGCAGTGCGCTATCGGTCTTGGAAAATACCCTTTGGATCCCGGATTTCAGCGCCTCAGCTTCCACGAGGGGCGACATATGCATAGTGCACATTAGGATTGGAATCGCAGGAAGCAATGCGGATATGTCACGGGCGGCCGCAAACCCGTCTTTTCCCGGCATGGCAAGATCGAGGATGATGACGTTCGGCCGAGTTTCGACCGATTTTGTAACGGCTTGGTCGCCATCTAACACCTCGACGATTTCCCAGTGATCGGCTCCTTCGAGGAGTTGGCGGAGCGCCTTGCGGAAGATGTCGTTATCGTCGGCGATCAGGATCCGGGCTGGCATGCAAAAAGGTCAACGGGGACGAGGGCGCGGCACCGCACTGCTTACGCGACGGCAAAACAACATTGTAGGACTCCCGACAAACTAATGCACCGCACGTTGACAGAGGAATAAGGAAAATCCTGTATTCCTCGAGGGCGGAGCAACCCGTAAGTACATGATTTTCAGCAATTTCCTGCGACCTTCAGTCGGCATCTCAACCCGAAGCACAATTTGGAAATGAGCACGGAGGCTACTTTGCGAAAGAACACTCCGGTAGTCGGTAAGTCGATGGAATCTCAGGTCATGCGTCCGGGCGAGCGGACGAATTTCGAAGGCAAGCCCATCGCCAACTCCATACTGCTGTCGATTCCAGACGAAGAATTCGCCATGATCCGGGACGGTTTGCACTACCTCGATCTGCCGCACTACACCGTGCTGCACGAACCGCGCAAGAAGTTGGAATACGCCTACTTTCTGAACAGCGGTATGGCATCGCTGGTCTTCAACACGAATCACCGGGAAAGCGTTGAGGTTGGCGTGATCGGGAACGAAGGGTTTGCGCCGATTCCAGTCGCGGTGGGCATCCGCCACAGTCCGCACGAGGCCATCATGCAGGTCAGTGGAGACGGATTCCAGCTGCCTGTCGACAGCTTGCAGGCCGCGCTCCAAACGAGTCCCCAACTGCAGAAACTGCTGAGCCGCTACGCCACCGTTCACGGATTGCAAGCGGCACAGACGGCGGGTTGTAACCGATTGCATGATCTGGAGCAGCGGCTGGCGCGCTGGCTGCTTCTGATTCAGGACCGCGTCGGTTCTGGCTTGCTGAGAATCACGCACGAATTTCTGGCGACGATGCTGGGCACCGATCGTCCCAGTGTGAGCCTGGCCGCAAGCGGATTGCGCAAGAAGCGCATCATCGAGTACTCCCACGGCTCCGTCACGGTTCTGAACCGCAAGAAGCTGGAGAGTTCCGCATGCGAGTGCTATGGATTGATCCAGCAATTCAACGCGGAGATGGCAAAGTAAAAGGTCGACCCCCTCGGGGGCCAAGCCCTCGGCCAAGTCACGAAACGTCTTCACGTGCGATGGACCTGAGCTGGCGTTTTCCGCCCGGCACACCTGTGATGGATCAACGAGTGAATCGCGATTTCTCGTCAATTGACACGATTCCCCCTCGGGCGGCGGCTCGAAAAGTCTCCGGATTGCCGACTACCCATTTCTGATTGCAGACCTGTGACCCATCCAGCTGCCTAGCGGCCAAATGAGTGTTCGGTTTCGGACGATGACAGCTGATAGCGGACAATTGAGACGATCTTCGGGGCCGCTTAACTCACAGAAAAACATAGCGATTGCTTGAGCAAGAGACTGGAAACCAAACTGCCATTCCGCTTCGAATGGGCTGCGGCACCGATTGTCGTTGGTATCATTTTGAGGCACGACTGAGTGTCAGCGGGACCAAAGGAGGTGTGAGATGGAAAAACTCCTGGGATGGGTGTGGCGAGATCTACGGTTTGCCCTCCAGAGTCTCAGTAGAGACAAGCGCTTCACGCTCCTGGCTGTTCTCGCGCTTGCGCTGGGCATTGGCTCGGTCACAGTAATCTTCAGCGCCGTCTACGGCGTCCTCATCGATACCTTCCCCTACGCACATTACGACCGCATGGTGAGCTTCTCAATGGATGAGCCCGGCCAAAGTTGGGGTCGTGAAACGATGACCATCCTCGAGCTTTTGGACTTCCGCGAACAGAACCACGTCTTCGCGGACATGGAGGGTGGTACTTCCATCGACGTGCACTACATCCACGGCGACCAAACCACGCAGTGGAGTGTTACCCGCGAGACCGCGAACGGCTATTTGTTTTTGGGAGTGAAGCCTTTACTGGGACGTTTAATCGCGCCCGACGACACCAAACCAGGCGCGCCTCCGGTCTTCATGATGACTTATCAGGTGTGGCAGAATCAGTTCAACGGCGATCCGAACATTCTGGGGAAGACCTTCAATCTCAGTGGCACCTTCTACACGTTGATCGCAATCATGCCGCCGCGTTTTCGCCCGGGTTGGACTGACATTTTTACGGCATTCCCGATGGATCGTAGTGAGATCGCCAAGGATCCCACTCTTAAGGACGCCTACGTCTGGCCGCTCGGCTATCTGAAGCCGGGAGTAACCATAGCGCAAGCCGCTGCGGACTTGGATCTCGTGGCCCATCGCCTGGCGAAGGTATCTCCCAACGATTTTCCGAAGCAGTTTCGCGTGTCGGCACGGTCGTTTCAGGATCGCGTCACGCCAATGTTCACTAGCGTGCTCTATCCGCTGCTTGGGGCAGTGCTGCTTCTATTTCTAATAGCGTGCACCAATGTGGCGAACCTGCTGCTCACCCGCGCGACCGCGCGCGACCGCGAGATCGCCGTACGCGCATCACTCGGTGCCAGCCGCTGGCGCCTGATTCACCAACTCTTAGTTGAAAGCTTCGTGTTAGCAGCTGCCGGCTGTGCTGCCGGTTGCGCCCTCGCGTACTTCGGAATTAAAGAACTCGTTCCCCTGATTCCTCATAACAACTTCCCGCAAGAATCGGTAATCGCGATCAACTGGACCGTGTTGGTGGCGGCTGTAGGTCTTGCTTTCATCGCGACGATCCTCTGCGGCTTATACCCCGCTCTTCGCATCGTTGGACGCCCATTACAACCGCGGTTGGCGGGCTCAGGACTGGGCACAGGCGCCGGCTTGCAGCACGGACGGCTCCGTGCCGCGTTAGTCGTAGCGGAGGTTGCACTCTCCTTTGTGCTTTTGGCTGGCGCCGGCTTGCTGCTGCGTTCCTTTTTCGGAATGACGCATGTGAAACTTGGCTATGATCCACGGAACGTCCTCGCTGTTCAGTTGCAACTTCCGCCCGGCAGGTACGAAAAACCTGAACAAAGAAAACTGTTCTTCGATGAACTTTTGGCCAAGCTAAGAACTCTGCCCGGAGTACTGGATGCAACTGAGGCTCTGGTACCTGAGCCCGGCGGCTTCGACGCGCAGGTGGCAATGCCAGGTCAGGCGGACAGCAAAACTCCGCAGACACGGTTCAATCTGGTGGGCAAGAACTATTTTCACCTATTTAATTACGGCCTGCTGCGTGGCAGAACTTTCTCCGATGAGGACTTGGCCGGACAACGCAAAATTGTCGTGGTCAATGAGGCTTTCGCGCATAAATTTTTCTCAGGGATTGACCCTGTGGGGCAAAGGATCGACTTTCCGGTGTATGACGAAATTCAACAGCAGGCCCCGGAAACAGCGGCCACACAGCCTCGTGGCGAACCCGCCAAAACTCCTACAAAAACCTACTTCGACGTTGTGGGTGTCGTTTCAAACGTGAGGGGTAGTGGGATCGAGCAGGAGGTTCATCCTGGCGCTTTTCTGCCTGGTACGGTCGCACAGCAATTCGTTTCTTCTATTGGCATCCGCACGGCGCGAGACGCTGATGAATTTTCCGGTGCGATCGTTCGGCAAGTCTGGGCCATGGACCACGACGTCACGCTTTCCAATGATCGAGGCTCTCTCCAGAGCAACCTGCAAAAGTACGACTATGCTCAGCCGGAATTCGAATTCGTCGCGCTTTCGGCTTTTGCCGGTATTGGCCTGCTGCTGGTGATCATTGGCGTGTATAGCGTCATGGCCTACAACGTGTCGCTGCAAACGCGCGAAATCGGCATTCGCATGGCGCTAGGTGCGCAGCAACGCAATGTGCTCCGTTCGGTCCTTCGGAGAGGTACGGTGCTCCTTGGAATGGGCGCGGTTCTTGGGCTTTTCCTGGCTTGGGCGGTAACTCGCCTGATTCAGAATCAGCTATGGCGCGTCACGCCAACCGATCCATGGACCTTGGCAGCGGTCACAGCTATCGTGGTGCTGGTTGGCCTTCTTGCTTGTGTGGGTCCCGCTCGCCGCGCCACACAAGTGGAGCCCTCCGTTGCCCTTCGACAAGAATAAGCAACCTGGTCCGCGAAATCAGCCTGGCTGCGACAAGGATGTCTGCGAAGTTGCCGGGGAGAGATCGTAAAATCGTTTTCTACAGCGACTCGACTGGGACCTGCCGGCTCATCGTTGGCAGGGGCAAGCGGGAAGCAATCCCAAGGTAAGGTTAGCCGACCTGCGGAACATACCTAACTGAACCGGACCGATTTCTTCTTCCTCGGTGACAGGAAGTACACTCAGTCACATCACTCGCAAGACACGCGGAGAGGGATTAGGACTGTACAGGCTGGCCCGCACGAATGGGAGGCATTGCCATGGTTTTTCCCAGCTTTGATCTCACCGGCCAAGTGGCCCTCGTAACCGGCGCTGCACGCGGCTTAGGCAGCGCGATCTCACTGGCACTGGCTCACGCCGGCGCCGACGTCGCACTGGGCCTGCGGGATGTGAACTCAGGCGGAGACCTGGCCGATCAGATTGGAGCTATGGGTCGACGTGCTCTGCCGTTGCAGATGGACGTCGGACGACTCGATCAGATATTTCAGTCGGTTGACAACACTGTCACAAAACTGGGAAGGCTTGACATTCTGGTCAATAATGCGGGACTTGCGCCAGACAATCTCGCGGAGAACGTGCGCGAAGAGGACTTCGATCTGACGCTCGCGGTGAATCTGAAGGGAACATTTTTTGCCAGCCAGGCTGCAGGACGTGTGATGATCCGACAGAAGAGTGGGCGCATCATCAATCTGAGTTCGCAAGCCGGCTTTGTGGCCTTGCCGACCGAGTCGGTGTACTGCATGACGAAGGCTGCCATTTCGCATCTTACTAAGTGCCTTGCCATCGAGTGGGGAAAGTACAACATCACCGTGAATGCGGTCGCACCAACATTTATTCGCACTCCGGGTACGGAGGGCGCGCTTGCAGACCCAAAATTCCGCTCCGATGTGGTCGAGCGTATTGCTGCCTTGCACCGAATTGGTGAGCCGATGGACGTGGCGGGCGCGGTCGTCTTTCTTGCCTCGAGCGCCTCGTCTCTTATTACAGGGGACACGATTCTCATCGATGGAGGGTGGACGGCACGCTAGCCTACAACCTATCCCTCTCTCATAAATGGCTCGAGTCCCCGAAGCCTATGGTTTGCTAAGGTCGTCGTCATGTCCGAGCGTGTCATTAGCGAGCCTTCCATCGAGCAGATACGCGAATTGCTCGACTCCCTTTATCGCGTGGATTCGGGACGAATCCTGGCAACTCTGATCCGCTTGCTCGGTGATTTTGATCTTGCCGAGGAGGCGATGCACGAGGCCTTTGCGGCTGCGCTAAGTCTGTGGCCGGGGAGTGGAGTACCCGGCAACCCGCAACCATGGTTGATTTCGACGGCCCGATTCAAAGCCATTGATACTCTGCGCCGACGGGCACGATTTGATGCGTCTCAAGACGAGCTCGTGCGACATCTCGAAGCGCAATCGAGTTCGGCGGAAAGGTCCAATGCAAAGGACAGCGTTGAGGATGACTCCCTTGAAGACGATCGGCTGCGCCTGATTTTTACCTGCTGCCATCCATCTCTAGCGCCGGAAGCGCGCGTTGCGCTTACCTTGCGTGAGGTGTGCGGGCTGACCACCGAGGAGATCGCGAAGGCCTTCCTCACCACTCCGCGCACGCTTGCGCAGCGCATTGTGCGCGCCAAGGCAAAGATTCGAGAGACGCCGATTCCGTACGAGGTGCCGACGCCGCAAGAATTGCCGGAGCGGCTGGCCGCGGTGCTTCACGTCATCTATCTCGTCTTTAACGAGGGTTATTCAGCTGCGGCGGGAGCGGAGGTAACGCGGGCCGAACTGACCGGCGAGGCCATTCGACTGGGCCGTTTGCTGACCGAACTCCAGCCAGAGCCGGAAGTGATTGGGCTGCTTGCCCTGATGTTGCTCCAGGAATCCCGTCGCGCCGCGAGAACCTCTCCGACCGGAGAACTGATTTTGCTGGAGAACCAGGATCGTTCGCTCTGGAACCGGGAGCAGATCGCGGAGGGGGTGGCATTGCTGCAGAAAGCCCTGCAGTCCCGCCGCTTCGGCTCTTACACACTGCAGGCTGCGATTGCCGCCGTTCACGCGGAGGCGGAATCGGTCGCTGCGACCGACTGGCGGCAGATTGTTGCGCTTTACGACCAATTGGTACGAATTCATCCTTCGCCAGTTGCACTGCTCAATCGTGCCGTGGCCATTGCCATGTGCGATGGTCCAGAGGCCGGTCTGACGCATATCGACGCGGTGTTGGAGCATGGCGAATTAGCAAATTACTACCTGGCCCATTCAGCCCGTGCAGAGTTGTACCGCAGGCTCGGCAGGACCGATGAGGCTCGGGCATCATATGAGAAGGCGCTGGCGCTGACCCAACAGGAACCCGAGCGGCAATTCCTGCAAGAGCGGATTCGGCAGCTGAAATAAAAATTGGGAAAGCTGTCGATTTTCCGTCTCCCCAACGACTATAGGACGAGAGAACGATGAGCTACGGTTCCTGAGTGAACAGGAAACGATTCATCGGGAACAAACCACACAAACCAAGGAGAAAAAGTCATGCCACAATATCTGGTTGCTAACTACCTCCCCGACGACTTCGACCCGTCCACCGTAACCGAAGCGATGATGGAAGAGATCCACGCGCTCAACCGCGAAATGATTGCTGCCGGCATACGAAAGTTCGCCTGCGGGATTTCCCCGGCCGCCAACGCAAAGACGCTGCGAAAGCAATCCGACGGCAAGGTGCTCGTCACCGACGGACCGTACACCGAGACCAAGGAGCACATGGGCGGATTTTGGATACTGGAAGCCGCCAATATGGACGAGGCACTCGCGTGGGCGCGCAAGGGCGCCGTCGCCTGCGATGTGGCCGGCGAGGTGCGCGAGCTTCTTTTCTACCCGGCTCCGGAGAAAGCAACGGAATAGTCTCACCCGCCGCGACTTCGGAATATGCACCGTCTTGACCTGGGATGAACGAGCCAGCGCGAAGCTGCGCCGCTGGCTCCCACCCGGAAGGAAAAGGAAGAGGAGAAGATCAGTGAAATACCTCTGTTTTGGCTGCTACGACATCCGTGGGGTATTCCCCCCCTCCCGGGTCTAATGGAATCATCGAGTTAGAGGAAAATCGCGAAATAATCTATGGGGCTCAATGGGTTACGGGCAAAATATTGAGCCGCAAGGAGTTAGATCCTTCGCTTCGCTCAGGATTTCGGCGGCGGGCTCATACGCCCACCGAACGCCTCAAGTTACGTGCTAGTGGCCGATTGCCGCGCACACGCTTTCGCCTTGGCTAGGTTCTACTCACTGGATCGTGAGCCGCAAGGGACGGGGATCACAGTGGAGCGTGATTGCGCAACGGGGTTGGAAAAAATGGTGATAGGTCGCGTCTGTCACCAACTTTTTTGTCCCCAAGTTTCTCTTTCCGCAAGTTTCTTTGACCAATCGGAAGCAATTACTGCCCCGCGACTGGTGGTGTGCTGAACCAGATTCCGTTCGGGGCGTCCGACCGCGCCGCCACAATGTCAGGCCAGCCGTCACCATTGAAGTCGGCAAACGACATGCCGTAGACGACCCCTTTACCATCGTTCCAGGGCACCTCATGGAAGCTGGGTCCGTGTCCGGTGTTGTAGTAGACGGATCCCGGCTGCTGCACCCAGCCAACAATGATGTCCGGCCGGCCGTCGCGATTGAGATCCGCCACCGCCAGCGCGTAGGGCGGACGGGGCGGCCCAGGAAGTTGTACGGGATCTCCGAAGTTGCGTCCACCGCGATTGAAGATCACGTAGGCTCCTCTTTTTTGCTCGTCGATGATCGCCAGATCCAGCCGCCCGTCCCCATCGAAGTCGCCGGCGGCGCCGATGCGGATCCAGGCAGCGGCCGGGCCAACTTTCGTCGATGTCGGGAAATGACCCTTCCCATCGTTCCACAAAATGATGCTCTGGCCGCCGTCGCGGTGCGGGACGAATAGGTCGAGTGCTCCATCGCCGTCGAGATCCGCCGCTACGATGGATGTTGCCGATTCTGTGGGGAGCGCTTCGCAGGCGGGGAAGTGCCCCTTGCCGTCGTTGAGGCAGACGAAACTTGGAGTGGGGACGTGGGGGCCTTCGCCGGGTTTGCCGTCGACGAGGTCGGGATAGTCGCCGCGGTTGGCGGCCACGATGTCCGGATAGCCGTCGCCGTTCAGGTCCGCCAGTGTCACATAACGCGTACTCCAGTTCGGACTGCCGAATGTACCGGCCTCGGTGAAGTGTCCTTTGCCGTCATTCAGGTAGACAAGCTTGCGATCAGGCGCATCGTTGCTGACGATAATGTCCAGGTCGCCGTCGCGATCGATGTCCGCCAGGGCCGCGGAATAGGTTCGGTCCGGAGCGGTGCCGAGGTTGCTTGCGGTGAAACCGCCCTTGCCATCATTCAGCAGCACGCGATTGTAGAGCGGCCAGTGGCGGCCCTTACCCAGGACGATGTCGAGCAGGCCGTCGCCATTGAGATCGCCGACGCTGACGCTGGCCGACGTTTCGCCCTTGTCCTCCAGCCATTGGACACGCTGAAAGGATCGGAACACTGGCTGCGAAGGTGCCGCCGGCTGACTATTCGCGTGGATCAGGAGGAGGAGGGCGACTATCCCTGCTGCGGCGATACAAAACAAACTGGCATACGATCTCATGATCAGAAGCTACAGCACATAAGCTACGAAGTGCGAGTCGTGGAGTCCCTTCAACCGGAGAACGAGATGAGTTGGGTACAGTTCGACGACATCGGCCGACCTTTGCTCCGAAACAGCAGGGTCACGAAGGACGATGTTGGGTAGCAGGGTTTTGATCTTGCGGGCGTTACCAAAGCAGTGGGAGCCCCGTTCCTTCGCGTTCTGGGAAACCCGGGGCAGACGGAATGTTGGCCAATTTTTCGGCGAATGGAAATTTGTTAATTGTGGAGCGGAAGGGCGGAGGTCACGGAGGAGTGCGATTTTGCTCACGTCGTCCTGCGGACCCGGAGGGAACCATCGATAGTAGCCCGGCGTTTCAGCGCCGGGTAGATGGAGAAGAATGGGGCGCGTCCCGGAGGGACGCCTGAACCTGCGCCTCGAATGATGTTCGGCGGAGAGGGATTAGGTGTCCCTCCGGGACACCATGGGCATCGGTCCGCTCCCTCTCGTACTACCCGGAAAAAGGGAACGTCCCGTCTGTCGGCAGTTGGTCCAACAAAATCAAATAGCGCACGCAGCATCGCCGCCCACCCCTGCAAAAAATGCAAGGGGCAGCCCCACTGGGAATGTGCACGCAAAGATCGTTACCAGGCGGGCAACCCGCCCTCAAAACTCCTCGACGAGCGCAAACAGCTGCTTACAAAAGTTACCGTCGTAAGCCGCAGGTTTGGCGCTGAAATGCTCTAATCTCTAATCACAAACCTGCGAGGAAGGCTCCTTTCGATGCGGCAACTTGAAGGAGAGATTTGAAGAGACTTCCAAAGATCTTGCTCTACAGCTGCCTTGTCTTCGTGGGCCTATGCCTGCTGGCTCCGGTTAGTTTCCGCTTATGGCTCAAGTACGAATATCATCTTCCGCCTGAGCAACGCGTGCGCAAACAATTTGAGAACAACCGGGCTGATTACATCCAATTCGTGGCACTGCTGCAGCGAGATCAATCCGCACATTTTATCGACAGCGACGGCGGAGTTGATATTGGTGGAGTGCACTCACGGCTAGTACCGGAATACCGGGATCTCATTCGCAAAATCGGAGCCAAGGACGTGACCATCCGGGAAGATGGCTCCATCGAGTTCTCGCTTTACGGGTTCGGTTGCGCAATCTGTTCGGATTCTTACATGGGCGTGCGCTACGTCCCGAAAGTTCGCAGGACGGATGCTCGCTCAGGATGGGAGCACACCGCCGTTACGTCTCTGGACAACGCGAAACTTCCTCAGGAAAATGGGGCCGTCGCTACCGGCCTGTATGTCGTGCCCATCGAGCCAGGGTGGTTTATCTACCGACTCGAGTACCAAGAATGAAGTAGAGGTGGGTGGCCCAGGCTTTTGATCTCGTGGGCATCACCGACACAGTGGGGTGCCCCCTTCCGTTCGACTGCGCTCAGGGCAGGTTCTTCGTAAAAACGCGAAGGAATCGGGCGGCCGCTGGGTTGGTAACGCTGCGGACCGGTACAACTGGTCCGCTGGACAGCCTAGGGCGGCTGTCCCTACAAACCCCGCCAAGATCAAAAGCCCGGGACCCGGCCGGCCCTCTGCATGGGCAGGAGCGGAACTCGTGCCTTTCCCGATCTCTCCCGAGAGAACAGCAATGCAGGGGCTGAAGCCCGCTCGAATTTCATACGCTCGACGCGGCCCTTGAAGGGCCGCTCTTCCACGGTGGCGGCTCACTCTAGAAAAGTCAGAATCCCCACTCCAGAAAAGTCAGGATCCCCACTCTAAACGCCGCAAAGGGCGCGACGTTTAGAATGGGGCACTCGTCTCATTGAGCGGAAGATATTGGTGTGCACGGCGGCAGTCGCGCATACGAGAACTCGTGCGATCAGCTCTCGTACGATCCTCGATTAATGAGAGCGGAGAACTCGAACATGAAGCCTGATGAACCCAGCCGCATAGCCCTGATGATCGCGCGACAACGAGCGGCTCATCAGGTGCTCGATCATGGCGCAATCCTCAATGACCCATTTGCCATGAAGATTCTGCGTGAAGACGAAAAGGACGTGCTGCAATTTGCGAACAAGCACCCTTTGGCCAGCATCGGACGGCTGTGCACCACGGCGCGTAGCCGGATTGCGGAAGATGCTTTGTCAGGAGCTGTCGAAAGAGGGGTTCGGCAGATCGTTATCCTGGGCGCCGGACTCGACACTTTCGCTCTACGGAATCCCCATGGCGCACGACAGATCCGTATCTATGAGGTGGACCATCCCGTGACGCAGGCATGGAAACGCGAGCGCCTGGCCGAAGCTCAAATCGCACTTCCGCCGTGGCTTACTTTCGTGCCCGTCGATTTCGAGCGGGACGATGTGGGAGAAAAGCTCGTCGCCGCAGGCTTTCAGCAGAACTCGGCCGCGTTTTTCAGTTGGCTCGGGGTGGTGCCATATCTGACCGAGGACGCTATCGAGCGCACTCTGGACTACATGTCGTCAATCCAGGACTCGGAGGTGGTGTTCGACTACATGGAACCTCCCGAGGCATTTTCGGAAGAGCTAAGGCAAATAGAAAAGCAGCGGACCGAACAGCTGCAGAAAATTGGTGAGCGTTCGGATAGCCGTTTCGAGCCGGCTGGCATGGCAGAGATTCTTCGCTCGCACGGATTTTGTGACGTCGAAGACATCGGTTTCCAGGAGATCGCGGCCAAGTTCGGGCGCGGCGTTCAAGGACTCGCGGCCGGACACGCTGGCGTTCATGTTGTTCACGCTAAGCACTGATGGAACCGGGCAGCTATTGGGCGCTCAAGCGAGACGGCTGAAGCCGTGCCTCCTAAAACCATTCCAGGTTGCGAGTGCTGGGACTGTCCCACTCAAGCCAAAGGATGGCTTGAATGGGCCACCCGTCTTCGGGTTCCTGGCGAAGGGTGCAGATGATCAGAGGAGGTAGGGCACCAGGGCGGCGGTCTGTTGGGCATACGCGGCATACGTCTCCCCAAACTGGGTGCGCATCCATTGCTCCTCCATGCGGAGCTTGAGCCAGAACACGAGGAAGATGAGGACGAAAACGATGAACCCGCGCACCTGGGAGATAGCGATCGCCATACCAAGAAACCCGGTCAGAATGCCGGTGTAGATTGGGTGACGGACCACGGCATAGGGACCGGTGGTGATCAGCTCGTGGCCCTGCTTAATGGTGACGGAGCGGCTCCAGTTGCGGCCGAGGTGCTCGCGTGCCCAGACGGCGAAGAAAAGGCCGGCGACGGTGAGGGCGGCTCCCAGCCAGAATGGCCAATAACCCTGCGGCCAGAGCTGGACGTAAAGCCAGGGCAGCGGGATGCGAGGGATCGAGAGTAAAGAGATCGCGATCAGGAAGATCAGGACGCGGAGGATGCGCGAGGCTGCGGGCTCGAGACGCTGGGTGGCTTTGGTATCCGCGGCTTTGATCTGCCAGTAGAGAACAAAAACGATCCAGACCACGGGAAAGAAAGATTCGTAGAACCAAAGCATGCGGACCTCCGGGCGCTAAAAATACCACGTAGGAAGGCTAAGAAGAATAGAGTAGCTGTCGATTTTCGGTCTCCCGAACGACTATCTGATGACAGGACGATGAGCTACGGCTCTCTCACAGGAAACAAAGTAGTGAGTCAGTTTGGCTTGCACATTAGGCCGGTTAAGCGGGAGATCCTTCGCTACGCCTGAAAAGCGGCTACGCTCAGGATGACAAAGTCGTGTAAAGGACACACTGAGCCACTACCGGAAACTAGGAGGAGTGGATGAAATACATCTGTTTGGGATACCTCGAGCCAGGAAAATTCGAAGGGATGACTGAGGACGAGCGACACGCGACGTTCGACGAATGCTTTGAGTACAACGACCATCTGCGCGCCAACGGACATCTTGTTGCTGAAGTACCTCTTCAGCCTCCGGAGACCGCGTTGACGCTGTACTGGAAAAACGGCAAAGTCGCGACGACGGATGGCCCCTATGCGGAAACCAAGGAACAGCTTGGCGGCATTCAAATCCTTGAGGCGCGAGACCTCAATCACGCTGTTCAGCTTGTCTCCCAGCAACCCGGCTTTAAGTATGGACTTGGGCCGATTGAGATATGGCCGGTTATGGATTGGAGCGAAATCATAAAGAAGAGCGAGCAGCGGCGACGGCGAAAGGAGACCTCGCGATGAGGGCGGCTACGAAGGAAAGGGCGAGGGAAAGAATGATCGGGATCATGGCCTCAGACGCTCAAAAACTTGTCTTCCCATAGAACATCTACCTGAGTATAATCCCCGTCATGGCCAAGAGAGGCGCACCTCCACTGGACAGCGACATGGTTCAAGGCACGCTGGACTTACTGATTTTACGTACTCTCTCGGCAGGGCCTGCGCACGGTCACACCATCGCCTATGCCATCGAGCGGCGTTCGGAAGATGTTCTTCAGGTCGAGCACGGTTCGCTCTATCCCGCGCTTCATCGGCTTGAGGATCGGGGCTGGATCGCCGCGTTCTGGGGAACATCGGAGAATAATCGCCACGCCCGCTATTACCGGCTGACGTCGGCAGGGCGAAAACAACTCATCGCTCAGACCAATCGCTGGGAGCAACTGGTGCGGGCGATCGGGCGCATTCTGCGGCCAGCGGCAGAGTGAGAATTCGGAGCAGAGCCCATGAGCATTCGACGGTTCTTCCACCGCAATCGATGGGACGCGGAGCGCGCCGCCGAACTCGAGTCCCACCTTCAAATCGAAACTGATCGCAATGTGGAAGCCGGGATGTCTCCGGCCGAGGCTCGGACTGCTGCGTACCGCAAGCTGGGAAATCCCGCCAGAATTCGGGAGACGATCTACGAAATGAATTCCATTTCTGTTCTAGACACGCTCTGGCGCGACTTGCGGTTTGCCCTGCGCAGCCTGCGTAAGAGACCGGGATTCACGATTGTGGTCGTGCTGTCGCTGGCGTTGGGCATCGGGGCGAACACGGCCATCTTCAGCCTGGTCGATGGCATCATTTTTCGCCCGCTGCCGGTGCCGAATCCGGGAGGGCTCGTCACGATCGACATCGCGGCATCGCGTTTGACCAGCTTCGGGGCATCCTCCTACCTGGATTGGGTGGACCTCTCAACCCGGAGCAGATCGTTTCAAGCACTTTCTACGCGACAAGACATGTCGGCCGGACTCAACCCCGCGGGAGTTGTTCCGGATGGCAAACCGCAGGTGGTTTGGGGGCAACTGGTTTCAGGGAATTTCTTTTCCATGCTTGGAGTGCAACCCGTCCTCGGCCGGGCTTTTCTGCCGGAAGAGGACCAGACGCCGGGCAAGTATCCCGTCATGATCATCAGCTACTCCCTCTGGAACCGACTGTTTGCCCGCAACCCGGATGTCATCGGCAAGCAAGTCCAGTTGAGTGGGCACAGCTTCACCATCGTGGGCGTCACCCCCGAGTCTTTTGCAGGAGTAGATCTGTGGTCTCGTCCCGACGTGTATTTGCCCATGATGATGACTGCAGCTGTGTCGCCGGAAGGCAGCGACTCACTCACCCACCGAACCTACCGGGGATGCACTCTGCTGGGCCGACTGAAGCCTGGAGTCACGATCGCGCAGGCCCAGGCCGAGATGGATGTCATCATGAGTGAACTCGAGCACGAATATCCCGACAGCAACAAGGATACCGTAGCAATTCTTCGGAAGGAGATGAGCCGTCGCCTGGAAAACGGAGCTGCAACTCCGGGCTTTATCCTCATGGGGCTCGTAGTGTTGGTCCTGATGATGGCTTGCGCGAACGTG
>DATMOO010000149.1:0-15700 GCA_035568275.1 Candidatus Sulfotelmatobacter sp.
TATCGAAGCTTGAGTCATACTGCTCCGGGCTTGCCCTCTATGGAATACGCTCATGGGTGAAGCGTCGCGCATCCGTGCGGCAAGGCAATCAAAAAACCTGCGACCTGCGACGTGGAGATTTGTCTATTGTGTCAGGAGTAAGGGTGATGGATGATCCGAAAGAGCTGATCAACAGGTTCGTGGAGGAGTTGTGGAATGAACGCCGGTTGGAGGTGGCGGACGCGATCTTCGGCACGGATTGTGTAACACACCAGCTGCGGTCGGGCGTGCCCATTGATGCAGTGCCCCGCGGCCCACGGGCGATCAAGGAGCATGCTGCGGGCTGGATCGCCAGCTTCCCCGATCTCCGCTTCAGCATCGAACAGATGTTGAGTGAAGGTGATCGTGTCGCGACGCAACTACTGATGGAGGGCACGCACCAGGGCGCGTGGCTGGGAATTCCAGCGAGCGGCAAGAAGGTGCAGATACGGATGTTCACCGTCCACCGCGTTGTGCAGGGCAAGATCGTTGAGGACTGGGTGCTGGTGGAATCGCTGGGCTTCTTTCAGCAACTTGGAGTGGTCCCGAACACAGCAGACTTGGTGGGCAATTTCGTCCGTCAGCCGGGTAATCGATAGCAGGTCAGAGATTAAGTTTGTGCCGTCTGCTCACCTCTCCGCGACTGGCAGCCACCTGAATCGGTATTCCGCTATAGCACTCCCCTTCACAAAGCGAGGAAACCAAAACCCCCAACACCAATCGCGCACAGTAATCGACGCAACCCGTTCGGTTGAAACGAATCTAGGTAAGCACCTGCCTTTTCCGTTCGGCGGCAATTCGTTGTTGGACGATGAGCTCACATGGGTAGTCGTGGAGTTGCACCCCCATGGACTGCACCGCTTGCCGAATAAGCTGGAGGTGATTTGAGGACTCCGAATCTTGCGAGTGTCGTTCAACCAAGAGGTCACAATATCCGAGAATCACCTGCAGTTTGCCCAGTAAGCTGTGCGTCAAGGGGCATATCGGGACGATCGACCTCGGGTTTGACTTCTCCATCATTGCCCTGCCTTCTGCGGCTCAATCACTAAGAGAACTTTAGCCCCCCCTTGATGCTTGGCACTATGAGCAGAATCACAGTCTTGGCGCTTTTGTCCGGTTTTCGTAACGGAGACGACGGAGTGGCCGTCAGGCCAATTGACGTAGTCAGATTGGTTTTTGAAGCACAATTTTATTTTTAGAATTTTAGGCGAAAAGTTTTTCAACTGCCACAGGCGCTACCACTCAAAAGCCCGATAGGACTTCGGCCGTGTCAGTTCCTTAGCGTCTTGCCCGTCTTCAGGGTGAACTGAATTCTCTCTTGCGTTTTCTTCTCGCCGCAGAGTGATTTGAAGCCCTCGCGCTCCAGGTCGAGAATGTACTGCTCGCTGACCGGCGTGCCCGGGGTGACATTGCCGCCACAGAGAACTTCCGCGATCTTTCCTCCCAGCTTCACTTCGTAGTCGGTGATGAAGTCCCCTTGTCTCATGAGATACACGCCCATCTTGAGAGCGGCCAGAAGACTCTCGCCTGGTGCGGGGATGTCGGTACGCGGCACCGGCGGATCGTATCCGGCACGCACCAGTTCCAGTGCCCGAGCCCTGGCGTCGAACAGGACACGCTCCCGGTTCATCGTGATCGTGTCTGAATCAGACAAGAATCCCAGTCCGCGTGCCTCATGCGCCGAAGTGGCTACCTTCGCGGTAGCAATTGCCTCGAAGGCTTTCTTCATGGCCTCCATCATCTCGACGGAGCCCGCGAGTGCCTCGCCAGAAGACTTGCCCCGCGACGCCACAGCGGTATCGACCGCTCGCAGCAACATTTCTTTGCAACCTCCGCCTCCGGGCAGCAGTCCGACTCCCACTTCGACCAAGCCGGTATAGAGTTCAGCGTGTGGTTGCCGTGCCGCAGCGTGCAAAGAAATCTCCGTGCCGCCGCCGAGGCACAGCCCGAACGGCGCTGATACCACGGGTTTGAGCGAAAACTTGATAGCCTGCGTCATTCCCTGAAACTGGCGGATCGCGAGATCCACATCGTCCCATTCTTCTTCCTGCACGCTCATGAGCAGGAGCATGAGATTCGCGCCAACCGAGAAATTCGCCGCATCGTTGGTAATAACAAAGCCGTCGAAGTTGTCTCCCGGACCGCCAGGCTTGAGCGTTTGCGTAATCAGGCCGATGATATCGGCGCCGAGCGAGTTCATCTTGCTATGGAACTCGAGACAGGCAACGCCATCACCGAGATCGACCAGCGAAGCACCGGAGTTCTTCTTGACCACGCCGTGGGATTTCTTCGCGACGGTGACGGACCAGACGCCAGAGGGAACCTGGAGCCGTTCCCAGTTCGCAGTTCCCAGTTCCCAGTATTTGCGACCGGAAGGTGACTTTGGATCTTCTGAGTACCAGGATTTTTGTCCCGCAGCGAGCAACTTCTCGACGTTGGGCGCTACCGGCTTGCCTTCTTTCTTCATGCGCGTGACGGTGGCCTCGACGCCCGCGGCATCCCACAACTCGAACGGGCCCAGTTCCCAGTTGAAGCCGAGCTTCATCGCCTGATCGATCTCTACAATCGAATCGGAGATCTCGGGAACACGATTCGCGGCATAGGTCCATAAATCGGAGAGCGCTGACCACAGGAATGGTCCTGCCTTGTCGCCCTTCTGCGGACCACCACCCTCTAGGCCGAGCAGCATGCGCAGGCGTGCGCCCGTGTCCTCGACGTTCTTCGCCATATCGAGCGCGGGGAATTTCGGCTTCTGGCGCGGATGGTATTCGAGAGTTTTCCAATCGATGGCGAGCCGCTCGCCTTCCAGGCCAGCTTCGGCGGACGAGAGCGCGCGCCCCACATTTTTCTTGTAGAAGCCGCCCGTGGTCTTGTCGCCCAACCACTTGTTCTGGAGCATCTTCTTAAAGAACTCGGGCAACTGCAGATCGCTGCGCTCGTCGCGAACATTTGCCGTCATATTGCTGACGACGTGCCCAACGATGTCGAGACCGACCAGATCGATGGTGCGGAATGTCGCTGACTTCGGCCATCCAACGGCCTGCCCTGTGAGCGCGTCTATCTCTTCGACGGTCAGTCCCATCTCCTGCATCAACCGCATGACATTCAGCACCGAGAACGTGCCGATGCGGTTGCCGATAAAGTTCGGCGTGTCCTTGGCGATGACGACGCCTTTGCCTAGACGCACGTCGCAGAAGAGAGAGATAGCTTCGATCGCGTCCCGATCCGCCTCGGGCGTGGGGATAATCTCCAGCAGGCGCATGTAGCGCGGGGGATTGAAAAAGTGCGTTCCGAACCAGGCCCGCCGGAAGTCGTCGGAGAATCCCTCGGCAATCTTGCCGACTGGCAGGCCGCTCGTATTCGTGGTGATGATCGTGCCTGGCTTGCGAATTGCCTCTACCTTTTTCAGCAGGCTCCGCTTGATGTCGAGGTTCTCGACTACGGCTTCGATGATCCAATCGACGTCCGCCAATTTTTTTAGATCATCTTCAAAGTTTCCTACCGTCACCAGTCGCGCGAGCGACGCGTCCATGAACGCGGCCGGCTTGGATTTCTTTGCCGCATCGAGACCAGCGGCGGCGATTTTGTTCCGCGCCGGCACATCGGCATCGGGCGGGACGATATCCAGCAAATAGCTTGGAACCCCGGCATTGGCAAAATGCGCGGCGATGCGAGCGCCCATGGTTCCGGCGCCCAGAATGGCAACTTTATGAATGCGTTTCATGAGCAGGCCTCGACGGTGAGTCGGCTTCCATTACTCGGATTTTCGAAGAACGGACTGACAAGAGAGATGACTTTCTAATCGCCTTCGACTGGGAGTGTGTCGAGGCCATGGTAATTGCACCGGGGGACATTTTTCCAGAGCAGCGGGTCACAAGTCGGTGTGCGTAATCACATACTCGAGAGCCTGCCGCGCCATCTGTTTTTCGCCTTTGTAGGCCAGAAGTTTGGCAGCATCCTGCAGCCGGATCCAGGACGCTCGCGCCACCTCAATTCTCATCGCTTCAGAAATCTGGTCGATCTGGCCCGACTCGTAGCGGAGCAGGTAAAAGCTGACGATCTTGAAGACCTGCGCGCCGTCTCCCCAGGTGCGCACGTACATGTATTTGATGTCGGCAAGTTTCGTCACTGGCGATGCCGTGACACCGGTTTCCTCGCGCACCTCGCGGAGGGCGGCCTCCAGAGCCTTCTCTCCAGGATCCACAAGGCCCTTGGGCAAGCAGAGCAGGGCCTTGTCCTTTGCTGCTGCTGCTGGTTTTTTGACAGTGCGAGCGGACGAAGGGTCTCCGGCCGGCTCGATTGCGGCCATCCACCACTCTCCGTCCATTTGTCGGACAACGACCCCACCGGCGGAAATCTCTCGCACCATACTGTCGGCAACTTAGCAGGAATACAGGGACTTCGCCAACTCCATGATGCTTCTATGGTAACTGGTTACTGCCCTTGGAGTAACGTCGGGTGGCACCCTCGTGCCCTTACAGCCTTGCGGCATAATGTGGCATCTTATTTGCTAGATGGGATTCTGGCGGGTTTAAGCCCGACAGTGGGGTTCGCCGTGAAAAGTCTGGGGAAGATCATTCGCTCGGTTCAGGCGTTCGGGCGCGAACTTTCCCGGAAGCCTGTTCTTCCACCGGTCGCGACCCGCGTCCCCGCCATTGGTGTGGCTTTAGGTGGAGGCTTCGCCCGCGGCATCGCTCACATAGGGGTTCTGAAGGTCCTCGAACAGGAAGGCATTCCCATCCGCGTGGTGACGGGCACCAGCGTCGGAGCCCTCATCGGAGCCTGCTACTGCAGCGGATTGTCGCTTGCCGAGATGGAAGACGTGGCTCGCAATAGCCGCTTCACCAGTTTCGCGCGCTGGACTCTGTCACGCTACGGTTTTGCCTCCAATGATCGGATGGTTGCGTTTCTGACCCGAACCCTGAAGTGCAGGACTTTCGAGGATCTGCGCATTCCGCTCGGAGTGACGGCAACTGACTTCAACACCGGAGAAGGAGTGGTGTTTCACTCCGGGACGATCATTGATCCGGTCCGTGCGAGTTGCGCCTATCCTGGGATGTTCCTGCCAGTGCAGATTCGCGGACGGCATCTGGTGGATGGCATGCTGTCGCACCCTGTGCCCACGCGCCCGCTCCGTGATATGGGCGCCGAGCGCGTATTAGCGATACACCTGAAGGGGACCTGGTCGAACGGCGGCCCGCCGCGGCATCTATTTGACGTCATCGGACAGTCCTTTGCCATCGCGCAGGACGCGATGGGTTCTCTCTGGCGCGGTGCAGCCGACCTGGTCGTCGAACCTGATGTGGCCGGATTCGCTTACGACGACTTCAAACGCTCTGCAGACCTGATTAAGGTTGGCGAAGTTGCGATGCGGAAGGCGCTGCCGGAAGTGCGTAAGTGGATCGAACCTGTTGCCGACGCCACGCTTCCCACTGTCGAGGGGCGCTCCGAGCCGCGGACGGCGCCGATGCCGGCGGACTAGACGTCCCCCCTTTCTTCCCGCACTCAGTCAAAGGCTTGCACCGTTCCCGGCACCAAGCCGGTGGCGCAGCGCCGCCGACGAGTAACCCGGGTTGACGGGATCGCCGCGGCATGGGGAAAATGGTGTCTAGTCAGACTAGTCATAAAAGGGATCACGTATGTCCAAGGTTGGCAAGGGGCCCTCCCGCCAGATTCCGCAAACATCAATCGACAAACTGAGACTCGGGGAAGGGCTGGCCAAAAAACAAGCTCGAGAATCCTGGCAGATTCAGAGCGCGAAAGCCCGCTTCAGCGAAGTCTTCCGGCGGGCACGCACCGAGGGGCCGCAACGGATCACACGACAAGGCAAGGAAAGTGTGGTGATGGTTGCGGAGGAGCAATACGACCGGCTGGTGGGCAAGTCCCATCAACCGGAGAGTCTTGTGGAGTTTTTCCGCCAGTCTCCGCTAGTTGGCGTCGACCTTGACCTGGAGCGGGACCGTGACGTGGGACGCGATATCGAGCTATGAGCGGATTTCTGCTGGACACAAACTGCATTTCTGAGTTGGTTCGCAACAAGCCCGAACCGCGCGTGCTCGAATGGATAGAGGCGGCGGATGAAAGCTTGCTCTACCTGAGTGTCCTCACACTGGGCGAGATTCGGAAGGGCGTGGCAGGACTGTCGCAAGGCAAACGCCGAACTCAGCTGGAGACTTGGCTGGAACTGGACCTGCAAGCCCGTTTTTCCGGGAGGATTCTATCCATTGATCCGTCCATCGCCGACCGGTGGGGTTTGTTGGCGGCGGGCGCTCAGCGCCAAGGGCGGTCTCTATCGGCGGTCGACGGTTTGCTCGCGGCGACCGCTCTTCACCACAACCTTACGATTGTGACGCGCAATGTGAGCGACTTCGTCCATACGCAAGCGCCGGTATTGAACCCTGGGGAAGTGTAACGCTGAGGGTTCTTGTCGAGCGTCTAACCGCTTCTTTAAGTTGACGGTGCCCTTATCCTTCAGCCACCACCCAATCTCTTCGCTTCTTCGCGGATCAGCTGCCACGACCAACTGCTGCCGACGCTACGCTTCCCACGGTCGAGCGCCGCTCCGAACCGCGAACAACGCAAATGCCGGCGGACTGATTCTGGTAACAGCGCAACTGGTGCGATAATACTTGATCGGTTCCCGCGGAGGCTTCCATGCGGCTCCGGTCAGTCTGTTCACTTGTGTTCTTGTCAGTGGTCGCCCTGGCTCAGACCAAGGTCCTTCAGCCACAGCAACGCTCAACCTCGGGGTTCACTTGAGCTCCAACGAAGGCCTCTTCAATGACTCGCAATGCGATAGCCAGGGAAACACCTTCGCCACTATCTTTGATCCGGCAGAAGATCAGCCCGGCGATCGCCCTTTGCTTATGTTCGACAGCGCGGGCAAACTGAAGGCGAGAATCGCTAAGAGCCGAAAGCCGCTTCAGCTTGCACCCAACTGGGATGCGTTTGAGCCTTCGTTCCTGCTGCGGGGCGGCGAAGTTGCCAGACTTGCCTGGTCGAAAAACGCTATTTTCCTGGTCAAGTTTTCGGCTGACGGCAAACTCGCGTCCCGGATGCCACTCGCACCGCCTGCATTCACTCCGTACTATTTTGTGGTTTTTCCAACCGGCGAGATCCTTGTCGCCGGATTGCAACGGGGCTTACCAAAGATCTTCACCGCGATTTACGCCGCGGATGGCCGCTTGCTCAAACGCCTTTCGTTTCCCGAGGATCAGGCAATCGATGAAGCTGTCAAGCTGGGAGATGCCAGGTATACTCCGGCGGCTCCCATATCTGGGAACCGAAGCCATATCTGCGGGCCGACTGCGCCTCGGAGACGACGGAAATGCCTACCTCATGCGGAGCACTTCTCCGGCGAAAGTCTATGTGATCTCATCTTCCGGAGAATTGTTGCGCCACCTTGAATTGGATCCACCAGACATCGGGCAGACGCCAATGGCGATGCAGCTTTCAGGAGATCGAATTGCTATGGAGTTCTGGCACTGCTCAAATCAATGTGAAACCACGGAACTGGATGTCTTCGACGCAAACACGGGCAAGAAAGTGTCCGGGCTCTCCCGGCAAGGAATTTTCGGCTCTCTTTCCTGTTTTACCGAAAAGCCGGAAAGATTCACTTTTCTGACGGTCAATGACGACCGGAAGCTGGCGAGGATCACCGCAGTGGCGAAGTGAGAAATCTATCGTGGCGTCTCTTTCGTGATCTGCTTCCACGCGTTCTCGACATGTCTCGCTTTCGTATTCATCTGCCCCACCGATAGTCGCAGGGTCAGCTTGCCATTCAGCTTCGTGTGGGTCAGGCACAAATCTCCGCCACGGTTCAACCGGTCCATGATCGATTGATTCGTCGCGTCTCCACTTTTGTGGCGGAAGCAGACCAGATTTAGCGGAACCGGCGCGGCCAGTTCGAATCGCTCGTCGTTCTTCGCCCAGCCAGCGAACTCTTGCGCCAGTCGCACATGCTCACGGACGTTATGCTGCAAGCCGGCGACTCCGTAGTGGCGGATCACGAACCACAGCTTCAATGAGCGGAAACGCCGTCCCAGTTGGATGTGCCAATCGCGGTAGTCAATCACCGCTCCCGACTCCGTGGCTTGATTCCGCAGATACTCCGGCAAAATGCTCAGGGTTTGAATCAGAGCTTTGCGGTCCGCTACCCAGAAGCAGCTGCAATCGAAGTTTGCACCCATCCATTTGTGCGGGTTGAAATTGTAGCTGTCAGCCAGTTCGATGCCGTCTTGAAGATGGCGAAATTCTGGACAGACCATCGCCGTTCCCGACATGGCGGCGTCGACGTGGAGCCACAGATTATTTTTCCGGCAAACTTCCCCAATCGCTCCAACGGGATCCATTGCGTTGGAAGATGTCGTGCCGACGGTAGCGCAAACAAAGCAAGGAACGAGCCCGGCTTTTCGATCGGCTTCCACTTGGCCTGCAAGCGCATCAGGCTTCATGGCGAACTTATCATCCACCTCGATGAGTCGGAGATTATCCGTCCCTATTCCCGCGATCATCGCTGCTTTCTCCAGCGACGAATGCGTCTGGGTGGATGCGTAGGCTACGAGACGGCCGTTGCCACCTTTCTTGTTCGTGCTGTAGCCGCTGGCGCGCTCGCGTGCTGCAAGGAGCGCGCACAGCACTGCGCTCGACGCGGTGTCCTGAATCACTCCACCGCCGGTACTCGACGACAAGAATTTCTGCGGGAGGCCTAGCATTCCGACCAGCCAGTCCATGACGTGCGTTTCAAGCTCAGTGCAGGCCGGGCTTGTTGACCACAGCATTCCCTGCACACCTAAGCCGGAAGCAAGCAGGTCCCCTAAAATTCCCGGACCTGACGCGTTGCAGGGAAAATACGCAAACCAATTCGGGGACTGCCAGTGTGTGACGCCCGGCAGGATCAACTGGTCGACATCCTTGAGAAGCGTGTCGAAGGGCTCTCCGTTGGCTGGCGGCTTCACCGGCAGCGACGCGCGTATCTGACCGGGCTTCACCTGCGACAATACGGGGAAGGATTCAATCCGCAATTGATAGTCGGCGATCCAGTCGACCACAGCATGGCCGTGGCGACGGAACTCGTCGGGGGTCATATGAAACGATTTTTCCTGGGGCACGGGGAACCTCGGGGAACAGCAAATGCTATCAGAGCGAGTCCAGAACAGGCCTTCCTTCGTGAACCTTCGTGGCTTTTGGGGTTATTGCTTTCTCTCGCCCCGACCGCCACCAAGCCGTCCGAAGTAGACGCGGGTCTTGTAATCGAAGGCTACGCGCCCACCCGCCGCGTGCTCCGCAAAAATCCGCCGCAGCTCGCGCAGCATGGGTTCGTGCTTTGGTTGCCGCGGCCCAGGTGCGTACGATGACGAGAGCAACCGCCCTTCGAGGCCCGCACAGTCGAAATCCTGCCGCATGGGATACACGCGCTCGACGTATGGAGAAGGATCGAAGAATTCATTCACCGCGTCGGTAGTTCGCTCGTGGCGCACCGCTTCGTAGTCGGTGCCGTAGGTCAGCAAAAGCTGTTCGTAGTCGCGCAAAAACGGGGTCGTGTCGACCTCGCGTTCATTCCACAACAGCACCAGCCATCCGGCAGGCTTGAGGATGCGTACAAACTCCCGCCGCGCCCGCTCGCGATCGAACCAGTGCGCCGCCTGTGCGGCGGTGGCGAAATCAACGCTCGCGTCCGGTAGCGTAGTCGCCTCGCCTTTCCCATCGATGCTGGTGAATTCGGGAAATCCCGCCAGCAAACGCTCCGCTGCCTGCCGCATCTCTGAGTTCGGCTCCACCCCGTACACGGCGTTGCCATTCTCCAGCAGCATCTTCGTCCAGATCCCTGTTCCTGACGCGATGTCAGCGGCCAGGTGCGAGGCTATCAATCCGCACTCTTTCTTCAGAGTCTCAAGGACCTGGGGCGGATATCCCGGACGATAACGAATGTAGTTTTCCACGCGGTCGGAAAAGCGGCTGGTAGCGTTGGAGGCAGGCATCGCAATAAACCGGCAGGATTTTTCACCTTGCCAAGTAAGCCATTCTAACGGCACGATAGAGATGTTGTCCCACCCCGCGGGAGGCTGTGTTCTCCACGTCGGAGCAATACGGCGGCGAATGGCAAGCGAAATTCGCACTCCGCAGCCGCCAAGAAACAAGATGCGCGTGGTCATCAAAGTCGGCACCAGTCTTATCGCTCCTGGCGGGCAGATCGATATCCATCTGCTGCGCGGCATGGTGGACCAGTTCGATCTTTCGAAGAACGAATACCTTATCGTCACGTCCGGAGCCATCGCCGCGGGCATGTCGGGCCTTGATCTGCAGAAGCGGCCCAGCGACGTCCCGCGCATGCAGGCTTGCGCCGCCGTCGGCCAGAGCAAACTCATGCACACCTATGAGCGCTTGTTCTTCGGCAAGAAGGTCGTGGCGCAACTGCTGCTTGCCAGTGACGATTTCACCTCGCCGGTTCGTTACCGGAATCTTCAGAACGCGTTCGCGGAGTTGCTGGGCCTGGGAGTCGTTCCGATCGTAAACGAGAATGACAGCGTTTCCGTGCGCGAACTCGAAGGCGCTTTCGGGGATAACGATGAACTCAGCTCTCTGCTTGCCACAGCAGTCAAAGCTGACTGGCTGCTCCTGCTTACGAATGTGGATGGATTCCTCGTTCCCAACGGACGTAAGAAGCCGAAGATTCAGCGAGTCATTCGCAAGCTGACGCCTGAGTTAGAAGCGCAGTGCAATGGCAAGAGTGCGCTCGGGCGTGGCGGCATGATTTCGAAGCTGCGGGCCGCAAAACTGGCGAGCGAAGGCGGCGTCCACGTCGCCATCGTGAACGGACGCCATCCCGAAGCCATTACACTGGGCATGGCGCGAAAGATCGGAACCTATTTTCCTCCACGGAAGACAACCTGATGGCTACCACGGTTGCCAGCACAGCTTCGACGCAGGAAAAACTGCTGCGTGCTCGTGCCGCCTCCGCGAAGCTGGCGCAATGGTCGAGCGAGCAAAAGAACGCGTTACTGCTGGCGATTGCAGACGCCGTCGAAGGTCACGAGAAGGACATACTCGCGGCTAACCGGGCAGATATCGAAAACTCAGGTCTTGAGGGCGCGATGCGCGAACGACTGCTGCTCACACCGACCCGAATCAAAGAGATGGCCCGGGGGGTGCGCGAAGTTGCGGCCCTGCCGGATCCGATCGGCGAGACGCTCGCGGAATGGACCAAGGAGAATGGGCTGCGCATCCGCCAGGTGCGCGTTCCTCTCGGAGTGATTGGCATCATCTACGAATCCCGCCCGAACGTGACGGTCGACACAGCTGTCCTTGCGTTAAAGACCGGCAATGCCATCGTTCTCCGCGGCGGTAAAGAAGCGGCTGGCAGCAATCAGCGCCTGGTCGAAATCATGAGCGCCGTTCCGGGAGTTCCCGAGGGCGCGATCGAACTGCTCGACTCGGGAACGCGGCAGACGGTATACGAACTCATCAAAGCGCGCGGCCTGGTCGACGTGATCATCCCGCGCGGCGGCGCTGGTCTGATCACCTTCGTGACTGAGAATTCAGTCGTCCCAGTGATCGAAACCGGGGCAGGGAACTGCCACATCTTCGTCGACGCTTCCGCGGACTTCGATATGGCGGATCGCATCGTGATCAATGCGAAAACACAGCGTCCGTCGGTGTGCAATGCGGCCGAGAAGTTGCTGGTCCACGAGCGCGTTGCGGCGGAATACATTCCGCGAATCGTAAAGAAACTGATCGATGCCGGAGTGGAGCTCCACGGTGATGGCAAATCTCGCACGCTTGCCGCAGGCTTGCCGATAGTCCCCGCGAAAGATCAGGAGTGGTACGAAGAATATTTGCGGCTGTGTATGGCGATCGCGGTGGTTCCCGACGTGAACGAGGCCATCGCGCACATCAACAAATACTCGACACGGCACTCCGATTCGATCGTCACCAGTGACGAGGCGAACGCTCGCAAGTTTCTCCATGAAGTCGATTCCGCGGCGGTTTACTGGAACGCATCGACGCGCTTTACGGACGGCGCCGAGTTTGGCTTCGGGGCCGAGATGGGCATCAGCACGCAGAAGCTTCACTGCCGCGGACCATTCGCGCTCGCAGAACTCACGTCATCGAAGTACCAGATCGTTGGGACGGGGCAGATAAGGTAGAGCGCCGTCGGTTCATCACACCGTTATCGCCAAACACCAACTCTCATCACGTCGAAATGATGATCGTAGGTCCAGACGTCTAACTTCAGACGAGTAGCGACGACTGCTGCAACCGCATCGAATAACGTGATCGACTGATCCGTGAGTGCTCGAATTCTTGCCGCAGCTTGCCAATAATCCTCTGACGTCGGATTGAGCGGAGCCGTTTGGGCCATGTCCAGCAGCCAGTTCGACGCGACATCCCTGCCCAAACGAAACATAATCAAAGAGTAAGCTTCAAGCAGGGTGGAGTAGAGAATCACGATTTCATGGCGATCACGGTTTAATTTCTGCAGTTCCAAAAGGGCTCGCGCATGGTGCTCATCGTCCGGGTCGACTGCTGCGTACAAGGGCCCAGTGTCCGCCAGTACGGCGCGCATCATTTCTTAATGCCCGTCAAGTACAGGTCGTGGTTCTGACTGACGTCGCTGCGCCCGCTCCCTTTCTTCGCTGGCGTGATCTTCAACGGCCGGAATTCGCGCAGAAATCCGCGTTCGCGCAGGTACTCTCGCAAAGCCGCCTGCATGACCGTCGTCAGCGAGGGAGGAGCCTCTTGCGATTGCAAGTAGTCGTCCATGGCCTTGGCAAGGTCGTCGGGAAAAGTCATAGTGGCTCGCTTCATACCCCTAGTATATCACTCTATAGCACCAGATGATGAAATTGGTGAAGTTGGTGCAAGTGGCGAATATAAAGCGAATCAAGAGGATCGGCCAAGATGCCATTCCTAACAGCGGCAAGCACCTGTGCTACCTTACTAACTTTCCCGTCGGAACCAATGAGAGTCCTTTTCGCAGCGCTTCTCGCCTCCGCCATCCTCTTCTTTGGCTTGTCGACACCGTCTGGTGGGAAGGCGCCAGCCTCTCCCGGTGCAGCCGCGACCATCTTTGGTTTTCGCAAAGCCGAGGCGGAAACGGCAGCGGAAACACAATTCCTGTCCGTGCCCGATTCCAGACTGGCCGAAGAGCATTTACGCATTCTGACCAAAGCGCCGCACATGGCAGGCACGATCGAAGACAAGGCGACGGCCGACTATGTCGCCCAGAAGTTTCGCGATGCCGGTCTGGATACGGAAATCGTCGAGTACAAAGTTTGGATCAACTATCCGGCCGAGATCAGCGTGGACATGACCGAACCCGCGGGCGTCGCAATGCATGGCCCGACGCGCGAGCACGTCAGCAAGGACCCTTACCAGGATGATCCCCGCATCGTCATGCCTTTCAGCGGCATGTCTCCTTCGGGGGACGTCGAGGGCGAAGTCGTATATGCCAACTACGGCACGCCGGAAGATTTCGAGAAGCTGCAGAAACTGAAAGTCAACGTGCACGGCAAGATTGTGCTCGTCCGCTACGGTCAGAACTTCCGCGGGGTGAAAGTTTTCGTCGCGCAGGAACATGGCGCAGCCGGAATGATCATCTATTCCGATCCTGCAGATGACGGCTGGCGCCGCGGGGACAAATATCCCGATGGGCCGTGGCGTCCCGACACCGGAGTGCAGCGCGGGTCCATCGGCTACATGTTTGAGTTTCCCGGCGATCCGACGACGCCGGGTGTAGCGTCGACGCCATCACTGCCCGACTCGCAGAGAATCTCGCCCGACGCTTCCGCGCAGATGCCGAAGATTCCCGTGACCCCGCTCTCTTATCACGACGTTTGGCCGGTGCTGGAACATCTCGGCGGACAGGATTCCCCGCGGGAGTGGCAGGGGGCATTGCCCTTCACCTATCATGTCGGACCCGGCCCGGCAAAACTGCGGATGCACCTCAAACAGGATTATCAATACCGTACGCTCTGGGACGTGATCGGCCGGGCGCAGGGTAGCGAGATGCCGGACCAATGGGTGGTCGCCGGAAATCATCGAGACGCCTGGGTGTACGGCGCGGTCGATCCAAACAGCGGAACCGCAGCCATGCTCGAAGCCGTGCATGGAGTGGGCGAGTTGCTCCGAGCGGGTTGGAAACCGAAGCGCACCATTGTGTTTGCGAGTTGGGACGGCGAAGAAGAGGGGCTGATGGGTTCCACCGAATGGGTGGAGCAGCATGAGGTTGAACTGCGAAATTGTCCCGCGTACTTCAACATGGATGTCGCGGTCTCCGGAGCAAAGTTCGGCGGCTCTGCCGTTCCCAGCCTCAAGCAATTCCTGCGCGACGTGACCAAGGTTGTTCCCAGTCCCAAGGGCGGCACTGTGTACGAGGCTTGGCAGAAAGCGTCGCAGCCGGAAGCGACTCCCTCAACGCAATCGCCGGCGGAAGCGGTCGGAGAAAATCACCGTTTGCCGGCCGCTCAGGTGAAATCGGATGTGCCTGTCGGTGACCTGGGCAGCGGGTCGGATTACACCGCTTTTTTTCAGCATCTCGGCGTACCTTCGAGCGACGTAAGTTCGAGCGGGCCCTACGGCGTTTACCACTCCGCGTTCGACAACTTTGCCTGGTTCAAGAAGTTCGGAGATCCGGATTTCGTCTACGAACAGCAGATGGCCCGCGTGTTTGGCCTCGAAGCGGTGCGCATGGCGAATGCAGATGTTCTGCCGTATGACTACGAAGAGTACGGGAAGGAAGTCGTCGCCTATCTCGACGCGGCAAAAAGGCGGTCCGACGACAAATTTGGAAATCATAAGCTCGACTTCGAAGCGGTGAACACCGCGGCTCACCATTTCGAGTCGGCCGGGACGAAAATCCTGGCGAAGCAGAAGAACCCACCGGCGGACGCTTCGCGGCTGAACCAGGCGCTAGTGGGCACCGAACGGGCGCTACTTGTGCCTCAGGGCTTGCCTCATCGGCCCTGGTTCCGCCATGCCATCTACGCGCCGGGAGAGTACACCGGCTACGCGGCGGTGGTGATCCCGGGAGTGAATGAGGCCATCGATCAGGGCGACAGCGAGCGGGTGCGTCAGCAGTTGATCATCCTGACCTCAGCGCTGGAACGCGCGGCAAAAACGCTGGACGGATACCACTAATATGACCTCCGCTCATGCCTTGGGACATTTCCTGCGAACCCTGTCGGGCTCCGCGGTCGCTACGTTCCTGGCCCTGTTTCCCATCGTCGATCCCTTTGGCGGGATCCCGGTCTTCTTCACTATGACCTCATCATGGGCCCCACGAGACCGCTACCGCACTGCACTCAAGACAGGCGTCTGGGTCTTCGTCATCCTGGTCGCATTTCTTTTCTTCGGCAGATTCGTGTTGCACTTCTTCGGCATCTCTCTTCCTGTCCTCAAAATCGCCGGCGGACTGATTGTCGCCAACACCGCCTGGGGCATGGTGACTTCCCATGCACGTATTAGTCCAGAAGAAAGCCAGGAGGCCGAAGACAAAGAAGACATTTCACTAACTCCACTGGCGATGCCGTTGATGTCGGGACCCGGCGCAATTGGCGTGGTCATGGCTCTCGCAGCGAATGTCGACAACTGGGAAGCATATGTGGGGATGGTGATCGGCATCTCTGCCATCGCGTTGAGCGTGGTGCTGTTCTTCTGGCTGGGCGGTCCACTGGTGCGCCGT
>DATMOO010000150.1:0-76800 GCA_035568275.1 Candidatus Sulfotelmatobacter sp.
CAGAAGCCGGCGAAGTGATACGGTTCACTTATCAGATATTGGACGCAAACAAGGCGACGGCGCTCAATGACAAGAAAGTGGAACCCTCTCTAATCGATGAGCAAGCGCACGTGAAGCTCGTGGTGCCGCTGATGGATAAAGTAGGGAAGCTTCGGCAAAGCAGCCCGCCGGAAGCAGGAAGGACTTACTGGATGCTGTTCTCGAACAAGGGCGGACATGTCAAGCGCGGAGACAAGGTCAATATCGTGATCGGAAAATTTCGCGCTGACGGACTTGTAGTCGACTGATCGTAACTGGCAACTCCTCCATTCGAATCTCGTAAAAAGTGGTTCGAAGCCAAAAGCATTAATTGAAAAAAGGGGATTCTCAATGAGACGGAGAGCTTTGTCCTGCACAGCTGTTGTGCTTGCCTGTTTGCCGGTGGTAATGGCGGAGTCGGGAACCTCGACCCATGGGACCGCGCCGCGGCTCACGGCGACTGAAATCGTTGAAAAAAATGTAGCGGCGCGCGGTGGCCTGACGGCATGGCGCTCGCTGCACACGCTGGAGATGAAAGGCAAGATGGATGCCGGAGGGAATAACCGGCCGACCCTGCAGATTCCTGGACAGAAAAAACCCACGGTTGATCTGCCCAAAAGACCCGCCGAGCAGGCGCAGTTGCCGTTTGTGATGGAGCTGGAGCGCGGCCGCAAGATGAGGTTGGAAATTCAGTTCAACGGCCAGACTGCGATTCAGGTGTATAACGGCGCGCAGGGCTGGAAGCTACGTCCGTTTCTGAACCGGCACGAGGTCGAGAATTTCACTCCCGAGGAGCTGAAGACTGCTTCGACCCAGGCGGATCTCGATGGATTGTTGATCGATTACGCAGCCAAAGGATCGAAGGTTGAACTTGAGAGTGTCGACAAGGTTGACGGGCGCGACGCGTACAACCTGAAGGTCACCGACAAGAATGGTTTCGCCCGCCACGTGTGGGTGGATGCTGAGAGCTTTCTCGAAGTCAAGATCGAAGGGACGCCGCGACGCTTGGATGGCAAGTATCATCCGGTGGCCACCTACCTCCAGGACTACCGTCCGGTGAACGGGCTGATGATGCCCTATTTGATGGTGACGGCTGTCGATGGCGTGAAAGACAGAGAACGGATCGCCATCGAGGAGATCGTCTCAAACCCCAAGCTGGATGATTCGAAGTTTGCAATGCCGCGTTAATTGGCGGCCCCTCCCCCACCATCATTAGAAGATCACGCTGACGGTTGCCGGTTGCGGCGCCGTCGGGTGCAGTAGCTGGGAAGACCAAGATCATGGTGAGATTCGAGTCCAAGGAGAATCAGATGAAGCTTAGAAGTGCAGCCGTCCTTTTGATCATTGCGGCAACAGGCGTTTGGGCCCAAACAGCAGCACCGGTGAGATCCATGGCGGGACATCAGCGTTCGGTCATGGCCACAAGCACCGATGCTGACAGCAAGACGGCCGAGATGCGAGCCAAGGCAGCAGTGAACCAGCGCGTGCAGGAGATGGAAACCACGCTGACCAAAATGCATTTGCTGCTGAAACAGATGCAGGCCAGCCCTGCCGTGAAGAACTCCAAGGATCCGATGGCCAAGGCGAACCTTGAGATGTGGGGCCTGATGGTCCAGCAGCTGGATAAGCAGTTTGACCAGGTGAAGGTGGCCGCACGGGAACGCGAGGACCTCGAAGCGCGCCGGTCTGCAATGTACAAGCAGGCGCAGGAGAAAGCCGCACAGTCCGCCAGGAACGCGCAAGCGCAGGCGCAAGCCAATGCGGGGGCGGCGGGGCAAAGCGCCGGAGCAACCGCTACTCCGCAGAGCGGATCGCAGCCGGCAGCGGCAGAGGCTCCTCAAGCCGCTCAGACGCCCGCATCCTCGTCTCCAAACTAGCTTCAAAGAAGGGCAGAGCATTGCAGCTCTGTGGTAGGGGCACAAAGCGATGAAAAAAGTATTGAGTGCAATCCTGGTTGGAACATTGATGCTTGTATCGTACTTTGTGGGAAGGAAGCATTCCCAGCAATCGGGAACATCGGCGGCGGCCAACGGTGGCCGCCGCGTGTTGTATTGGGTTGATCCGATGCATCCCGATTACAAATCGGATCATGCTGGAGTAGCTCCGGATTGCGGCATGCAACTGGAGCCTGTGTACGCGCAATCGATCGCTGCCTCCAGCAGTTCCGCTTCTCCAATACCTCCGGGGATGGTGGGCATCGACGCCGAGAAACAGCAGCTTTTCGGGATTCGCGTTTCCGCCGTCGAAAAGTCAGCCGGGACTGAGAACGTACGTGTGCTTGGCCGCGTGCTTCCGGAAGACACGCGAGTCTACAGGCTCAACGCCGGCATGGAAGGCTTTATCCGGCAGACATTCAACGATTCTCCTGGAGAACTCGTTAAGAAGAATCAAAAACTGGCGACCTACTACGGTGGAGACATACTCGCCGTCGCTTCCGGATTCCTGGCAGCGACCGCGGGAGTACCCGGCGCAAACGGCAAAGATGGGTCGCGCACCATGCCGTTCCCCGGCGCGGTATCGAAGCAGGGGCAGAGCAGCGTGCAAGGTTACTCCGACCGCCTGCGCAATCTTGGG
Organism: Candidatus Sulfotelmatobacter sp.; assembly: GCA_035568275.1. Taxonomy (GTDB): domain Bacteria; phylum Acidobacteriota; class Terriglobia; order Terriglobales; family Acidobacteriaceae; genus Sulfotelmatobacter. Next base: position 2,593 of record DATMOO010000150.1, read on the forward strand.
ATGAGTGATGTGCAGATTCAGGAGATGGCCGAAACCCGGCTTCTTCCTGAGAACATCGACATCGTTTCGCCGGTCGACGGGTTCGTGCTCACGAGGAACATCAGTCCCGGTCAGCATTTCGAGCACTCCACGGAATTCTACCGGATTGCTGACTTGAGCCGAGTTTGGATCGTCGCCGATATCCTTGGAAACGAAGCCCAGCATTTTCTTCCTGGAACTGCAGTTCGCATTCTGTTGTCGGGGCAAGGGAAGGCTTTGACCGCGCGGGTGAGCAATGTGCTTCCCCAGGTGGATCCCGCTACGCGCACGCTGAAGCTTCGCCTGGAAGCTGAGAATCCCGGCTTCGTTTTGCGGCCGGACATGTTCGCGGATGTGGAGTTGCCTATTGCGAGACCGGCGGGTCTAACGGTTCCCGTCGACGCTGTCATTGATTCGGGTCGAGAGCAGCGAGTCTTCGTTGAGCGGTCCAATGGTGTGTTTGAACCGCGCAACGTGGAAGTGGGATGGCGCGTTGGTGATCGCGTACAGATCGTAAAGGGATTAAGCGAAGGGGAACGGGTTGTGAGCGCGGGAACCTTCCTGGTGGATTCCGAGAGCCGGCTGAAATCTCTGGAATCGGCGCCGAAGGAACAGCCGCAGCCAAAGCTTCCCCCAAAGGCGAACACGAACACTGCTGTCAGCGCAAACACAGTGAAAGATGCGGCCTGCGGCATGGCGATCGATCCAGCCAAAGCCGTTGCGGAAGGCCACACGATCAGCCGCGACGGAGTCACGTACTATTTCTGCTCGGATCGCTGTAAGCGGAAGTTCAGTGAACAGCCCGACCATTATCTTGCTGCAAATCCTTCTGGGCCCCATTCATGATTAACCGCATTATCGATTTCTCGGTGCAGCACAAGTTCCTTGTGCTGGTCTGCGCGGCATTGGCCTGCATCGGTGGCTGGTGGTCCATGCAGGCGTTGCCTCTTGACGCCATGCCGGACCTGAGCGAGACGCAGGTCATCATTTACTCGCGGTGGGATCGCAGCCCCGACATCATCGAGGATCAAGTGACTTATCCGATCGTCACGGCGATGACGGGTGCGCCCAAGGTCAAGACGGTACGCGGAGTTTCGGATTTCGGCTATTCCTACGTCTACGTAATCTTTGAGGATGGAACGGATCTCTATTGGGCCCGCTCGAGGGCGCTGGAGTACTTGTCCGGCGTGCAATCGCACTTGCCCGAGGGTGTGAAGGCTGAGATTGGACCCGATGCGACTGCCCTCGGCTGGGTCTATCAATACGCGCTGGTCGATACTTCCGGGAAGCACAGCCTTGCGGACCTGCGCTCCTATCAAGATTGGTATCTACGGTATTACCTGCGCTCGGTGCCAGGCGTGGCTGAGGTTGCTCCGGTTGGCGGATATACGCGGCAGTTCCAGGTGAACGTAGATCCTAACCGGCTGCAGGCCTACGGCATACCGATTCGACGAGTGGTGGAGGCGGTGCGCAGCGGCAATGAAGAAGTTGGCGGACGCTTGCTCGAGTTCGGCGGAACCGAGTACATGGTTCGCGGCCGCGGCTATGCCACGACCCTCGAAGAGTTTGGCAACATTGTCCTTGACGCAAGCACCGACGGAACTCCGATTCGCATCAAGGATGTGGGCCAGGTGGTCGAAGGTCCGGAATTAAGGCGTGGTGTAGCAGATCTGGATGGCAAGGGTGAAGTTGTTTCCGGGATCGTGATCATGCGGAGTGGTGAGAACGCTCTGGCCGTGATCGACCGGGTGAAACAAAAGATCGGCGGTGTGACACCTTCTCTTCCTGAAGGCGTAAAGATCGTGCCAGTCTATGATCGCTCAGAGTTCATTCATCGCGCGATCAGCAACGTGAATTCGACGATCTTTCAGGTTATCGTCACCGTCGTCCTGATCATCCTGATCTTCCTCTGGCATTTTCCCAGTGCAGCGATTCCGATCGTCACCATGCCCGTGGTGGTGCTGGCGTCGTTTATTCCTTTCCATTATCTCGGCATCAGCGCCAACATCATGTCTCTCGCTGGTGTGGCGATCGCTTTCAGCGAGCTGGTGGATGCATCGATTGTGGTTGTGGAGCAGACGCACAAGAAACTCGAGCTCTGGGAAAAGGGAGGACGGCGCGGGGACTATCGTGCGGTCATACTCGCCGCAGTCAAAGAGGTTGCTGGTCCTACGTTTTTTGCATTGCTGGTCATCGCGATCAGTTTCCTGCCTGTGCTGACACTGGAGGCACAGGAAGGGCGCATGTTCAAGCCGCTTGCCTACACCAAGACTCTCGCGATGCTGATTGCGGCAGGTATGGCCATCACGCTCGACCCGGCTCTGCGTCTGCTGCTGGCACGCGTCGATCGTTTTGATTTTCGTCCGTCGTGGCTCTGCCGGGTTGCAAACGCGCTGCTCGTGGGAAAAATCCGACGGGAGGAGGACCACGCGATCAGTCGTTGGATGATCCGCATCTACGAACCGGTTGTGCGCTGGACACTGCGCCGGCAGTGGGCCGTGATTTCGGGCGCTGTGGCGCTGGTTGTGGTGGCCGTTCCGGTCTTCCTGCAACTGGGTTCAGAATTCATGCCGCCGCTCGACGAGGGCGTGATCCTGTACATGCCTTCCACCATGCCCGGTATTTCGATTACCCAGGCCCAGCAATTGTTGCAGACCACGGACGGCATACTTGCTCGCTTCCCTGAGGTGGATCGGGTGCTGGGGAAGGCGGGCCGCGCGGAAACGTCCACGGATCCAGCACCACTGTCAATGCTGGAGACAGTGATCGTACTCAAACCCCGGTCGGAGTGGCGGCACGTTGACACCTGGTATTCCTCGTGGTCACCCGATTTCGTAAAGCCACTGTTGCGCCACATCACGCCCGACACAATTTCATCCACGGAGCTTGTACATCTTCTGGATGAAAGCTTGAAGGTGCCGGGTGTCACAAATGCCTGGACGATGCCAGTACGGGGCCGCATCGACATGCTGACGACCGGGATGCGAACGCCCATCGGACTGAAGATCTCCGGCGCAGACTTGGGCACGGTCGAACAGATCGGGTCCCGCATCGAGTCGATACTCAGTCACGTGAAGGGCACTCGATCGGTTTTTGCCGAGCGTACGGGCACCGGCTACTATTTGGATTTCGATTGGAATCGCGAGCGACTGGCACGCTATGGATTAAGCATCGAAGACGCGCAACTCGCTGTTGAGAACGCAATTGGTGGCGAGGATGTCACCACTGCCATCCGAGGGCGCGAGCGCTACCCAGTTAACGTGCGATACATGAGAGACTTCCGCAGCGATCTGGGGTCGCTTCAGCGACTACTGGTTCCTGCGGGACAGCGGCAGATCGCTTTGGGCGAATTGGCCGAGATTCATGCCAGTAGTGGTCCTGCGATGATTCGCGACGAGAATGGAATGCTGACAGGCTATGTGTACATCGACCTCGCAGACCGTGATCCCGCGGGCTATATCGCGGAAGCGGGAGGCTTGCTGCGCGAACAGCTGAAGCTTCAGCCGGGCTACTCTTTCGCATGGGCGGGTCAGTACGAAGCCATGACGCGGGTGAGGCAACGGCTGACGCGGATTATTCCCATCACTCTGGCGCTCGTAGTTTTTCTGTTGTACCTCAATACGCGTTCGACTGTGAAGACGATGATCATCCTGCTGGCGGTGCCGTTCTCCGCCGTGGGCGCGATCTTCTTCCTCTACATGGCCGGCTACAACATGAGTGTGGGCGTCTGGGTCGGGCTGATCGCCTTGCTGGGCATCGACGCCGAGACTGGCGTGTACATGCTTCTTTATCTTGACCTGGCATATGAAGAAGCGATCCAGCAGGGCCGCCTTCGTAACCTCGGGGATTTGACGGAAGCCATCGTGCAGGGAGCCGCCAAGCGGTTGCGGCCCAAGTTCATGACCTTCGCCACGATGTGCGTGGGGTTGTTGCCGATCCTCTGGAGCACTGGCACCGGTTCTGAAGTGATGAAGCGGATCGCGGCCCCGATGGTCGGCGGGATCTTCACTTCTTTCCTACTCGAATTGCTCGTCTATCCAGCCATCTATGCCGTCTGGCGGCAGCGGTCGATCAGAAATACGGCCGAGCCGGCGTTTATTGCTGCGCAAGAGGAGCCTGCCGAGCTGAGAGAAGGCAGCTTCGTTAGCCTGCAGCGGTAGCAACTTCTGGCCAAGGCGATCGACCCGGACTTGGTTTCGAAGAAGGATCCGCCAGCGTTCGCCTTCGGAATCTCGCGGACTTGACGGAAGTCATCGTGAGGCTGGAGCCACATTCATGCCCTCGCGATGGAGTACTTGCGGTTTCGCGCCCGTACTCGGTAGCCCGTGCTGGCTCTGAAGTTGTGAACGCGGGCCCGAGGGTCTGGGATGTTCACTTTGTTCTTACCTGAGGTGCCCGTCTACTTGGCGCCGTCTGGCGTTAGGTCGACCCGGAGCGCAGCCGAACCAGCGCGCGTTTGCCGCGCCAGAGGATGCGCTCAGCTGGACAGGCAGCTTCTTGGTGCGGTAAAAAAAAACCGGCTTCTCTTTGCGCTAGCGCAAAGAGAGGTCCCCGGGGATGAGGCATCGTAGAACGACTGTGGGATTGCCTTGGGTCTGAATTTACCCAGGCCTGCCATTATTTACGCGCGAGTTCCCCCTCCCCACTCGCGGTTCTAACAACAACAGCTCGGGCGACATGGAGTCTCAGGCTCTCTATTCTGCTGAGTATTTGGCAATCTTGACTGGATGTAGCCCGGATTGTCGCCACTCTTCCGGGCACAGGCGGTGGGTAGGATGACACACTTGAATTTTTCGCCGCGATTGATCGGCGTCGTTGTAAGGCAGTACCAGAAGGGTTCTGGCCGATCAGTTCGACGTAGCAGTGCTGAGTCTTTTTCTCCGCAAGCTCTTTCGTATCCGGTCCCCCAAAATTTTGCAGTTCCCAGGCGGCTTCGTACCCCAAGCGAAGCTATTGCAAGTAGGTTGGCGTAATACGAGACAGGGAACTACGGATTCCCTGCAAGTTCGACAGGGGGAGTAAAACATGGGTCAAGCGGCGCTGGTGGGAGTAGTATTCCCTTCCGCAGATCGAGTCGTCCGGCATGTCTCCGCCACTTCGGCAATTCAAGACCGTGCGGCAGTGCCGGGGTTCAACAGCATCCTGAAACGGCGAGTGGACTCGGTACAACGCTTCGAGGCTTTCTCGGAGATTTCGGGTTCCGATTGTGCCGCCATCCTCGTGGACGCGCAGGAAATGCAGTTCCAGCGCCACTCTGCGATCTTTTCCGAAGGAACTCCCGCAACCCGGGTGGCTCTTTTGTTGTCCGGTTGCATGAAGATCACCCAGGGCAGAGCTCAGGGGCAGGAAGTCATCCTGCGGCTTAACGGGCCGGGAGATCTGCTCGGCAAGTTGGGAAGTCAAGCCCGGGCGAACCACTTATACACAACTTACGCGGTGCAGCCGTCTCTTGCTTTGGTCTGGGAAATGGATGCCTTCGAGAGATTGGTGGATCGTTTTCCGCTATTGCGGCGAAATATCGCGAGCATCCTTGAGCGGCATCTGAACGAATTGGAGATTCGGTATCGGGAAGTCTCTACGGAAAAGGTGTCGTCGCGGTTGAGCAATCTGCTGGTTCGGCTGGTGAGCCAGGTCGGACGGCGAATCGAGGATTGCGTCGAGATCGCTCTGTCACGGAGGGAATTAGCCCAATTGACAGGCACGACGCTGTTCACCGTCAGCCGCCTGCTTTGCCAATGGGAGGCACTAGGAATTGTAAGCGCTAGGCGCGAAGTAGTGCTTGTGCATGATGTGCCGGCTCTGCAAGAACTGTCCCGCGAAGAGTAAATTCGATTCCATACAGGAGTTGAGGAGAATGTTGGTTCAGAGAAATAGCTCGATTGCGCTGTTGTTCCTGGCGTTCGGATTACCCGTGTTTGCCCAATCGACCGAGCCTGCCCAGAATAGTCCCGCCGCGGACCAGCCGGTCCCTCATCGCGCGCGGGTTCAGCCCACGTGCTGGAGGCAGGCGGGAATGACACCCGATATGGTCAACCGTCGCTGGAAGCTCGAAGATCAGCAGAAGACGAGTATTGCCCAGGTCTGCACCGAGCCTTCAACATCAGCGCAGCAGAAGCACGACAAGATTGAGCAGATTCATGCCGACACGGATCGGGCCTTGGCGCAACTGATTCCTGTCAAGGAACTCAAAGCGTTTAACAAGTGCCAGGCAGAAGTGGATTCGCGTCGCCCGAAAGCGCCTGGCGAGAAAGAGCTCGGGCCATGTGGTGGCGTCATTCCGGCTTCCGCCGCGGACGGGACGCCTGCCCCCGCAGCCGATCATCGTCACACCAATACTCCGAACAGTCAGTAAGAGATCAGCCCCTTTCCCAATCATGTATGACTTCGGAGCAGTCGATGCGGCTGTCTGAAAAAAGATTTCTTGACAGACGGCATTTGATCTTCAGCAAACAGGGAGGCGGCATTCGCTGCTAAAAGTAAGTAGTTGTGGTGCAGAGACCATGCTAGACTAGCTTCCCAGCGCGGCTCCGGGGAGCGGGTGGTTCTTTCGGTTATGGCGCGTTTTTTAGCCGCGAGAGGGGTCAAAGGGGTGGCCGAAGTTCTTCGTTCCGGGTTCGGGAAGTGGCTTACTTGCCGTCGAGGGACTTTCCGGCCCAAGCCTGCAGCGCTTCTCCTCGTTCTGGGATCAAGCTTGTTCATCCAGGGCATGTCTGTGGCTGGACAATCCGCCCCGCCTCCTCAAGCCAAAAAAGCGTCCCCATCTGGCGCGAACCCACCTGCGGCCGAGCCCGCGGCGCCAGCACCGCCACCAGCACCTGTGGTGCTTCCCCCCGAACAGACTCCTGCCCATGCGCCGGTCATTGCCTGGGATGGGCAGCTCCTTACGGTCGATGCGGAGAATTCCTCGCTCTCCGATGTTCTGTTGGGAATTCGATCTCGAACCCGCGCTTCCATTGAAATGCCCTCGAGCACGAGTCGGGAGCGAATTGCCGTCCACCTCGGGCCCGCGCCGATTCGCGAGGTGCTCTCTTCACTGTTGTACGGAACCAATTTTAATTACGTAATCCAGTCCGCCGAAGACGATGGCGGCGCTGTAGGAAAAGTCATTCTGACGGCGCGAGATTCCGATCAGAGTGGTGACGCCGCAGGCAACGATACCGTTGCAGTCGACGGTCGCACCAATCCGAAGATACGGCTCATGCCTGGTTACGCCGCACCCGGCAAGCGCGATTTCGAGGTGGCTCACGCCAACGCTGCCGATGACAGTGCATCGACGGCAGCAGAAACCCCCGCCCCTCCCGATTCCTCTTCTCCAAGTCCCGACCAGACCGCCGCAGCGACGGACTCCAACGCGACAAATCAGGCCGACACTCCTCCCGCCACCGCCAAAGCTACAGAAAACCCCCCTTCCGCTGACGCGACTACCTTGACGGCCGCCGAGCAACCTATCTCTGGCAATGCTGCGGGAACAGTTGCCGGGAATGGCGCAGCCAGTGCGGGAGGCTCGTCGGCTCTCTCACAGATGGAGCAGAACCTGCAGCGGATGTATCAGCAGCGCCAACAATTGCAGGCTCAGCAAGGACACGCTGGCCAGACGCCAGCGCCATAAGAACCCCGCGGTTCGTCGCAGTTTCATCCTTTCCAGAAAGAAATGACCGCGCCGCCAGCCACGATCATGAAACCACCTACGAGCGTAGGGAGAGTGGTTGATTGATTGAACCTCAGCTTGGCTACGATCTGCGCGACGACGAAGAAGAAAACCACATACACGCCCAATAGCTTTCCAAAATCCCACTGCGGCAGGTTCACGACCAGCCCGTAGAGAGACAGCGTGCCTCCTCCTGCGACCAGGAAGATCCATCGCCACAATCCTGACGAGCGGTGGACCGCCGATTGGAAGAATGCGTCTCCCAAAACTTCCATGGTCGCTGCAACCAGTAAGAGAACGAACGTAGTTCCTGGCACAGCAACGATCTGTTCCAGAGATCGCATAGGCTCAAACCCTCGGTTAGTACGAAGTTGTAACGACCGCGTCCTCTGGATAGCCCGGCATGCCAAACTCGGGAACATCCAGGCCTTCTTCTTCCGATTCCGGCGCGACTCGCATGCTTTTGACTTTGTTCACCATCCCGAAGACTACGAATGTCAATCCGAACGCCCAAACTGCGTACAAGGTCGCGCCCATAAGCTGAACCCAGAACTGCCGCGTATCGCCGTGGATCAGACCGGTGACACCTTGGCCAGCTTGTCCCAGGTAACTGGTCGCTCCGACTCCGTTCCAACCGGAGCCGTATGTTCCGTCGGCGAAGATGCCCACACAAACTGCACCCAGCCAGCCACACAGACCGTGGACGGAGATTGCGCCGCATGGGTCGTCGATTCTAAGAACGCGCTCGTTGAAGAGAACCCCGCCGCACACCAGAGCGCCCGCAAGAATCCCGATGATTACTGACGATGTAGGAGACACGAACGCGCAAGGAGCAGTAATCGCGACTAGTCCGGCCAACATTCCATTACAAGCCATCGTAATGTCAGGCTTGCCGAAGAGGAAATACCAGATGAGCATCGCCATCGCCGAGCCGGCCACGGCGGCTAGATTTGTATTCACTGCGACGGCTGAGATCCGCAAGTCGGTCGCGCCCAGCGTGGAGCCCGGGTTGAACCCCATCCAACCAAACAGCAAAATGAATGTACCCGTCACCACATACACGACGTTGTGAGCGGGGAAGACCCGAATTTTGCCTCCAGGTCCAAACTTCCCCAGACGCGGCCCCAGGATTATCGCCAACGCCATCGCACAAAATCCGCCCACGGCATGCACCACGGTCGATCCTGCAAAATCAACGTATCCGTGGCCGAGATTCATCGTTGATCCGAGCTGCGAGAGCCAACCGCCACCCCATGTCCAGCAACCCGAGATTGGATAGAGGATTGCGCCGATGAAAAGTTCACAGAGCAGGAATGCCCAGAAGGTGATGCGCTCGCAGATTGCGCCGACAATGATGTATCCGGCGGTCTCCATGAACACGACTTCGAATAACGTCAGACAATTACTTCCCGCGTCATAAGCCGGACCGACGAGGAAAAAACCTTTGCCACCCACGAATCCCCACTGACCGTGGCCAATCAGGAAATGATTCAGGGTCGGTGTTCCGCCGAGATTGCTGGGTGCTGCGTTGATCGCAATCGCTCCGAACTGGAATGCATAGCCGACCGCATAGTAAGCGAGAAAGGCGAACACGTAGGCCGCGAAGTTCAGCATCATCAAATGCGCGGCATTTTTCTTGCGCACCAATCCACATGTGAGCAGGGCAAACCCTGCCTGCATGAACAGCACCAGGTATCCCGTGTTCAGCGTCCACGCGAAGTTGGTCGCGATCCGCACGTGGCCCACACCATCGGCGAGTTTTGTCGCCAGAGGCTCTTTGGCGGCCTGAGACTGGTAGTCGTCGAATTCCTTCTTCTTCTGGGCATAGTCTGGAGCCGTCTTGTCGGTGGGTTCCGGAGGAACGAAGGGATTGCCGGCAGCATCGACTACTGAAGTCTTGTCTCCAGTGGCTGTGCCTGCGGGATCGGGTTTGGAACCATCATCAGCAAGGCAAACTGCCCCCAGCCCGACGACCACCGCAAGAACTAGAAGGATGCTGATGCCAGCTGACCTGAACGGCTGGTGCAGAGAGCGTCTCTCTGCTTGCATAGTCATTGTTGAATGCTCCTTTTGCATGTCCCTCTTACTACTTTCTTCGTGGATACGCTCCGCACAATCCGGCCGTACCGTAAAGTAGCAACGCCATCCCGCCAATTGTGAGCAACACTCCGCCGAGTGGATAAGCCGCCAGCGCGAACAAGCCACACACCAGAGCGGCGAATGCGCACAATGACGACCCCACATAAACTGCCAGCCAAGTTGCAGCCAATTCCGTTCACTCCTCGCATAAGAGGTTCACTGGAACGCGCCAAGTACTGGTATTGAAAGGCTTCCGCAATGCCACGTATGGTGACTCAAGTCGACGACCGGCGAATATCAGCCGGTATTCAGCGGCCCAGTCTTCTCCGTGCTCCTCAAGTACATCAATCGACTTCAGCTAATGCGCGAAAGTAAATCGAGGCTCTCTTCTCGTCCAATAGATATTTCTTATCGCCACAATTGAAAAAGTAGGAGATAGAAGCCACTCAACTGGAGGGGACAGACTGCGGACGGGAAGTGGAGGCGACGGCGCCCGCCGGAAGATCCAAGGGGGAAATACTTTCTAACGCTTGGTTACTGTACACAAAATTTCGCCCGGCCAAGTGTTGGGACCGAGACCGAGGACAATTCCATGCGCAAGTAGGTTGTTCTGCGTTAGCGCAGGCACTCCATACGGCATATTCTCCAGCACAGCATTGGACAGGAAACCATCCTGGAAGTTTAGTGAATACGGGCCCGCTTATTTGCAGGAAATTGTTGGTCGAGTTCCAAGTTCAGCTCAAGCACATTGACTCTCGCTTCGCCAAGAATTCCTAATTGCCGGCCCTCGGTGTGCTTGGCCACCAGGGCGCGTAACCGATCGACCGTGGCGCCGCGCTCTTTAGCGACGCGCGACAATTGAAACTCGGCCGCCGCCGGAGTGATATGCGGATCGACGCCGGATGCCGAAGTGGTCACGAGATCGATCGGCACGGCAGTGCCCGGGTGGTCGGATTGAGCACCTGCAACGTCGCCTTTTACCCGATCAATGAGCTTCTGATTGGTCGGCCCTAATTGGGAGCCATTTGTATTTGCGGCGTCATAACCGTTGCCCGCACTGGACGGCCTGGAGTGAAAATAGCCGGGACCAGAAAAGCCCTGGCCGATGATCCTGGATCCAACCGTCTTAGCATCGACGCGGATCAGCTGACCATTTGCCTTCCCGGGAAACAGGACTTGAGCGATTCCCGTTACCAGTAGAGGATAGATAATCCCAAGCAGAATGGTGGTTGCGATTGTCATGAGTACAGCAGTAACCAGATTCTTTTTCATACCCATCCTCTAGGCCAGTCCCACACGCGTAATGATGACGTCGATGATCTTGATCCCGATGAACGGCACGATGATTCCTCCGACACCATAAATCCAAAGATTTTTTCGCAGCATTACAGCAGCAGCCATCGGCCTGTACTTCACGCCGCGCAAGGCTAAAGGGATGAGCGCGATGATGATCAGCGCATTGAAGATGACCGCGGACAATATTGCGGACTCAGGCGTTCTCAAATGCATGATGTTTAACGTGTTCAGAACGGGGAAGGTTCCGGCAAACATCGCAGGAATGATTGCAAAGTATTTCGCGACGTCGTTCGCGATTGAAAACGTGGTGAGGGCGCCACGCGTCATCAGTAGTTGTTTGCCGATTTCGACGATCTCAATGAGCTTCGTCGGATTCGAGTCCAGATCGACCATGTTCCCGGCTTCTTTAGCCGCTTGAGTGCCGGTATTCATCGCGACGCCTACATCAGCTTGCGCAAGAGCGGGAGCGTCGTTGGTGCCATCACCTGTCATGGCAACGAGCTTGCCGTCCGCCTGCTCCTTCTTGATCAGATCCATTTTGTCTTGCGGAGTCGCTTGAGCGAGAAAGTCATCCACCCCGGCTTCCTGGGCGATTGCGGCGGCCGTCAGCGGGTTGTCACCCGTAATCATGACGGTCCGAATTCCGATTGCCCGTAACTGGTCGAATCTCTCTCTCATCCCTCCCTTGACGATGTCTTTCAGTTCAATCACGCCGAGAGCACGGCTTCTCCCAGCCACGACCAGAGGAGTGCCTCCCGACCGTGCAATGTCTTCCACGGTGGATTTCACCTCGCTCGGCAGCTTGCTTCCGCTCTGAGTCAAATACTTGGTGATCGCATCGGTCGAGCCCTTGCGGATCTCAAAACCGTTGAGATCCACCCCAGACATCCGTGTCTGGGCGCTGAAGGGGACGAAGTGCGCGTCGTGAGATCCCAATTCGCGTCCTCGCAAGCCATATTTTTCTTTAGCCAGGACCACGATTGACCGGCCTTCCGGAGTCTCATCGGCAAGTGACGAGAGTTGTGCGGCGTCGGCCAGTTCCTGCTCGGTCACACCGGGTGCGGGCACAAAACGCGATGCCTGCCGGTTTCCAAGGGTGATGGTTCCTGTCTTGTCCAGCAAAAGAGTGTTGACGTCGCCCGCCGCTTCCACGGCGCGGCCCGACATGGCGAGGACGTTGTGTTGCACCAACCGGTCCATGCCCGCGATCCCGATCGCGGAAAGCAATCCGCCAATCGTTGTGGGGATCAGGCAGACCAGCAGCGACACGAGGACGAACACCGTTTGCGGCGAACCTGAGTAGATTGCGAATGGCTGAAGTGTCACAACCGCAAGAAGAAAGATAATCGTCAAACCGGCTAGCAGAATGTTCAGCGCGATCTCGTTGGGAGTCTTTTGCCGCTCGGCTCCCTCAACCAGGGCGATCATCCGGTCTAGGAATGTCTCTCCGGGATTGGAAGTAATTTTCACCTTGATCCGGTCGGATAAAACGCGAGTCCCGCCAGTGACCGCCGATCGATCACCTCCTGCCTCGCGAATCACCGGAGCCGACTCGCCCGTTATGGCTGACTCATCTACCGACGCCACGCCCTCTACGATCTCGCCGTCCGATGGAATAAACTCCCCTGCCGAGACAAACACCAGGTCGCAAGTGCGAAGCTTAGAACTCGGCACTTGTTCGATGCGGCCGTCCATACCCAGTATGCGGTTCGCCATGGTCTCCGACCGTGCTCTTCGCAGCGTATCCGCCTGTGCTTTGCCCCGGCCTTCGGCCATGGCCTCTGCGAAGTTCGCGAATAGGACTGTGAACCACAACCATAGAGTGATCTGGAGATTAAATTTGAAAGCAGAGCCGCCCTTGAACAACAGTGCGGTCGTAATCACACTTCCAATTTCCACCACAAACATGACGGGATTGCCCATCATCTTGCGTGGGTTCAGTTTGAGCAGTGCATCTTTAATCGCATTGAGAACAATCTTCCACTCCCAGACTGCTTTCTTTCTGGGCTTCATTGGAGAGTGTCCGAGCCGCAGTGTTTGAGCCGGGGGAAGCGTTGCTGTTTGTGTTGTCGAAGGCATTGCGAATCCTTTAGAAAGTCTTTCCCGCGGCCATGAGCAAATGCTCAAGGATTGGTCCAAGGCTTAGTGCCGGGAAAAATGTAAGCGCGCCCACAATGATGATCACCCCGATCAGAAGCACCGTGAACAGCGGAGTGGTCACCGGAAAAGTGCCTAACGAGGGTGGGACATATTTCTTCTGGGCAAGGTTGCCGGCAATCGCCAGCATGGGGATAATCATGAAGAACCGCCCGATCAGCATGGTGATCCCGATTGTTGTGTCGTACCACGCGGTGTTTACCGTTAATCCGGCGAAGGCGGATCCGTTGTTGCCCGCGCCCGAGGTGAATGCGTAGAGAACTTGGCTGAGCCCGTGAGGTCCGGGATTTGAAATACCTGCGGTGCCCAGTGGATGAACCACCGAAATCGCAGTGAAGATCAGAATTACCATCGGAAATACCAGGACGAATAACATTGCCATCTTGACGTCATAGGCCTCGATTTTCTTGCCCAGATATTCGGGTGTGCGTCCTACCATCAGCCCGGCGATGAACACGGCGAGCACAACGTCAATGAGCATTCCATACAGCCCCGAACCTACTCCGCCGAAGATCACCTCGCTCATCATGATGTTGGCGAGGGGAACCATTCCGCCGAGTGGCGTGAAGGAATCGTGCCAGCCATTGATCGCGCCGCAGCTTGCATCTGTGGTTACGGTTGCGAACAGCGCGCTGTTGGCAATTCCGAAACGTACTTCTTTGCCCTCCATGTTACCGCCAGGCTGTAGAGCGCCAACTTTCTGATCGGTCCCCGTAAGCAACGGGTTTCCGCGGGCTTCTGCCCAATAAGCTACTGTGACGCCTGCTAGAAACAGAATTGCCATGGCGGCCCACACAGCCCAGCCGTGACGTTGCGAGTTCGTCATCCGGCCTAGGGTGTAAGTGAGACCGCTGCCAATAGCGAAAATTGCGAAGAGCTCAATGATGTTAGTGAGGGGTGTCGGATTCTCAAACGGATGCGCGCTATTCGCATTGAAAAAGCCACCCCCGTTTGTGCCGAATTCCTTGATGATCTCCTGCGAAGCGACCGGGCCCTGAGCAATTGTTTGGTCGGTTACCGTGTCCCTGACCGGCTTGCCCTGGCTATCGACGACGGGTTTGCCATCCGCAGCGATCTTCTGCACTTGCATGGGTTCGACCAGCTTCGCTGTGTCATACGGCTTCAGGTTCTGAACGACTCCTTGCGACACCAGAACCAGCGCCCCTATCAGGCAAAATGGCAGCAGCACCCAGAGGGAACAGCGGACCAAGTCAACCCAAAAATTGCCAATAGTCTGCATCTGTCGCCGCGCGATGCCCCGAATCAGCGCGATCGCCAAAGCAATACCCGTCGCAGCCGAAATGAAGTTGTGGAAGGCCAGCCCGGCCATCTGGGTGAAGTAACTCATTGTGGTCTCACCCGAATAAGCCTGCCAATTCGTGTTCGTCGTGAACGACGCCGCCGTGTTGAAAGCCAAGTGAGTGGGAGCCACCGCACCGAACTTCTGCGGATTGAATGGCAGATATCCCTGCACGCGTTCCATCAAATAGAGCACCACCATGGAAACCATGCTGAACAGAAGCATTGCAATTGCGTACTCAGTCCAGCGCATCTCGTGGTTTTCGTCGACACGCGTAACGCGGTATAGAAGCCGTTCGACCGGCCGCAAGACGGGATCCATGAATGTCTTTTCGCGGTTGAACACACGCGTCATGAAGATGCCCAGAGGTTTGGTCACCAGGAATACGAGCAGGAGAAACAGCAGTATCTGAAACCACCCATTCGCGGTCATATCAGAACTTCTCCGGACACAGCAGTGCGTAAATCAAATACACGGTCGTCAGCGCGCTGACGGCAAGCATGATGATCGATTCAAGGCTCATGATTCGTCCTTCACTTCACCCGTTCACAAAAATGAACGTAAGCAATTGCGACAGCAAAAAATGCGACGGTAACTGTTATCCAAAGAACGTCTTCCATAAAACTCCTCAAGGCAGATTTCGATTATCACCACAGCATCATCTTTGCCTTAATGCAGGAGTGCGCACGCGCAGTAACACACCCGCCGCCCTTTATTGAAAATGAGCGGGCGTAAAACTGGTCTAAAAAGTTCGTAAAGAAGTCATAAAGACATACGGGGAACCCACAAGAAAAAAGTGCGCGTCAGCAACTCCCATGTGGGGATAGCCTTCTTGATGTCGCAAATGTCGTAGACTCAGCAGCCCCACTCAGCATTGCCGGGCTTCGCAAAATAGCGCCGCGAATCCTCGTGCTGCTGTGCGGTCGCTGTCAGTTCCAGGAGTGCCAGCCGTGCCGCTGCGACAAGTCGGCTCTTTTCCTGCGTCGGTACCTGGTCCCACGTTTCGGAGGGCTTACTTGCGCATTGGAAATCTGGGGCAAGTGCCTGGTGATAGTGGTGAAACAATTCTGCCAACTGTTCGGGCGCTACTTCTTGGATTGACATTAGGTGTGGTCCCTTCTCAACTCACGAAAAGTCGTGTTCAACGGTATTTCGGTGATTTGCAATGCTGCGCGCGAGTGACGGGGTCTGGACGGCAACCGTTTACGGGTCCCCTTCTTCTCCAACCGCAGCCGAAAAGGCTTGCGGTGGTTATTCCAACGAGGAGAGAGCTCTTTGCAAAGCGCAAACAGGAACCGCGCGTAGAACGCGATACTCGCCGTACACAACGTCGTGATTACTGAAATCACCGGCATCACAATCTTCCGGCTAGATCCCGAGCGATAGGACGCTTTGAAATCGGCCTAATGATTGGATATACGAAGCCGCGTAAATTACGAATAAAAGGTTCATAAAGAGTTTGTAAAAGCGACCGATTCAACCGCATCAGGATGAAAAGAACTGGAACCAGGTTAAACGTAATTCTGTCGAGCTCACTCGCCGGGCTGAAACCGGTATCCAACCCAAGGTTCCGTGACAATGTAGCGCGGGACGGCCTCATCCCTCTCGAGTTTCTTTCGTAGATGTCCGACGCACACACGTAAGTATTCCGTCTGCTCCAGGCTGTTCGGTCCCCAAACTGCCGCGAGGAGAGCGCGGTGGGTGACGACTCTGTCTGGGTGCCTCGCGAGGTATACGAGAACATCGAACTCTTTCGGAGTAAGACGTACTTCTTGATGTCGCACTTCCACCCTCCGACCGGGAATGTCGATGTGGAAATCGCCGACATCAATGACCGGAGGCTCCGACTGTTCGTCAGTATGATTTCTACGAAGGGCTGCTCGCACTCGGGCCAACAATTCATTCATGCTGAAGGGCTTTGTTACATAGTCATCTGCGCCGGCATCGAGTGCTTCCACCTTAATCGCTTCTTCCCCCTTTACTGACAGGACGATAATCGGAATACGAGATTCGCTTCGGACCTGCCTGCAAAGCTCCAGTCCATCCATGTTGGGCATTCGCAAATCGGTAATGATTAGATCCGGAGTCCATGTTTTCATTTCTAAAAGGGCCTGCATGCCGTCGCATGCGGTGCGTATTCCGTAGCCTTGAGCCGACAGAGAAGTCTTGAGGACTCGGGTAATCTGTGCCTCATCATCGACCACCAAGATGTTTCGTTTGCCGTCTGGATTGACCATGGGAACTATTTCATTTCTTGTGTGACGATGTGGACATCGACAGGCGGAGCATCGCGCAAGAATTTATGGATCGCCGAAAGATAGAGATACCGCTTCCACCCTTTCTGGGCTGAGCGTCCGAAGACGACCTGGGTGATATGGTGCTCTCTTACAATCTTGGCAACTTCTTCTGCGACATTCTTCCCCTTGGATCGAATCACCTTGGCTCCGAGATTTTCGGCAAATCGTAAGTTCTGTGCCAGGCTCCTTTGATCCTCTGGCTCCTCGTCGGCGCCCACATCAATATATAGGACGTAGAGCTCCGCATCGATCCGCTGCGCCATTCGCCCGGCTCGCGCGATCAGGTATTGTGCCGCCGGACTGGAGCTGACACAGACAGCAATTCGCTCCCGCAATGCCAGATTCTTGCCTAACCCTTCGCGTTCCAGGTACGATTCGAGGCTTCGGTCAACCGCCCCGGTGACCTGTTGCAGCGCTAGTTCGCGAAGCGCGATCAAGTTGCCAGGCCGGAAAAAATGTCCGAGCGCCCTTTCTGCACGGTCGAGGGGATAGACATCCCCGCGTCGCATCCGCGTCTGCAGGGCCTCCGGCGTCAAGTCAGCGAGCACGATCTCATTGACCTTCTGCATGACCCAGTCAGGCACTGCCTCGCGAACCTGCACTCCAGTAATGTTGAGGACCGTTGGAATCAGGCTCTCAATATGCTGCACGTTCATGGTCGACAGCACATCGATGTTTGCATCCAACAAGTCCATCACGTCCTGGTAGCGCTTGGAGTGCTTGGTGCCCTCGATATTGGTGTGCGCTAGTTCATCGACAAGTACAACCTGGGGCTTCCGCGCCAGGATGGCGTCCAGATCCATCTCATCGAAAGTTGCACCTCTGTACTGGATCTTGCGCCGCGGTACTGTTTCCAACTTCGCTGCCAATTCCACAATCCCCGCCCGCCCGTGGGTCTCCACGATTCCGATGACCACGTCTTCGCCGCGGCTATGGCGCCGGATTCCCTCGCTGAGCATGTTGAACGTTTTCCCAACGCCAGGAGCGTAGCCCAAGAAGAGCTTGAAAACAGGCTCTTTCTTGCGTGGCGTGGTTTCTTCCAGCCACTGTTCGGGTGTCTTGGGCATGCGTATGTATTATCCTCGTAACCGTTCAGAAGTCGAGTTGGAATCCTCGCACATGAAGCGACAGCTTAACAATCCGATCCTGCGGCTACTTGCTTCCGTCTTGATTGTGGCGGGAATCGTGTTGCTGTTCTCGCGGTGGCTGCATGTGAACCCGACGACAGTCGGATTCAGCTTCCTGCTTGCCGTCTTGCTGATCTCTACCACCTGGGGCTTGCGCTACGCAATCTTCACCGCGTTTCTCGCAACGGCTGCCTACAATTTCTTCTTCTTGCCCCCGCTCTTCCGGTTCACCATCGCCGACCCGCAGAACTGGATCGCGCTCGTAGCTTTTCTTGTTACTGCAGGCGTGGCCAGCCAACTCTCGGAGCGGGCCCGGCGCGGAACAGAGTATGCGGACCAGCGCAGAAGGGAAGTGGAAAAGCTGTACGCATTCAGCCAACAGCTGTGGTTGAGCGAGAATGTGTTCGAATTGCTGAATGTCATTCCGAAACATCTGGTGGATGCATTCGATGTCAGCGGCGCGGCCCTGTTTCTTGACGGGAAGCAGGAGGCGTATTTTCTGGATGATCGCAGCCGAACCTTGTTCCCGAGCGACCAGCTGAAATCGATCAGCGATCGTGGCGAACCGGTTCTGGATCGTCAGCAGCACGTCTGCTATATGCCAGTGCGTATGGGAGTGAGATCGGTCGGCGCTCTGGGGCTGGCCGGATGCATTCTCTCGCGCGAGAGCCTGGAGGCAATTGGCAGTCTTGTCGCGATCGCGATCGAGCGCGCCAACACTGTCGAAAAACTAACTCGAAGTGAAGCGGCCCGCGAAAGTGACCGGCTTCGTTCGGTCTTGTTGGATTCGGTCACTCATGAGTTCCGCACGCCGCTAACTTCGATTAAGGCATCAGCCGAAACACTTCTCTCTAACACGAATCTCGACCCAGCCCAGCGCACTGATCTGCTCCAGGTAATCAATGAAGAAAGCGACCGGCTCAATCGCCTGGTCGGTGAGGCCGGAGAGGTCGCCCAACTGGACGCCCACCAACTCCATTTTCAAATCGAACCGCATCAGATGCGCGAAGCCGTCGATCAGGCCGTTAAGAATTCCCAGCCGGCATTGCGCAACCATCCTCTCGAAATCTCGATCTCACCAAACCTTCCTCCGGTTCGAATGGATTTCGAGCGAATCACCGAGGTGATCTCGCAACTTCTGGATAATGCAGGAAAGTATTCCTCGGCGCAGGCTCCTATTCACATCATTGTCGAGGCGGAGGGATCGGAAGTGGTCACGAGTGTAGCGGATCAAGGTCCTGGCATCGACCAGATGGAACAAGAAATGATTTTCGAGAAGTTTTATCGCGGCCGAGATCAACGCATGCTGATGCCCGGCACGGGTATGGGACTTCCGATTGCGAAAGCGATCGTCGAATTGCACGGAGGCAAGATCGGCGTGATCAGTCAGCTGGGTCGAGGCTCGGTGTTCCATTTTTCGCTGCCCGCGGAGTAACCATTTGCGGTGCCCCCCATTTTTGGGTGATGGCAGGAATAGATCTCCTGTCAAGTGGACAATCCAAGCGATGACGACGTAAAGTCTGCACGTGATCAGCCGCACCAGTCGGGATCTTCTCCATGTTCACGCCGAGCGGCACGGCGGAAGGACAGCAGTCGTCGATTCGCAGGGAACGTTCACTTATCTCGAACTGCTTGATGCCTCGATGCGCGTGGCCACCGCGCTACTGGCCGGCCAGGAGGATCTGCACCAAGCTCGCGTGGCGTTTCTGGTTACGCCAGGATTTCAGTGGGTTGCTGTGCAGTGGGGTATTTGGCGGGCAGGTGGCGTTGCTGTTCCGCTACCGCTAAGTTCCACGAAGCCCGAGCTGGAATATCTTATCGACGACAGCGCAACAGTGGCATTGTTGTTCGACACTGCTGCTGCCGGTCTTTTGGAACCAATCGCCGCCGCTCGTGGGATTCGCGCATTTCCATGTGAGCATCTGCTCGCTTCTCAGACGGCGCGATTGCCGGAAGTCAGCAGCGAGCGTCGCGCGATGATTCTCTACACCAGTGGCACCACCAGCCGGCCCAAAGGCGCGGTCACTACTCATGCCAGCATTACTGCGCAAATCATAAGCTTGGTGGAAGCTTGGGAGTGGTCTGCCGACGATGCTATTTTGCTTTGCCTGCCGTTGCATCACGTGCACGGAATCATCAACGTTGTGTCTTGCGCGCTGTGGTCGGGAGCGACGTGCCACATGCTGCCGAGATTCGATGCGAATACGGTATGGGACCATATTGTCGGTGGCAGACTCACCTTGTTCATGGCGGTGCCGACCATATACGCGAAGCTCATCGCTACATGGGAGTTGGCCTCGCCGGCGCACCGCGCGGACCTGACACAGGCATGCGCCAGATTGCGCTTGATGGTGTCCGGTTCGGCAGCATTGCCGGTGAGCACTCTGCACCGCTGGAAGGAAATCAGCGGCCACACTCTGCTTGAGCGTTACGGCATGACGGAGATCGGCATGGCACTTTCGAACCCGTTGCGGGGCGAGCGTGTACCAGGCAGCGTGGGTACACCGCTGCCGAGCGTCGAAGTTCAACTTGTGGGAGACAAGGCTAATCCGGTTCCGCCCGGAACGCCGGGCGAAATCGAAGTCCGTGGTCCGAACGTTTTCACGGAGTACTGGGGCCAGCCCGACGCAACACGCGATGCCTTCCGCGATGGCTGGTTTCGCACCGGCGACACTGCGGTGGTCGAGGGCGGTGTGTATCGCATTCTTGGCCGGGCGAACGTCGACATCCTCAAGACTGGCGGACATAAGGTATCAGCGCTGGAAATTGAGCAGGCGTTGCGCGCACATCCTGCGGTAGCGGAATGTGCCGTCGTCGGCGTACCGGATCCTGAGTGGGGAGAGCGCGTCGCTGCCGCCGTTGTGCTGCACGTTGGCGCTGGATTGGATCTCTCGTCTTTACGTGCCTGGGCCAAGGAATCACTAGCCACTCACAAACTGCCTTCCCGCCTTCTCGTGATGGATGCGCTTCCTCGCAATGCGATGGAGAAGGTAATAAAGCCCGCACTAGTAAAAATGTTTCAGACTTCGGGCAGCGATCCCACGGCCTAGGTATTCCTGCTAGCGCCGCATGTTATGCTCCTGCCCACGGAGAAGAAAAACCGCGTGGCTGTTGGAGTAGCGAATCGGCCGATCCGCACGAAGCTCTCACGGGACCAAATCACGGGATTCTGGGGAGCGTGGGCCGGATGGACACTTGACGGCATGGATTCGGTGATCTATGCACTGGTCCTCAGTCCCGCACTCACGGAACTGCTTCCGAAGTCTGGCTACGAAGCCACTCCAGCCAACGTCGGGTTCGCCGGATCGATTCTGTTTGCTCTCTTCCTTGTGGGATGGGGACTGTCGCTAATTTGGGGGCTGATTGCCGATAGGTTTGGGCGCAGCCGTGTGCTCGCTGCCACCATCTTTGTTTATGCCACATTCACGGGCCTGGCTGCGTTATCGCAGACGGTGTGGCAATTGGGATTGTTCCGGCTGCTCGCGGGGATTGGCATCGGTGGCGAGTGGGCGCTGGCGGGAACGTACGTTGCCGAAGCGTGGCCGGAAGATCGCCGCAAAATGGGCGCGGGATATTTGCAGACTGGCTACTATGCCGGTTTTTTCCTGGCGTCCGCTCTTAACTATACGATCGCAGCGCGCTATGGCTGGCGTGCCATGTTCTGGTGCGGGCTAACGCCCGTCGTCGTGGCTACCTTTGTTCTGTCCCGAGTGAAAGAACCTGAGCGCTGGAAGGAAAAGGTCAAAGTGAAAGCCGATGGCGGACTTTCGTCTCTGCGGCGAATCTTCAATCCTCCTTACACAAGGCGCACGCTGGTCAACACTCTTCTATTGGCATCGGCCATTTGTGGCTTGTGGGCGGCAGCCGTGTATGCGCCGACGGCGGTCATCAGCCTCGCTAAACGTGAGGGCACATCACAAGCGGAAGCCGTGCGGACATCTTCCTTCGGAATGGGGTTGCTATCGTTGGGGACGATCCTTGGATGCCTGGCAGTCCCTCCATTGGCCGAACGAATTGGCCGCAAGCGAACTCTCGCTTTCTACTTTCTCGGCATGGCAATTTGTATTCTGCTGAGCTTTGGCTGGGCGTTCTACCTGGCGCACGGATTACGCCAATTCATCGCAGTGCTGTTCTTCCTGGGCTTCTTTGGCGGGAACTTCACGATCTTCAGTCTCTGGCTGCCAGAGCAATACCCGACCGCGGTTCGCGCGACCGCGTTTGCCTTCACGACTTCGTTCGGACGTTTCATTGCTGCCGGGGTGAACTTCGCTCTCGGAGCGCTGGTCAGCCGGATGGGAACTCTCGGTAAGCCGGTTGCGTTTACGTCGATTGCCTTTGGAATCGGTTTGTTGGTCATTCCCCTCGCAGTGGAAACTCGGGGAAGAGTTCTGCCTGACTAAAGAGGGCACAGCATATTTTCTTTCGAAACTAGTGCGCGGTATTCGCCAAACCGAGATAGTTGCCGTAGCCAACAATCATTGTCGATGCAACCAACAGAAAGAGTGCTAAAGCAAGAAGTGATCCGGCACGAGTACCGGCGCCTTTCCACTCTTTGAAGCCGATTCCCCAAAGGCTGCTGAAAATGATGATGCTGGCCATGTGTAGCGTCCAACTAGAGAAGCCATAGTGTCCCATCTGGCTCTCGCCCATGGTGTAGAAGAAGAATTGGAAGTACCAGGTTGTGCCTGCCAGAGCGCAGAGAAGATAGTTGCGAAGCATGGGCGCCTGGACGACGACCGGCGGCGGCGCTTCGGACATCAGGGCAACCCGAGTTCCTCCCTGGCGAGATGAGCCGATATGCTCCACCACTTCGCGGCTGGGCGCGTCGACTGCAGTCTCGATGATCGGTTCGTCCTTAGGCCCGTTCACTCGAATCTGCGAATCGAAGAACTGATAGCCAGTCTTGTTGCGCGTGAGAAGGATCAAGCACCAGATGAAGTTGGTGAGGAAACCGCCCACTAAGACCACGATCAGCACTGGCAATCCCTGCCATAGTTTGGCGGTACCGTGCTGCAGGGTGAGAGTCTTAATCGGATCACCTGCCGCCAACCCGTAAGCAAAGCACGCGCTCATGACACCGGAGAGAACAGCGACGCCAATCCCTTTTCGCAGATCGAACTCTTGAATTGCAGCTCTTTGCTGCTCGGGTGACATGACGCGCTCCTTGGAAATACCTGCCAGGCCAGCCGCGGTAATTCCGGCGAGACAGACGAAAATTCCGAACAGAATCACGCGGCCTGAAGAAGTGCCGACAACCTGGGTCACGAATTCGCCACGGAAAATTGGGGGCATGAGCGTGCCAAAAGCGGCGCACAGCCCAAGCACAACCGCCATCCCTAGTGACAGGCCGAGGTAACGCATGGTGAGACCGAAGGTGAGTCCGCCGACGCCCCACAACAGTCCGAAGAAGAAAGCCCAGAAAAGCGCGGACCCAGGCGCTTGACCCAGCACAGCGAAGAGATCTTTGGTGAGGAGCGAAGCCAGAACCCACGGGGCGATGATCCAACTGAAGAATCCCCCCGCCAGCCAGTACGTCTCCCATGCCCAGTGCTTCACGCCCTTATAGGGAACGTAGAAGCTGCCCGAGGCCAGGCCGCCGAGCCAGTGAAAAAGGACTCCCAGTGCCGGGTTTGGATTCATAGCTCCTCAAGTATGACTTAAAGGTGGAAGACTTCCTCCAACGGACGCATTGCGCGATCGGGGAGAACTCCGTCGGGCTGAGCAAAAAAATCACCCATCTCCCGTTGCCATCTTTCGTTCACATCGCGCCGGGCCATCCCTGCGCGCGCGCGCTCAAAGTCCTCAGTCTCCAGATACCCGACGAGAAGACCGTCATTGCGCAGGAACAGGGAGTAATTCCCCCAGCCGGTTTCACGGAGAGCTGTTTGCATCTCGGGCCACACCTGACGGTGGCGTTTCTTGTACTCTTCGAGGCGTTCCGGCTTGACTTGTAGCACAAAGCAGATGCGCTGCATCTCCAGCTCCTTAACAAAAATCACCTAACGAAGATAGGCTTCTGATAAGCCACCATCTACCGGGATCACATGTCCAGTCGTCTTGCCGCTCTGATCACCGGCCAGCCAGACGATCGCATTCGCGCAATCTTGCGGCAGTATGGGGCGCTTAGTCAGCGTGCGCTGCGCGTAGAAATCGGCTAGCTTGCCACGCAGCTCTTCCGTCGTCTCGGACTCTGAGAATTCGATTTTGTACTTCTGCAGGGATTGCATGACGCGATCGCGCGGGAACATTGTGGATCCAGCGACGACCGTTGCTGGCGCGATCCCATTCACCCGTACATGAGGGCTGAGCTTGATGGCGAGTTCGCGAATCAAGTGATTCAAGGCGGTCTTGCTCGTGTCGTAGGCCTCGCTGCCTTTCTTGGGAACCACTGCATTTGCTGAACTGGTAAGGACCATCGTGACAGGCAGGCTTTGATCTTTGAATACCCAATCGGTTTGGCGGGCTAGGAGGTAATTCCCGGTTACATTCACCAGAAATGTCTTAGCCCATTGTGCTTCAGAAAGCTCTCCATCGGGACCGGGCACAGGATAAATCGCTGCGGTGTTCACAACGATATCAATGCCGCCAAACTTCGAAATTGTGAATCGGACCGTTTCGGCTAGAGACTGGGATGAACTGAGATCAACGGCGGTCGCGGCTACCAATTCTGTCGAACTGTGGGCGCCGATCTCCTCAGCTACTTTGCTGCCGCCTGTCTGATCGAAATCGGCAACAACAACGTGTGCTCCCCTGCGGCCGAGGAGTAGGGCCACTTCACGGCCGATTCCGCTGGCTCCTCCGATGACGAGGGCGATCTTGCGGCTGAACTCCGCTTCGGCGGGCATGCGCTGGAGTTTAGCTTCTTCCAGAGCCCAATACTCGATGCGGAATGCCTCCGATCGTGGCAACGCAACATAGTTGTGAAATTCAGTGAATTGTTTGGACTGCTCCGCAGTCCGTGCCTGTGGCAGCGGATGGGAGACTTTCCCGTCCTCCAGAGCATTAGCTCCCGCCATCACATGGATGGCGTTGATAAAGAACTCAGTCGTGATCCGGGCTTCCTTTTTGTTCTTACCAAAGCCGAAGAGGCCCAGTCCGGGGATGACAACGACCGACGGATTCGAGTCGCGAAGTTTGGGGGACTCGCTGCTGGCCCACTCTTCGTAATACTTCGTATAGCCTTCACGATAGCCAGCAACCTCGTTATGGATGCGGTTCTTAAGGGCCTGAACGTCTTCTTTGGCAGGATCCCAACCGATGAACCACGGACTGACTCGTGTTCGCAAGAAGTGGTCGGGACAACTGGTTCCAAGAGAGCTCAGTTCCTTGACCCACTTCGATCCGGCAAAGGCTAGTGCATCGTCATCGTCGGCATAATGCGCGACGACTCGGCGGTGCGAGGAGACCGTGCCGCGCAGCGCGGGAAGAATCTGCGTGGCGATGGCCTTGCGGTCCTTAACCGGGGGATGCTTGACCCCGCCGAACAGAGAACCCTTCTTTGCCTGATGCTGCTGAATGAATTCTCCCATCTGGTCGATGGTGTGGACGCTGTTCAGATAGCAGTCCCGCTGCGTCATTCCCCACGTGAACAGGCCGTGGCCTCCGAGGATCAAGCCTTCGACGCCGGGGTTCTCTTTGACGGCTCGTTCAATGAGCAGTGCCAGTTCAAAGCCTGGCCGTTGCCATGGAACCCAGACGATTTTGCGTCCGAATTCCTTGTTGAATTGATCCAGCTGACGTTTGCCATTTGCGCTGGCAGCCAGTGCAATCGCCCAGTCGGGATGCAGATGATCGACATGCGTAAACGGAAGGAACGCATGCAAAGGAGTATCGATAGACGCCGCCACGCGATTCTCGCCAAAGGCAGAGAGTGGATAGTAGCGCACCATCTCATCCTCATACTTCTCGCCGCGGTACAGTTCCTTCAGTTGCTCCATGCGATCGAGATAAAGAAGAGCGAATCCCGACTCGGCAATCGAGCCGATGTCGCCGCCACTGCCCTTGACCGCCAGCACGCGGACCGGTGTTCCGGTAAATGGGTCGGGCAGATCGATCTTTGAACTCGTGTTTCCGCCGCCGAAGTTGGTGATGCGGAGATCCGCGCCCAGCAAATTGGAGCGGTATCGCAAAAGCGCCAGTTGATTGTCACCTAGTTCGCGGGCGTGGGGCTCGTTCCACAAGTCTTTCAAATACGTTGTTTCTTTAATTTCAGGCATAAGTCATCTCGCAATACTGTTCGAATCGCTCGGTCTGGCGCGTCCAATTGTCAGTCTCTACCGGATCGAAGACCTCCGTCGGAAAGGATCGGTCGATGATGCTGCGCACCTGCTGAAGCGACGAAGCTTCGCCGGTTGCCAGGATTTGCATGGCGATGTTCCCCAGTGCGGTGGCCTCGGCGGGCCCAGCCAGCACCCTTTTCCCCGTCGCATCGGCAGTGAACTGATTGAGCAATCGATTCTTCGAGCCACCGCCGATCACGCGAACCTGATCGATGCGCTTTCCGCACAACTGCTCCAGACTGCGCAAAACCAGTCGATACTTCAGGGCCAGACTCTCGAGTATGCATCGCACATAGGCGCCCGGAGTCGCCGGTGTGGGTTGATGCGTCTTCCGGCAAAATTGATCGAT
The DNA here is from genome assembly GCA_035568275.1 of Candidatus Sulfotelmatobacter sp. Taxonomy (GTDB): domain Bacteria; phylum Acidobacteriota; class Terriglobia; order Terriglobales; family Acidobacteriaceae; genus Sulfotelmatobacter. The sequence goes on from DATMOO010000150.1 coordinate 29,143, forward strand.
GGCGGTGAGCATATCGGTTGGATGAAGGAAGGCTTCGTCATCCGGATCAACGAGATGAGTGAAGGCGGGTTCGCGACTTGCCAATTCGACCAGCTCCCGATAGTCAGAACCCTGCCCCCGTGGGCTCCAGCAATTTCTGCAACCCTGCAACATCCAGAGTCCCATCACGTTCTTCAGCAGCCGCGTCGTTCCGTTCACTCCGCCTTCATTGGTGAAGTTCAACCTAAGTGCCTCGCTAGTGACGATGGGTGCATCGAGTTCGGTGCCAATCAGCGACCAGGTTCCGGAACTCAAGAACGCAGTGCCGTCGCGAGCTGTGATCGCGGCGACGGCAGATCCGGTATCGTGGCAGGCGGGAGCAATCACCGGAGTCCCCGCCAAAGAGGAGTTCAGCGCGAGGGATGGGAGGATCGTGCCTAAGATCGAGCCCGGCTCGACGATCGGTGCCGGCGGGCTGGAGTTCAGCCCTAGCTTGTGCATGAGATCGATTGCCCATGTGCGCTTGACCGGATCGACGAGTTGGGTCGTCGTTGCATTCGTAAATTCGCAAACCGCATTCCCGGTCAGCCAATAGTTGAAGAGGTCCGGTATGGTGAGCCATTGCTTCGCTGCCGCGATGATTGTGGGCGTGTCGCGCTGAGCAGCGTAGAGCTGATAGAGCGTATTGATGGGCATGAACTGGATGCCCGTCGCCCGATAGATCTGATCCCTCGCGACCTTTCGAAAAACGTCGTCCATCACGCCCTCGGTGCGGCGGTCGCGATAGTGATAGGGATTCTGAAGCAATTCACCGCGCTCGCCGAGCAAAGCGTAATCCACGCCCCACGCGTCCACGCCGATCCCCGCCAGTTCCATCTGTTCCACGCAAGTCAAGGCCTTCCGCACCTCGAACCAGAGGCGAGGAGCGTCCCAGTGAAGGGAACCGCCGTACTCAACGGGTTCATTCCGAAAGCGATGGACTTCCTCGGTTGTCAGAATGCCGGATTGCAGACGCGCCAGAACTGCGCGTCCGCTTTCGGCTCCGAAATCGAAGGCCAGATAAGGTTTCGGGTGAGTGGGGCTAGGCATACGAAGACACGTTTTGGGAATTCTTCACCGCCCGCTCTTTCGTGATGCGTTCCAGGTAGCCACTCTGCCGGAAGGCTTCCATCGGGTCTTTTGGCAGTCCCTTGGTCTCTCGCCACTCCTGGATTGCGGGTCGGACATCGGTTGCGAAGGCGTCCTGCAACGCCGTTTCGGCATCGACCAGATTGCAGCTCTTCTGGGCTGTCGCGAGCTTCTTCGTATCGACTAGCGCTGCTTTGGCGAAGAGTTGCTGGGCCATGGTCACAGTCTGAATCATGGCTTCCATCTTGCCTTTCAGGTTATGGCTCTGATCGACCATGTAGGCGATGTCGGCGCGCTGGCCGGTTTCCCATTCAAAGAAGTGGATCTCATGGAAGATGCGAAATACCTGATAAGGATCGATGGAACCCATGGTCAGGTCGTCATCGGCGTAGCGGCGATCATTGAAGTGGAAACCGCCCAGCATGTTCTCGCACAAAAGCCAGGCAACGATTTGTTCAATATTTTGCGCCGCGTAGTGGTGCCCCGTATCGACCAGAACCTTGGCTTGCGGGCCGGCCGCGCGTGACAGCAGCAAAGCCATTCCCCAGTCTGCAATGTCGGTGTGATAGAAGGCAGGCTCGAACGGTTTGTACTCGACCAGCATCCGTTGGTTCGGCGACAACTGCTGATGCGCCGTTTTCAGGCCGTCGGCGAACCATTCTTTGCGTTGCCGGATGTTGGCGGTGCCTGGATAATTCGATCCGTCGGCAAACCAAAATGAGATGTCTCTGCTGTTGAGCCGCCGCGCGATTTCAATGCTGTCTTTTGTGTGCCGCATGGCGCGCTGGCGGATGCCTTCATCCGGATTGCCGAACGATCCATACTTGTATTCTTGATCCTGGAAAAGATTGGGATTGATGGATCCGGGAGCAACGGCATAACGGCTCGCGAAACGCTTGATCTCGTCTGTGCTTTGCACTCCAGCGGGACAGTCCCACAACACATGCAATGCCACTGTCGGACAGACACCTGTGAGGAGGTGCACCTGGCCCGCATCGCTGAACTTTTCCTCAGTAGTGGTGGCCGCTGCAAGTTGAATGAATTTTCCGAAACGGGTGCCGGTATTGGCGAATCCCCACGATGGCAACTCAATGCGGAATGTCTCAAGGGCGGCAAAAACCTTGTCACTCGTGGACGAACCCATGCAAACCTCTCTTAGCGACGGAAGACTACATTCGATCTCTCACGCAGTCACGGTTTTCTTTGGCAAATCCTAGTGTTTCGCACAGCGAAATACCTTAACAACACATCACGCGAGGCAAAGAGCCGAGAAGGCAAGATATCGATTCTGACCCCGATGACTTGCCTGCCCAATGTGCGAGTGCAGGCCGCCGCGCCGATTTCGCTTTGTAGAATCCAACGGTCAATTGCCGTTTGACGCGGAAGGGAGTTGCCCTGCAAATTCCGCGGCATTTACAGCATAAACGATTTTGTTGAGCGATACTGAGGACGATCAATCTTTCTGCCAAGAATTCCTGCGCAATAACAAATATCTTGCACCGGAACTACTCTTGGTCCTTCCTTCGCTTGCTGGTGGCTCTGCCCATGTCGCCATCGCAAATTTCGCTTTGCAAAATGAAAAAAATGGATCATTATGTCGCACATATGAGCCCCGTCGCTCAGACCCGTGACCGGTACCTCGTCAAGTCCATTATTCACTCCTCACAGCTATTAAGCGCATTTCACTCGCCAGGCGAAGCGTTGCCACTTAAAGAAATTTGTGCGCGATGCGGCCTGCCAAAGACGATGGTGTTCCGGCTTCTCTATACGCTCGAAAAATGCGGCATGGTCGATAAAGTTGGTCAAAACCTTTATCAGTCCCGCGTGCGCCCGTGGAAGCAGCGGCTCTACCGTTTGGGATATGCGGCGCAGGGCACCGATTACCAGTTCTCGCGAGAAGTGTCTGAAGGCTTGCAGCGAGCAGCCGCTGCCGAAGGCATCGAACTCATCTCTCTCGATAATCGCTACAGCGCCAAGACCGCGCAACGAAACGCGGACTTGCTGGTGCGCGAAAAGGTCGACCTGGCGATCGAGTTTCAAACCGACGAGGAAGTCGCGCCGATCGTCGCGGCAAAGTATCGCGAGGCAGGCATTCCCATGATCGCGATCGATATCCCTCATCCCGGCGCGACTTATTACGGCGCGAATAACTATGAGGCCGGGTTGATCGGCGGCCGTTATCTAGGCCGATGGGTCAAGGAGCATTGGCACTCGGAAGTGGATGAGATTCTCCTGCTCGAGTTGAAGCGGGCAGGGAACCTTCCTCGCATGCGTTTGTCAGGATTGCTGGTAGGAATCAATCTGGTATTGCCCAGCGCCGCGAATTGTCACGTGACGTACCTGGATGGCGACGGGGAGCTGGGGCCCAGCTTTGAAGCCGTACGAAGACATCTCCGTTCCTCGCATGCGCGGCATGTGCTGGTGGGCGCAATCAATGATCCCAGCGCACTCGGCGCATTGCGTGCTTTTCAGGAAGCGGGCCGTTCGGAGAACTGTGCCGTCATCGGACAAAATGCGTCACCCGAGGGAAGAGCGGAATTGCGTCAGCCCAAAACTCGCTTCGTCGGTTCCGTGGCTTACTTCCCCGAACGCTACGGCGAAAACTTAATCAGAGTCAGTCTCGATATTCTGAACCAACGTCCGGTGCCGCCGGCAGTATTCGTTGAGCACAAGCTGGTGACGCCTGGGACCGTAGATCACTACTATCCGAACGACGCGCTGGCCAACCTGGTTCGAACCGATCCTTTCGACTCAGCCCGGCAACATTTGGCCCACTAGATCGAGCTGGCCAATAAAGCCCGTTTGCGTTCTCTGAGTTTGTTTAGCGCACCCTGCTCATTCCGCAAGCTCCACGCTCTCTAGCAATCACCTGAAAACTTTCTGCAATGCAAAACGAAATGGGTCGCAAGGTTGCCTGTGGCGCGCAGAAAACGCAATGGAACTTACGCGTGAATCGGTTGCTAAATAACGATTTGGCGCTCACGCCGTCCGCTATCCTGCAGGTTTTTCACCGCGAAATGCGGATGGTTTTCAGGTTGCGAGTTGACGATGCTCGGCAGTCAATGGGAGCATCCGCCCCCAGTAGACGGCGACGTGGGTTTTGGGGCTGGGGAAAGTTCCATCATCAGGTTTCTGAGACGTGGGATTGATCCCTATTCCACGAAGTTGCAAACGTCGCCAGGAGAAAACCTCATGTCCGCGACGACACGCATTCTCTCGTTCTGCCTTTTGATCACTTCAGCAGTGCACTTGTATGCTCAGGGCGGAGCCTACGGAACCATCCTAGGAACTGTCAAGGACAACTCTGGAGCCGTGGTGGCCAAGGCGGGAGTCGACGTCACCAACGTGGCCACGAATGTAATCAAACACACGGAAACTACCGCTTCGGGGGACTTCACAGTTCCTTATTTGGCGCCGGGAACCTACCGCGTGACTGTGCAGTCGCAAGGATTTCAGAAGTCTGTCGTGGATAACATCGGATTGGTGGTCGGCCAAGAGGCTCGTGCCGACGTAGCCCTAAAGACGGGCGCAGTCTCTGAGACTGTAGAAGTTCAGGCCAGCGCCGTCGCGCTCGATACTGACAGTTCGGCGGTCTCACAGCTCGTAAGCCAGAGGCAAGTAGAGGAGCTGCCGCTCAATGGGCGAAATTTCCTGAGTCTGCTTTTCATCGGCGCCGGTGCTGTCCAGACCGTCGGCGAACAGGGCCAAATGCGCCAAGGGGCAGGGAATGCCATCAGCATTAACGGCGGGCGGCCTGAGTCCAACAACTATACGCTGGACGGATTGATCAACACCGATACGTCGCTCAACACTCCGGCAGTGATTCTTTCACAGGATGCCATCCAGGAATTCAAGGTGGCCAGCGAGAATTACGCTGCGGAGTATGGCTACAGCGCCAATCAAGTCAACATCATCAGCAAGAGTGGCACAAACCAGTTACATGGTACAGCATTCTTATTCGACAGAAACAACGCGTTCGACGCTTACACGCCGACGCCGTTTCAAACGACCCCGACCAAGCCGGTGCTGCGTCAAAACCAGTTCGGCTTTGTGGTCGGTGGCCCGGTATACATCCCCAAAGTTTACGACGGACGCAACAAGACGTTCTTTTTCGTGAACTATGAGGGCTGGCGAATTGCGAATGGATATATCCAGAATGGAATTGTTCCTACGGCGGCGGAACTGAATGGGGATTTCTCGGCTACCGGCCTTCCGGCCTTCGATTTGACCGCGGGATCGCCCTGCCAACTGGCACTCACTTCAAGCCCGAACGCGCTACCCTGCATGCCGGGCGACCCCCAAACCGGCCTGGCATTTACCGGGCCCGTTCCCGCAAACCGTTTTTCACGCTTGGCGACGGTAGCGCTTGCGGCCAACGTCATTCCGAGCCCGACTCCGGCCTGCGTGAGCAACCCCGGTTCGTGTGCGGGCGGTAACTACCAGTTGGTTCGAACGCTGCCCAACAACACCGACCAGCAGACCTACAAGCTTGATCAGACCCTGGGCCGTTTCGGATCGGTGTTCTTCCGCTACACGAAGGCAGACTTTTCAAATGAGAACCCACAGAACCTCGGAACAGAATTTAGCCTGAATCAGTTTACGCAAAACAGCACCAGTTGGATGGTTTCGCACAACATTCCCCTTGGGCACAGTATCGTCAACAGTTTTCGCTTTGGACATCTGGATGCCATTGCCATCCAGGGTGCGCCAGCTGCGTCGAGCAGCCAGATTTCTGCTTTGGGCGTGACTGGGGTCTTCACCAACCTTCCAGCAAGTTACGCGGCAGGTTTCCCCACGATCAACTTTGAGGGAGCTCTGCTGGGCAGCTACGGCAGCCCGGGTAACAACCCGACGACCAGCGACGTACCGACGTGGGAATTCTCCGATTCCATGACTATGGTGCACGGAAAGCACACCATCGGAGTGGGATTCGACTATCGCCGCTTTATTTCGAAGAGAAACCTCTCCGGAAACTTCTTGGGCGGTTATAGCTACACTAACAACAATGTCCTGACCAACAGCAACACCGTAGGGGGTGTTCAGCAGTGTGCGACCTCCCTCTGTAGCACAGGGAACGAAGTAGCGGATTTCCTTCTCGGCTATTACAACGGTGCCAACACGTTTCAACCGGGACCTTTCAGCAATCCAAGTATCGCCGGCAACTTGAATCAGTACCACTTTATGTACTTTGCTCCGTATGTGCAGGACGACTGGAAGGTGAACAGCCGCCTTACTTTAAACCTCGGACTGCGCTGGGACTACCGATCTGTGCCTTATGAACAGAGTAACAAGTTCTTCTGGATCGATGATCAGAACACGAGCGGTGGAGGATTGTGTTTCGCTGATCAGGCCTTGGCAAACGACGGTGTCGCGCCGCCAGGGAACGGCTTCTATCGTTATTGCGGCCGGCACAATCCTGCCGACGGTTCCAAAACTCCATTCGCCCCCCGCCTTGGGTTTGCCTGGCGTCCGTTCGGCGGCGACAAGACAGTGGTCCGCGGTGGCTACGGAATCTTCTGGGATTCATCGGAGAGCCGCGAGATAGACGATTCCGGCGACCTATATCCTTTTGTCGAGCGCACTTCGCTTTCACCCAATTCGCAATCGGCCACTGCAGCGCCCAAGTTGACCGATCAACTGTTCCCCGCTCAGACTGCGGTTGTTCCCGTGACCGCTCCGAATAGTCAGTTTGTTGCGGTCATTGTTTCCGACCACCCAAGGAATCCCTACGTGCAACAGTACACAGTCTCGGTGCAGCGTGAGGTGGCTCGCAACACCACGCTCGAGGTGAACTACGTTGGGAATCGGGGACTCCATTTACTGGATCGCATCGACCTCAACACACCTTCCGTCTTGACCGGAACCCAACTGGCAACTTGCCAGGCGGCGTTTGCCGGCCTTCCCGCAACCAATAACATCTATCTCGCGAACCAGTGCCCTTTCTATGCACGTCAGCCCCTGCCTAACTTTGCAATTCCCGGTCCTTTGAATAGCTCGTGGACCGGCTACTCCAATTACAACGGCGGGAATGTGAAACTGGAACATCGTGGAGGCAGTTTCGCGCTGTTGACCGTTTACACCTACGCAAAGAGCATGGACGACAAATCCGCTGCCGCCGGGATCGGAGCCAATGGCGCCGGCTTTGCCGGACATATGGACGATCTGAATCCGCACCTGGACTACGCTCCCTCAGATTTCAGCGTGAAGCATCGTTTCGTGAACAGCATCGTTTACGCCCTTCCGGTGGGGCGTGGAAAGCGCCTCCTGGGTGACATAAATAAGGCAGAAAATATGCTGATTGGCGGATGGCAACTGAGTATGATCACGACATTCCAGACCGGATTCCCTTTCTCGATAAACGCGTCAGATCCGGGAGCCTATTTGAGTTTCGGGATGCGCGCCAATCAATCGGGCAGTCCCAGCCCGATTGGCGGGAAGAACATTAATCATTGGTTCAACGTCTCTGCATTCACTCAGCCCGCCTTCGGTGTATACGGTGACTCCGGACGGAACATACTCACTCAACCAGGAATCAATAACTGGGATATCGGACTGGGCAAGACGTTCCAGTTCACCGAAAGGGTTGGTTTCCAGTTCCGGGTTGAAACTTTCAACACGTTTAACCACACTCAGTATGGGGTCGACCCAACTACCCAGGCTTCCGGGGGACCGGGCCAAAGTGCGGTTGATGGAACTCTCGGGACTGTTCAATTCGGGGAGGTCACCAGCGCTCGTCCTGGCCGAATTATTCAGTTCGGCGGCAAAGTCATCTTCTAGAAGCTTGGCAGTAAACCAAGCAACCCACCGCCAGGCCGACTGTGGCCTGGCGCGATTTTTTTGAGGTACACTCGCTCCGTGAAAGGCCGCCACGCATTCAACTGGGCTGTACTGGTTGTGCTGGTCCTCGCGGCCTCCGCCGCGTGCGCGCAGGACACAAGTTTGGTCGAACGCTACGCCGAGGAAGGGCAATCCGCCCTGGCAGCTGGACGTTATGCAGAGGCTGAGAAGGCGTTTGAAAAGCTGCGACAACTTGAGCCGGGGATGGCTGAAGTTCATGCAAATCTCGGCTTGATCTATTTCCAAGAGCGCAAGTTTGAACAGGCCGTTCCCACTCTGCGGCAAGCATTGAAGCTGAAGCCTGCTCTGACCAAGACCGACAATCTTCTCGCGATGTCGCTCTCAGAACTTGGTCGCTACAGTGAAGCCGTCCCGGGACTGGAGAAATGCCTTCATCATTCTTCCGACACCGAAATCAAGCGCATGTGCGGCCTGGAATTGCAGCGCGCCTACACTGGCCTGAAGAAAGACGACAAGGCGGTCGAAGTTGCGATGCAGTTGAACCGACTCTTCCCGGACGATCCCGAGATCCTATATCAGACCGGAAAGATCTACGGGAACTTCGCTTTTCTCACCATGGAGAAGCTGGCGCAAGTTGCTCCAACGTCGGTTTGGAAACATCTGGCGGCGGCGGAAGCACACGAGAGCCAGGGGTCTTACGTTCTGGCGATCCCGGAATATAACGAAGTGCTGAAGTTGGAGCCACAACGCCCGGGGATCCATTACCGCATCGGCCGAAGTCTGCTTGGGCGCTATTGGCAACGCCACTCGTTGGAAGATCTCACGGCCGCGGAAAAAGAATTCGAACAGGAATTACAAATCGATCCCGCCAACGCAAATTCCGCTTACGAACTTGGCGAACTCCGCCGCAAGGCTAATCGATTCGACGAAGCGCAACAATACTTCGAACAGGCGTTGCAGCACTATCCGGATTTTCCCGAAGCACAACTGGGCCTCGCGGCAGTGTTGCAGGCCAAGAAATTGAACGACCAGGCCGTGATCCATGCGCAACGGGCTGTTGCCATCGATCCCGAGAACGAAGTCGGCTGGTATCGTCTGGCCCAGATTCAGAAAGCGCTGGGCCACAATGCCGAACAGGAAAAGGCGCTGGCCGAATACCGGCGTTTGCATGACCGGTCAAGCCAGCAGCGTGGTTTGGAACCCGTATTTGCTCCTCGTGAAGTGACAAAGCAGGAGGTCGAACCAGCCGCGCAATGAGCCCATGCATCTAGCTAGGGCAGCGTCACAACGGCCACGGAATACCCGCCTAGGCTCACTGTCTCGCCACCTAGTTTCGTCATGGCGGGAGGCTGGAAACCGGTAGTTTGATCGACGTAGTCCAGCTGTCCGTCGCTGGCGCCTGTTACCGCAACATCGAATTTCCGATCGCGCTTGTTAACCAAGAGCATGCGATGTTTGCCGTCGTGCGTGACGAAGGCCAGAGAGTAGACATAGGGATTGTTCGGCATAGTCTCAATCTCGACCTGCTTATCGCCTGGGCCGAAGTGGTCGTGAAGCAGCTTGAGCACCCAGAAGCGCGCGTTTGGCTTCCCGTCATTCCAATCAACCATCGAGACGCTGGGGAATTGCGTGGGAAATCCGACAAGCTGTGACTCTCCGGCCACATCGATGCCGATTTGCGTAAGTTCGCCGAAGAGATATGCGTACATCGCACCAGCCAAGTTCCAGTAGGAATTTGGAATTGGCTGAGCCACGTGTCCCGGGGTCCCCTGAGCAAGATCATCGGCGGAAATCACGCCGAGTTCGTCGATCGTCGTCTTCGTCTCAGGAGACAATCGCCTGCGGATGGCCTCCACGTAGCGCACGGTCTTGAGGAATCCGTCTGCCTGAGCGAAATACGTGAACTGCTCCACTTCCGGAGTCTCGTCAACCGAAGGAACTGCATAAAAATGGTAGGAGATGAAATCCAACGCCACGCCCGGCTTGTGGTTCTTGTGATCAAGAAAATACTCAAAGTAGTGCGGATCGGTGGTCATGGCCAGAGCCAGCCCGACGAATTTCATGTCAGGCTGAACCTTCTTCATTGCTAAGACGACTTCGTCATAAAGCTTGGTGTAGGTTTCCGGCGTAATGTGGTGCTCGAAATCGATTTCATTCAGCACCTCCCAGTAGGGTATCGAGTAGTGGTATCCAGATTCGTGACGCTTGCCGAATTCATCGGTGAAGCCACCCTGCGTGTACCACGAGACGAGCCGGGCATAGTAGTCGGCGACTTCCTTCATGCTGGGATCGCGAAGCTCCGTCCCCTGCTCGTACGTCCAGATCACCTGCGCTGGATCTGCAGGATATGCGACTGGTTTGTCGGTGACGTACATCCATTGCGGGATTGTGCTGAAGTTGAGAATGACGGAATGTCCCTTCGTCGCTTCCAGAAAGTCGATAGTCATGGGATCGATCGGCGTAAAGTCCCAAGACGTTCTCCCATCTTTTGGGGGTTCCAGTTCGGCGACCCCGAGCTTCGGATAGGGAAGCCATGGAACGTAACGCACATAGTCCGCTCCGAGATCATGAAGAGCCTTGAACGCATTGTCATGCACGGGCGTGCCCCGCTGCAGAGGAGGATTGACCACAACCTGCAGCGTCGAGGTTGTCTGGGAAGTGTGGATGACCTTATCCCAGTGCGGCGTGACTTTGATGGGCTGTTCCTGAGCAGAGGAAGCCAAAGCGCAGCATATGAGAACAGCGATGTTCGTCATAATTCGTGACGCGAACCGAATGCTCATGCAATTCCTCCAGGGACATCGAAAGCAAGTACAGAATGCTGCACCAGCCTGTATTCGACGTCAACGCTCAATCTACAGACCGAAGCCGATTTCGTCATAAGAAACAATGGGGAATGGCATCGAAGCGGTTCAACATGCTCTTTGCCAGCGAATCCTTGTGCAAAGGACATGGCATCGAAAGCTGCGACTCTTCGAAGTTTTTCCGGTATAGACTCGCGCGTTTCGCACTTCGAAATGCCGCTCTAGGTAGGCGGGAGGCTTGTGGCTCGGACGAACACGGGCTATGCTTCCCGATTTACAGGTCTTTGTCAACGGGACATTTTCAGAATGAATTCATCAGACGATCAACTCAAGGTCGGACTCTTCGGCATCGGTCTGGATACGTACTGGGAACAGTTCCCCGGGCTTAGGGATAGGCTCGTTGGATTCACTGAGCAAGTTGCTCGAAAGCTCGAGAGCTCTAGGGTAAGAGTAGTCAATCTCGGACTCGTCGATACTCCCGAGAAGTCCTTCGCAGCTGGGCACGAGTTTCGCAAAGCAGATGTTGATCTGATCTTTCTATACGTCACGACTTATGCTTTGTCTTCGACCGTGCTCCCTGCCGTCCGACGCGCGAAAGTGCCGGTCATTATTCTGAATCTCTCACCTACTCCCGCCGTTGACTATGAGCGATTCAATCGGTTGGGAGACCGCACTCAGATGACCGGTGAGTGGCTTGCCTTCTGCCAGGCTTGCCCCGTTCCGGAGATCGCAAACGTTTTTAATCGCTGCCGCATTCCATTCTTTCAGGTGACCGGAACGCTCGATGACGATCCGGTCGCCTGGGCTGAGATTTCCGATTGGGTCGAAGCGGCTCGCGTCGCGCATGTGATGGAGCACAACCGCCTTGGAGTGATGGGTCATTACTACGGAGGCATGCTCGACATTTACTCCGATCTCACGCAGCAATGTGCTTACTTCGGAGGCCACATCGAGATCCTTGAAGTCGAAGAACTGGCCGCCCTGCGACGCGACGTCAGCGAAGCCGATGCGATCCGCAAGGTCACGGAGCTCAGGAGTGCCTTCGATGTGCAGGCCGATTGTTCCCTGGACGAACTGCTGCGCGCCGCTCGCACTTCTGTGGCTTTGGATCGTTTGGTCGAGCGACACAATCTCGGCTCGTTCGCGTACTACCACAAGGGCGTGGGCAGTGCGGACAACGAGGACACGATCAGTTCGATCATACTGGGCACAAGCTTGTTGACTGCGCGTGGTGTGCCGGTCGCGGGAGAATACGAAATCAAGAATGTTCAGGCAATGAAAATCCTCGACACGTTCGGTGTTGGAGGTTCTTTCACCGAATACTACGCCGTGGACTACAGCGACGATGTCGTGTTGATGGGGCACGACGGCCCGGGTCATATTGCGATCGCCCAGGGAAAAACCAAAGTCCGGCCGCTGGACGTATATCACGGAAAGGTGGGGCACGGACTCTCGGTGGAGATGTCTGTGAAGCATGGTCCAGTAACTTTGCTGTCCGTCGTGCAAACCGTCGACGGGAAGCTCAAGTTGCTGACCGCGGAAGGAGAGTCAGTGCCCGGGCCGATTCTGGAAATCGGCAACGCCAACAGCCGGTACCGATTTGCTCTCGGAGTGAGAAACTTTATGAGTGAGTGGAACGGGCATGGCCCGGCGCATCATTGCGCTGTGGGAGTGGGGCACGTTTCCGGCAAGCTGAAGAAGTTGGCTGCTCTCCTCGCGATGGAATGCGTTCAAGTGTGTTAAAGCTAAGGCTCAGTATGGTCGCTCTGAACCTTTCCGTTCTGCAATGCGAAATGCGGCCCGGCCCGTCCCAAGAACCCGAAAGGACCTTGCCAATTCCAATCCCGCCATTTCTGCATGCTCAACCTAGTTTCTGGCGGTTATGAAGTGCCAGTGCTTTTCACACCGCGAAATTCAGGGGAACGGGAGTTCGCAAGTTGACACGAGTACCCGTCCGGTGAAACCATCCCGGCCATTCGACGATCAAGCAGTCATGTCCACGTCTGCTCTTCACGACACAGCTAATGCCTTCACGGCCTCGATCGATCCCGACAGGAGAATCGCTTGAACCACCCGACTCTGCTTAAGATGTTCGTCGCTCTTGCGGTCACTGTGGGTACCGCTTCGGCAGCGCCTGTTCACTTACGCTGTGAATACCGTGAAAACCCTCTGGGGATCGACGCACCGGCTCCTCACCTCTCCTGGCAAAGCGACAGCACCGAGCGCAATTGGAAACAAGTGGCCTACCAGTTATTGGTCGCGAGCAGCCTCGATGGGTTGCGCTCAGGGAAGCCTGATGTGTGGGACAGCGGTAAGGCGAACTCAGACGAGTCCGTCGGAATTGCTTACAAAGGCCCGGCTCTGGAGTCGCGGAAGCGCTACTACTGGCATGTTCGCGTCTGGGACTCGACGGGGAAAGCGTCCGATTCCGTCGAAGACGCGTGGTGGGAGATGGGCCTCCTTCACCCGGAAGACTGGAAAGCAAAGTGGATCAGCTGGAGAAATCCGGAAGATGAAACCGACCGCAAGGATATCCGCTGGATTTGGCTAAAAGGACAAGATGCGCTCGCGGCAGTTCCGAAGAGTTCCGTAAATTTTAATTTGAATGTTCACCTCTCGGAGAAACCCCGCGCGGGAATGTTGTTCCTTGCAGTGCGCGGGGATTACTCCGCGATGGTGAATGGACACGAAGTTGACCACAAACACGAATGGGGAACGTTCGATCGACGTGACATCGCCGACGAACTCAAGATTGGCGACAACGTCGTGAACATCAAGGTCACCGCGCCGGACATCCCGGAGAGAGGTCCAAATGCCGGGGCTACGAGCACCAAGGCCGCACTTGCGGCGCTGATTAAGATCACGGACGCGAACGGCTCCATCAAGCGGTTCGCGTCTGGAGAAACCTGGCAAGCATCTGCAGAAAGCGATTCATCAGCGCAGGCCGCCAACGTCGTGGCAGATTTAGGCGACAAGCGACTCGGTGATCCCGGGCCCCTGCCTCAGCCCGCCGCTTCCTTCCGCCGGGCCGTTGACGTCTCGAAGCAGGTTCGCAGCGCCCGCCTCTATGTCACCGCTCTCGGCAGCTACCGCGTGTACCTCAACGGAACCCGCGTCAGCAGTGACGTGCTCACGCCCGAATTCACCGACTATCGAAAGCGTGTGTTGTATCAGACCTACGACGTCACAGAGTATGTAAATCGCGGCAAGAATCAGATCAGCGCACTTCTCGGCGATGGCTGGTATGGCAGTCCACTCACCTGGGTCGGAATGCACTTCTTCGCTCCGCCGGACCGTTTTCAGGCCCAGCTTGAGATCAACTATGCCGACGGCACTCACGACGTAGTCGTCACCGACGACTCCTGGAAAGCCTCAGCTTCCCCCATTCTCGAATCCCAGATCTATGGTGGCGAGACCTACGATGCCCGCCAGGAAAATACAGGCTGGCAACAAGCGAACTTTGACGATTCGCGTTGGAGTGCCGCGTCGATCGCCGACGCCCCATCGATTGCCGTTACAAGCCAGATCACAGCACCTGTCCGCGTAATCGACACTCTGTCGCCCAAAGAGGTGAAACCCTTACCGGATGGAGCCTACGTTTTCGACATGGGCCAGAACATGGTCGGATGGGTCACGCTCAAAGTGAAAGGCACCGCGGGCACGAAAGTGCGTCTGCGATTCGCTGAAATCCTGAACCCTGACGGCACGATCTACACGGCAAACTTGCGGAACGCCGACGCGACGGACACATACATTCTCAAAGGCGGTGGCGAAGAAACCTTCGCGCCACATTTCACGTTTCACGGTTTTCGCTACGTTGAGGTGACTGGATATCCCGGCAAGCCATCTCTCGACGCGTTCAAAGGGCAGGTCGTGAGCAGCGTAAGTGGCGAGCCTGCCGCCAAGGTGACGACCTCCAGCGACCTCGTCAATCACATGTGGGAGATCGGCCTGTGGGGCCAGCGAGGAAATTACCTCAGCATTCCGACCGACTGCCCGCAGCGCGATGAGCGACTGGGATGGATGGGCGACGCCGGAGTTTTCTGGCGAACCGGAAGCTACAACTTCGACGCGGCCGCCTTCTCGCAGAAGTTCATTCAAGACATCGTGGACGCGCAGACTAGCCAGGGAGCGTTTACCAACGTCTCTCCCAATACGCTTCCGTTTGGCGGAGGTGGAACGGAAGGAACCTCGGCATGGAATGAAGGCATGGTCGGCGCTCCGGGATGGGGCGACGCGGGCGTGATCGTTCCGTGGACGACCTGGGTGCAATATGCCGACAAGTCGGTGATCGAAAAGAATTGGGACGCGATGCAGCGCTGGATGGAGTTCATCCAGGACCGCAATCCCGATTTCATTCGGAAAAACGGAGTGGGGCCAAACTTTGCCGACTGGCTGGCGCCCGATCCCAATACAAATAAAGACCTGCTCGCAACCGCCTATTGGGCGTTGATTGCGAACATGATGTCGCAGATGGCGCACGTGGTGGGCAAGGAAAACGACGCCAAACACTACGCCGAAGTCGTGCAGAACATCAGGTCGGCTTTTCAGAAGACGTACATCAAAGATGACGGAACAGTCGGCACCGGAACGCAAACCTCTTATGTTGTCGGACTCTATACAAAGATGGCGCCTGAGTCACTCGAACCGGCGCTCATCGAAAAACTAGTAAAGGACATCGAGGGGCACAACTGGCATCTGTCGACCGGATTCCTCGGCACTCCTTTCCTGCTCTTCACTCTCGCTGATCACGGCCGGTCCGACGTCGCCTATCGCCTGCTGCTGAATGAGACCTATCCATCTTGGGGCTACATGCTTTCCAAAGGGGCAACCACGTGGTGGGAGCGCTGGAACGGCGACACCGGAGATCCGTCGATGAACTCGTACAACCACTATGCGTTCGGATCGGTGATCGCGTGGGTATACCGCTACGCGGCCGGGATCGACACGACCATGAGCGGCCCTGGATTTAAGGAAATCGTGGTCCATCCGCATCTGGATTCGCGCATGCCTTCGGCCCGGGCTGAGTATGACTCGGTTTACGGCAAGATCGTCAGCGACTGGAAGGGAAGTCCTACCGGGCCATTCTCATTGCGAGTCGTCATCCCGGCGAACTCCTCGGCGAAGGTGTTCCTGCCTGCGGTTGCAGGGGCGCACGTGACCGAAGGCGGTAAACCGGTCACCACGCAATCGGAAGGCGGCGAGAACGTAGTCCAGGTGGGTTCGGGAACCTATAACTTCGAAGTGAAGTGAGCGGAAGCGCGGGACCGTCATGACTATGAATCGCAGAGAGTGGACGCAGAAGGGCACGACTTTCGCGCTCGGAATCGGGCTAGGCGAACGATTGCTCGCTTCCCCTGGCAAGTCACCGTTGTCAGGCGAAGTAACGCCCGCGGCGTCTCAGAAGTTTCTGCCGAAGTTCCTCTGGGCAGCTTTCGCGATTTTTCCCAATGCAATTGCGCTCGGCTTCACCGTCCGCTTCTGGGTCTCGCGATCGACTGCGATCAGTCCGAACTTCGGGGTGATTCGTTGTGATGTTTTTATCGCCGAAGCAGGCAGATTTCTATCTGGAATTTGAAAGACAACTGCAAGCCGAGGAGTCCCTGATGAGCCATTCTTGTGTTGCACGTATTCTTGCAATCGCAGTTGTAGCTGTGGCCGGAAGTCTGTCGCCCTCATCCTTCGCGCAAAATGCGCCGGCCTCTCTGGAAGATGGATTCAAGAATCCTCCGAATTCTGCCAGGCCACGCGTGTGGTGGCACTGGATGAACGGCAACATCACCAAGGAAGGAATCAAACTCGACTTGGAGTGGATGAACCGGGTTGGCATCGGAGGTTTCCAGAACTTCGACGCGTCGCTGACCACTCCGAAGTTGGTCGACAAGCGCTTGGTCTATATGACGCCCGAATGGAAGGATGCGTTCCGCTACGCGACGATGCTTGCGGATCAACTCGGACTTGAGGAAGCGATTGCGGGATCTCCGGGATGGAGCGAATCGGGCGGTCCATGGGTGAAGCCAAACCAGGGCATGAAGAAAGTAGTCTGGAGTGAAATCCGAGTCGACGGTGGGAAGCCTTTTACGGGCGCGCTACCACATCCTCCGGCAGTCAGCGGGCCCATACAGAACATTCCACTTTTCGATTTTCTGGCCATGATCAGCGGGCAGCCTCCGACCGGGGGAGCTTCTTTCTATGCGGACACAGCGGTAATTGCTTATCGCGCGCCCGAAAATGATGTGCCGGTAACCGCACTGCAACCCAAAATTACTTCCAGCAGCGGCACACTAAATTTGGCCTTGCTCGACGATGGCGACCTAGTTAAAACGACGCAACTGCCCAAGGCGCCAGCAGGCCAGCAGGCATGGGTACAGTACGAATTCACGTCTCCGCAGACCATGCACGCAGTAACGCTGGTGCTCAATGATCCGGGTGCGGCAGCAGCCAATATGTTCGGTGCCGCGCCGTCGATTGCAGATGTAGAAGCGAGTGACGATGGCCAGAGCTTCCGCAAACTCGTCGACATTCCCAACGACGGTGGAGAGGAACACACCATCGCGTTTCCCGCGACTAACGCGCGATTCTTCCGCATCGCGTTCACAGACCGGCCAGCACGCGCTTTTGGCGAGAACAATTTTGACGTTGAGAACCCGTTCGGCGACTTCAGCGGCACGAAGCCGAATCCAAATTTTGAGATTTCGGAGCTCGTGCTTCATCCGGGCGCGTTCGTAAGCCGGTTCGAGGAGAAGGCTGGCTTCGCCAATCTCATCGGCTTGGATGCGTTTCCCACGCCCCAAGTGTCTGCAAGTGATGCGATCCGTAAGAGCGACATCATGGACCTGACCGCCAAGATGCATCCCGATGGCACTCTGGATTGGACGCCACCGGCAGGGAACTGGGTCGTGCTTCGTTTCGGATATTCGCTTACGGGAGTTACGAACCATCCCGCATCACCGGAGGGCACAGGCCTTGAGGTCGACAAGCTCAGTCGCGAGGACGTGAAGGAGTACATGGATAAGTACCTCGACAACTACAAGAGCGCGGTCGGCGACCTGATGGGTAAGCGTGGACTGAGATTCGTGATTAACGATAGCTGGGAGGCCGGGACGGCGAACTGGACCGATGACATGGTTGCCGAGTTCACCAAGCGCCGTCGCTATGATCCCCGCCCCTGGCTGCCCGTCCTGGCAGGCCACGTCATCGAGAGTTCTCAGGACAGCGATCGTTTCCTTTGGGACTTCCGCGAAACGCTCGGCGAGTTGCTGGCCGAGAACCACTATGACCAGATCAACGACATCTTGCATGCGCGCGGCATGGGCCACTACGGCGAATCCCATGAAGAGGGGCGGGCTTTCATTGGCGACGGCATGGAAGTGAAGCGCCACAATGACGTGCCCATGTCGGCCATGTGGACGCAAAAGCCCGGCGTGAACAACGAACAGTATGGATATAACGCCGACATTCGCGAGTCTGCATCGGTGGCTCACATCTACGGCCAGAACCTGGTGGCCGCGGAATCTCTGACGGCATCCTCCGGCGCCTGGGCATGGTCGCCCGCGACTTTGAAACCTACTGCCGACAAAGAGTTGGCAATGGGACTCAACCGTTTCGTCCTTCATACTTCGGTGCATCAGCCGTTGTTGGACGAGAAGCCCGGCCTTGCGCTCGGACCATTCGGGCAATGGTTCAACCGCAATGAGACCTGGGCGGAGCAGGCGAAGCCGTGGGTATCGTATCTGGCTCGTAGTTCCTACCTGCTACAACAGGGACGCTTCGACGCCGATATCGCCTATTTCTACGGCGAAGACTCCAACCTCACGGCGTTGTTTGGGAAGAAGAGTCCTGACATCCGCGCCGGCTACAACTTTGATTACATCAACGCCGATGCTCTGATTCACGTCCTGACATTCAAAGACGGACGACTCGCTACTCCCAGCGGCATGCGCTATCGCGTGCTCGCGCTCGACCCGCATAGTCAGCAAATGTCGCTGCCGGTGCTCAAGAAGATTCGCGACCTGGTACAGGCCGGAGCGATCGTGGCCGGCCCGAAGCCGACGGACACACCGAGCCTGAGCGACAATACGAAAGAGTTTCAAAGCATCGTCGATGAACTCTGGGGCTCAGGCAGTGGAAATACTGTAGGCAAAGGCAGAGTGTATGGGGATAAGGGTTTGGGAGATGTACTCACCGCAGTCACCGTCGCTCCCGACTTCGACTACACGAAGCCCGAACCCGATACGAATGTCCTTTTCGTCCATCGCAAGCTAGCTGACGGCGATCTCTATTTTGTCGACAACCGCAACGACCGCGATGAGAATCTGGACGCCAGTTTTCGCATAACAGGAAAGGAAGCGGAACTGTGGCATGCGGATACAGGCGCGACGGAGCCGGCCTCGTTCCAAATCGCCGATGGCCGCACGACCGTGCCTCTTCACCTGGAGCCTTGGGGAACGGTATTCGTCGTATTCCGTAAATCTACGAAGAACCCTTCTCGCAACCTGCCGAAAACGGTTGAGACCACACTCGCGACGCTGGACGGTCCCTGGGATCTCAGCTTTGAGCCGAACCTGGGAGCGCCGGCGAAGATCACCCTCGACAAGCTGACCTCATGGAGTGACAGCTCCGATGAGGGGGTCAAGTATTTCTCAGGAAAAGGCACTTACACGAAGACGATCGATGCGACAGCTGACTGGTCTGCCAAAGGTGATCATGTGTGGCTCGATCTCGGCGACGTAAAGAATCTGGCGGAGGTATCTGTCAACGGCAAGCCGCTCGGAATCGTATGGAAGACACCTTACCGGGTCGATATCACGCCGGCTCTAAAACCGGGGAAGAACGCAGTTGAGATCAAAGTCACGAACGCGTGGGTCAACCGCATCATTGGCGACCGTCAACCCAATGTTACGAAGACCTATACCTTTACGTCGCCGAAATTCTACAAGGCGGATTCCAAGCTGGTGGCGTCGGGACTGCTGGGCCCCGTGAAAGTCATCCGTATAGCCAGAGAATAACGAGGAAAACGACAAGGAGGTGATGACAGCAGACTTCTCTAGTCCCGGACAGGCGTTGAGCCAGCCGCGATCAGCACCCAACCATACTTCTTTTAGGCCCATGTATCGACGAAGCGCCAGCGCGTGACGGTGTGCGGACCGGCTTTGCGTTGCGTTTCCCGATAGCTTCCAGCAACGATCGCCGTGCTGCCGAAGACGCGCACCGTAATGGGCTCGATCACGATTTCGTCGGTAGATGGTTCCTGGTGCTTGATTCGTAAGAGGTAATCCGCCTTGGTCACCAGTCGAACTCAACATAGACAACGGAGTTGTCGAGAATAAGGTTCAAAGCCCGATTGTCGTTGTGGGACTGCGCCTCAACCCATGCATGTTCCAGTGCGCGAATTGCGCCCGAGGCGGCTGCGTCCGTCTGTTGCGCGCGCAGCAGAAGAATCGGTGAGCAACCTAGAACAATGATCGAGCAGATCCCTTTCATAATGTTCCGGCGATTGATTGACCCGTTATGTCTCATGTCAGCGGTGTCGATACACTGGCGATGGCCAACCATTTGCCTTCCCTCTCGATCCACGTGTCAATAAATCTGCCATGCTGCTCGATCCGTCTGCCGGCAAGCCTTCCGTTGAGTCGATATACACCAGTCACAATCGCGGTACTTCCGTGTAAGCGAACGGTCATTTCGCTGGCGAAGTATTGCATGGAAGTCGCCCGCTGCACGTAAGCCAGAATCTGCGCCTTGTTCAGGAGCAAGCCATCCTGATCGACGAGAATGAAGTTCTCATCCAAAACTTCGCTTAGCATTTTCAAGTCTTTCAACTGAATTGCTTGCAGCTTGCCAACCTTCTCCAGAGCGACAAGCTTGCTTTCAATGTCGCGACGATCGCTGTCTTGTCCCGCGCCCGGAGACGCGAGCACCGCTAATAGCATCGTCGGAAGTAATCCCCTCCACATACTCGACCTCACTACGTTGTTATCGGCGGGACTAAGTTCTGCTTGACATGAAGCTCCTTACCTTCTGGCAGGGGGGCCGATCATCCGCAAGTCGTTCAATCGCTGAATCCCTGACCCTGTGATTGATGTCACCAACGATTGTGTCTCCGGAAACAGAGTCCTAATGCTGCGAATCGCTTTATTGGAACAAACGCCCACATCGCGAGGAGGAGTGTCCATGCCCACACCCTCGCCTGCAAGTACTCCTACCGACGAGCAAGTATTCATCGACAAGCTGATTGGCCAGTCGCCGTGGTCGGCCCGGAGCGTTACGAATTCTGGATTTTGGCGCCTTCAACGCAGTGCGGGCGGTGGGAATGGCCAAGCTTGTCCCCGCCGTTCCCCGCGTTGCCATAGGAGTGGGAACCTGTGGTCGCGGCACCGCAGCCGAGGGTCTCTACTATGCGTTCGCACAAGCGGTCGAGGGCAGCGGCGACACCCTGGTCCACGCCCCTGTCGGTTGCTTTGGCGCCTGCTTTCAGGAGCTACTGGCGAGTGTCGGGTTGCCCGGCAATCCTCTCGTCAGGCTGCGGAAGGTGCAGGCGAACGACGCGGTTCGATTGCTCCACGGTGAAGTCAGCCGATCCGAGTTTCACAACCGTCCCGCGAGGCTTCGGCTTGGCATCTTTAGCTTCCTCTGATTGTTTCTCTTCGGAAGGAGGCGGGGGGATGGGCTTTTCCGTCCAAACGCCGTAGACCCGGCCACCATACGCTGCCAGCCCACTGTAGTCGCCGAAGAACAATCCGCCGGCTTCGAAGCCCTCATCGGTCCACGCGTAATTGTTGAAGGTGCGTCCCTGGTCGGTGGAGCGTGCCAACACGACGATCTGCTTACGATTCTTGGGATCGTTCCGCCGATCATAGAAGATGACATTCACCGAACCGTCGACAGGGTCCACCGCCAGCCACTGGAAAAACTGCTCCGCTCCGTCGTGCACCGGGTCATTGTTCACTCTCGCCGCAGGAGTCCAGTGCTTACCACCATCGTCGGAGCTCGAGATAAATACATCAAGATCGCCATTGCGAAAGTCGCTCCATGTCACATACAGGCGCTTGCTTTTCGGGTCTACGGCGATCTGAGGAAATCCGTTCGCGCGGTCCAAGGTGTTGATCGCGAACATAATAGGTGCGGTATGAATGACAGGTCGCGCATGGGAGAACGTTTTGCCGCCATCACGTGATGATGTGAACATGAGATCGTTGTCCTGGCTCCATATAATGTAGAGTGTGCCGTCGGGGCCCACCGCGCCATCGAAACCCTCCGCAGCACCATTGTCATCGCGGGGCAATCCAGGATGATCGTCGATCTCGACGGGCTCGGACCAGGTTTTCCCGTCGTCCGTCGAACGCGAGACCACCATCTGCGAGTCGGTTAGCCGCCATCGCGTCCATCCCACGTAGAGATTACCGGCGAACTTAGTCTTCGAGTTGTCGGCGACGATATAGGGTTTGTCTTCGAAGGGAATGCCTTCCGCGGTCGGCTGCTCCGCCACGGGGATGTGGTCTGCCTCCCAGGTTTTCCCACCATCGAGCGAGCGCCTTACGAAGATGCCATTGCGCGTTGCGCCATGCGCCCAATAATTGAAAGTTCCAAGCTTATCGAATGCGATGTAGCAAATGAACGCGTGGCCCTGGTTATCGAAGGCAGTAGAGACGTCACCCGATACCCTGTAGTTCTTCGGATCCACTCCCTCTGCGACTTGCCAAGTCTCGCCAGCGTCCTGCGAGTAAGCTGCGTGGGCATTGTCCTGAAACACCGCAACGACCTGCTTTGGATCCTCTGGGTTCACCGCAACGCCGGGCTCAGTGAAATATCCGGGCGTCGGAGTCAGAGAGAAGACGTGGGCTTGCGGCGCCTTCGGCAAGTCCTGAGCGCGCGCCACCAGACTCGTGCCAAAGCACAAGAGGAGCGCGCGATTGATATTTCGTACGCAGAGGCAGGGTGACATATTGGTTTGGTCCTCTTAACTGCGTCTTAAGTTTTAGGCCCGTTCTGTCGAACACAAGGCTGCACCGCCTGCAATTCCCGCATCAGCGCCATAATGCGCCATCAAGAGAGGAATTTCCGAGGCCCGCGGATTCACACACCAGTCCGGCAGTTCACACTTGATCTCCTCAAAGAAACTTCTCAGCATTGCAGCCACTCCGCCGCCCACGACAATGACGTCAGGATCGAGCAGGTCGACAATGTTCCCGAGCCAAATCGTCAGCAGGTGTACTGTCTCTTCAAGGACTTCGCGTGCCAACGGATCGCCCGACTCGAACGCCTTGCCTACGTGTTGACTCGTGATCGAGCTGATGTCTCCTTTGACCAAATCGAGAATTGTCTTTCCGCGCGATGGTTCGGCGGCGACTTTCGCCCGCGCTCGCGCGCCGATCGCCGGGCCGGCAGCGAGGATCTCGATGCAGCCGCGTTTGCCACATAGGCAGACCGGCCCTCGATAGTCAATGCTTACGTGACCGCCCTCGCCCGCCGATCCGGTCTTTCCGTGATAGATGGCGGCATCGAAGACGATGCCGGTTCCGATCCCGGTGCCGATCGTTGCGTAGAAGACGTAACGGAAACTCTGAGCCGCCCCCCACAGAGTCTCGGCCAATGCCGCGGCATTCGCGTCATTGTCGACTTTCACGGGCACGCTGTATTTCGCACGCATCTTTTCGGCAAGCGGAAAATTTCGCCAGCAGGGAAGGTTCGGTGGATTCAGAACGATTCCGCTCTTCGGATCAAGCGGCCCCGGCGCACAGATCCCAATACCCTCGATGTCCACCGCCGAGGGGGACAACACCGAATCGATCGCGCTGACAACGGCGTCTAACGCGACTTCCGGCGTTCCGTTGGCGACCATCGGCGTGCGTCCCTGAGCGAGAATCTTGCCGGACCGGTCGACAATCCCTACGGCGATCTTCGTTCCTCCGATGTCAACTCCCAGTACGCCCTTGGCGCTTCCGGTCATTGCCGATCCCCTGCCATTTCGGGCATGCCAGAGAATTGCACTTTAACCGTCTTAATCTCGTAGGGTTTCGTGGGTACTGTCACCTCTCCGTTTGAAACCGACAGGTTGCCCATCGGTCTCTCCATCAGATCCGTTTCCGAGGCTGACGTTGCGCCTGTTGGGAGCTGAATCGCCACATCGCCCTGCTTCCCAGCCCACTCGTAGAACCGAACGACCAGTGCGTTGTCATCCTCGGCCTTCTTGACCGCCGTCACGATGACATTGTCGCTTTTTGCTTGCAGGAAGGAATGTTCCGCATGGAGGTTCCCCTGGTATTTGCCAACAGGTATTGCGATCAGCTTGTAATTCAGTTCATAGCCGCGCCGAATGGTCAGTGCATCCTTCCATCCTCCTGCGTGCGGATACAAAGAGTACGTGAATTCGTGATGTCCCTCATCCGCGTGCGGGTCAGGCCACTCCGGCGACCGCAACAAGGACAGCCGCAGCACATTCCCCTTGGCGTCGTACCCGTACTTGGAATCGTTCAACAAGCTAAGTCCGTGTTTGCCATCGGAGATGTCTGCCCAGCGCTGCGCCGGAACCTCAAATTGCGCTTGCTCCGCGGGAGTATTGCGCGTCGTCGGGCGCTCCACCGAACCAAATGGAATCTCGTAGGTAGCCTTATCGCTGTGCGCGCTTACCGGAAAAGCAACCTTCAGCAGAATGTGCTTCTCATGCCACTCCGCGTCCATCTTCACGTCAACGCGAGGGACACCAGCATACAAAATGATGTCACGCACAAACGTTGAATTCTGAAAATGATTCTTCACGCGAATGATGGCCCGCAGCGGCCCACTCTCTACGAGTTTGACCTCGTCGGCCTTGTCCAAGTCCCAGTGCTGCTTCTCGAAGTCCGCGTCGATGTTCCACGCGTCCCATTGCTTGGGTTTATCGGCAAAAGTTTGCAGAAGATTGCCGCAGGTGGCGTTCCTCGGGCCACCCGTATCGGTCTCGGCAGGAGCCAGGGCCTCTGTCCCGCTCTTCTTGTCGTACAAGCTGGTCATGCAGCCCGTCTGAGGATCAATCTTTACTCGGATGAATTCGTTTTCCAGCGAGTCCGCCGTAGCTTTCAGGGGTGAGTGCACTGGAGAGGCTGACGCAACCCCTCGAGCAAAATAAGTCTGATATCCAAGCGGCGGAGTATTAGAGAGCAGTAAGAAGCGCGCACGATGCGTGTCAGGATCAATCGAGAGCAACTGTGCTTCCTCAGGCTTTCCCGTTGAGTCGACCACTTCGATCTGGCGAGCCGGAGCAGGCAGTTGTACCTCGATCTCGCTCACCTCGGTTCGGGGCCAGGAAAGGGAATTGAACAGTATCACCGGCGTGCCCTCGCCCTGCGTATTCACATGCGCAGCGATCTCGCGCACCGATCCATACGTGACCTCGTTCGCAGCCCGGTCCACATTCTCCAGATTGCGCTTGGCATCCAGATAATTCACCGCAATGCCCGAGCCCGGCATGATGTCGTGGAAGTGATCGAAAAGCAGATTCTTCCACGTCTGCGTCATCACTTCTTGTGGGTAAGGGCGTCCGTAAAGCAAAGCGAGTGACGCGAACTTTTCGGCGTTCAACACATTTTCTTCGGAGCGCCGGATCCTCCGCTTAGTTTCCGCCTGTGTCGTGAAGACGCCGCGATGATACTGAAAGTAGAGCTCCCCATCCCAGGTCGGAACCTGCATCGAGGGCAACTTCTTCTCCATGTCGCTGAAGAACTCGCTGGCAAAACTGAACTCCAGCTTTGGGAAAACTGTATCGGGCGCTCGCAACTGCTCGGCATGATCGAGCATCACCCGAGTCGGCCCACCCCCGTGATCGCCAACGCCGTACAGGTGCATCATCTCGGGCCTGTCGGTAATCTTCGGGCCGTAGATCGAAGGCATCCATTGCGCCACCTGACTCCCCAACGGTTCCGCATCAATGGGATCAGCATAATCGTGTGGAAAATATGTCAGCAATCGGCTGCCATCCGGCGCCTGCCACCAGAAGAACTTGTAGGGAAACGTGGTGAATTCGTGCGCCCACATCAGCTTCTGGGTCACGAAATAGTCCATCCCTGATCGCTTGTAGATCTGCGGCAGTTGATAGTTGTAACCGAACGAGTCCGGATTCCATCCGATCTTCACATCTACGCCAAAGTTCTTCTGGAAATAGCGTTTGCCAACCAGGATCTGTCGAACCAGCGACTCACCGTCGGGCATATTCAGGTCAGGTTCCACCCACATCCCGCCGACGAGCTCCCATCGACCCTCTTTCACGCGCTGCTCGATCTGATGATAGATATCCGGATACTTTTCCTGCATCCATTCGTAGGTCCGGGCCGAAGACATCGTGAACTTGAAGTCGGGATATTCGCGCATCAAATCGAGCACACTATTGAATGTGTTCCGAACCACTTCGACCGTCTCGGTCCATGGCCAGAGCCATGCCATGTCGATGTGAGAGTTGCCGACGGCGCGAATCGTGAACTGCTGCAGCCAGGGTTTCAGAACTTCCAGTTTGGCGTGTGCCGATTTGAGTGATGTATCAAACGCCGCCTGATCCCCCTTCTCGAGCGGAGAGAAATCAACCGCTTGAACCGCCGCCTGGAGTTGGCGCTCGCGCTCTGCTTTTCCATCCTCATAGGCGGCGATAATCGGACGAGAGGCCAGAAGCTCCAGCCGCAGCCGGGCAGGATCCGGGCGCGATTTCGGAGCATCGATCGTAAGCTCGCTGTGAAAGAACTCCGACTGCACCGTATCTGGCCCAACCACGCGCGCGGCTACCAGAAATTTCTGCGCCGGCTGCGCGCTCTCGGTCAACAGCACCGGCAGGATGTTGTCATCATCACCGCGGTAGAGCACGGCGCCGTTGGAGAAGACTGTGATCATCAGTCTGCCCGGGCTGCCGAAACGCAAATCCAGCCAAACGCGGGCTCCCTGAGTGGCGTAGCCGTTGATCTTCTCCGGAATCTGAATCGAGCGCCGGAAGACGCGAGTCCCGGTCCAATGTTCCTCATTCGCATGCTGACCTCCCGGACCCGACACATTCTTTACAGTGAAGATGCCCCACTCCGAATCCCTCAAGCCGGGATCTTCCGGATGCGGAATGTCACTATTAAAACGCCACTCGGATTCGGCTTGATGAGTGAGCGAGTTGAGCCGATCGAGAGTCGCCTTGTAAGGTTCTGCAGCAGTGTTCTGGCAAAAGCCGGCAGCAGCAAAAAGGAGTGGAAAGAGGACGAAAAAAGCGCAACGCTTCATAATTAAAGACGCTACCTTTCTAGCCAAATGAAGGTGGGATACAGGCTGCCAAAGCAACGAAAGATTATCACTAACCGCTTGCAAGGAAG
The DNA here is from genome assembly GCA_035568275.1 of Candidatus Sulfotelmatobacter sp. Classification (GTDB taxonomy): domain Bacteria; phylum Acidobacteriota; class Terriglobia; order Terriglobales; family Acidobacteriaceae; genus Sulfotelmatobacter. Next base: position 56,168 of record DATMOO010000150.1, read on the forward strand.
CTAAGTTGTTGATTTTACAGTGTTGAGAGGTGTCTGAGTGATAATGCAAAAATTCTGATTCCTTTTATCGAAATTTTGAGTCTAAGCCGGAGAACAGTAATGTTGACGGGCGCCAGTTGAGCCCGTAGAATCAAACCTCGAATGTCAGTGATCTCCAATCTTCGCGCGGTGTGCTGCTGCATCTGTTGTTGTTGTTGTGGATGCGTGCGCTCTGGCGCGGGGAGGCTGCTGACTTAAGAATTTCTTCTTAAAGTAATAGCACTCATCAACCCACCGCCAGACGATCTGGCGGTGGGTTTTTTAGTGCCCCAAACATGACCGATACGACGACAAAAACGAAAAAAGAAACCGCGGCGCAGCGCGCGGAGCGCCTTAAGCGCGCCATGAATCCCTGGGAAGGATTGGACGAGATCCGCCGCTTTGCGCGTGAGGGATTCGATTCGATCCCGCCCGAGTGGATCGGCACCTACTTCCGCTGGTGGGGCGTTTACACCCAGGGCGATGGTGCTGGCGTCACCGGCGGCCAAGGAGGCGTGGGGCGCGCGTTGCAGCGTTTCATGGTTCGCATCCGGATTCCCAACGGCATCATGAGCTCGCATCAGTTGCGCGCCATCGCAGACCTCACTCGCCGCTACGCCAACGGAATCGCCGATCTCACCGTTCGTCAAAACATTCAACTGCATTGGGTCACGATTGAGTCCTTGCCAGAAGTTCTTGATGGCCTGTGGCGCGTGGGACTTAACACCACGGGAGCTTGCGGAGATGTCGTCCGCAACGTGACGGGTTGCCCAGTTGCTGGGGTCGATGCTGACGAGATTATCGACGCTTCACCTCTCGTGCTTGAAACATCGCAGTTGCTCGCGGGAAACTCGAAGTTCTACAACCTGCCGCGGAAGTTCAAGATTTCCATCGCCGGATGCCACTCCTGGTGCTCCTATCCCGAAATCAACGACATTGGCCTGACCGCGATCACGCGCACCGTCGGCGGGAAGAAGGAAGTTGGATTTTCCCTGCGTGTTGCTGGTGGACTATCGGCGGAACCTTATCTTGGTGCGCGCCTCGACGCATTTGTTCAGCAGGGTCAGGTCGTGCCAGTTATTAAGGGCATTGCCGAACTCTTCCGCGACTCCGAAGTTCTCCGCGAGCATCGCGAGCGCGCCCGCCTGAAGTTCCTCTTCCTGCGTCATGAATGGACGGCTGAGCAATTTCTCGACGAGTTGCATCAGCGCCTCGGGTTCCGTCTCGATCCCGCCGCCGAAGAGCATCCTCCCGACGATGTGTATCGCGACCACGTCGGCATTCATGCACAGAAACAGCCCGGTCTTTCTTACGTCGGAGCGGTAGTGCTGCGGGGACGAATTACGGCCGACCAGATGCAGTCGGCTGCCGATGTGGCCGAGCGCTATGCAAGCGGCGAACTCCGCGCGACCACCATGCAGAACCTGCTGGTTGTCAATGTTCCCACGATCAATGCCGACGCATTGGCCAAAGAGCTTGACGCAATTGGATTCCAGGTGAGCGGGTCAGCCTTCGCGCGCGGGGCAGTCGCTTGCAGCGGCACGGAATTCTGCAAGCTCGCGATTACAGAAACGAAAAGCTTCTCGCGTTGGCTAGTCGAGGAGATGGAAGAGCGCCTGCCCGGCTTCGATCAGCACCTGAAGCTGCACGTCACAGGATGCCCAAACAGTTGCGGACAGCACTGGATCGCTGATGTCGGGATTGAGGGCAAGAAGATCAAAGTCGCTGACGGCCTGGCCGATGCCTACTACTTCTGCGTCGGCGGCGCCCTCGGTCTTCATCAGTCGACAGCGCGCCCGGTAGGATATCGCTGCCTCGCCACCGAAGTACCGGATGCTCTGGAACGTTTGCTCGGGCGATATCTGGCTGACCGCAATCCCGGGGAGAATCTGCGCAGATTCTTTTCCCGCCACAGTGACTCTGAACTGCGCGAGTTTTTGGCGGGCGAGAACGTGCCCGCGGTAGTACGCGATCTGCCCTCTCCCCAAAATTTGGTTCACCTGGCAGGAGGTATCGGTGACTAGCTTATTTCCGATGTTCATGAAACTGGGAGGGAGACAGTGCTTGGTCGTTGGGGCCGGCAAGGTCGGCGAACCGAAGATCGCTGGCTTGCTCGAGACCGGAACGCGCATTCGCGTTGTCGCTCTCGACGCCAGCCCTGCCGTTCGCGAATGGGCACGCTCGGGGAAGATAGAACTCGAACTGCGCGCCTTTACCAATGACGACCTGCACGGAGCGTTTCTGGTCGTCGTCGCTACAGCTTCGCGCACTCTGAATGAACGCATCTATCACGAGGCTCAAAGACTGGGCATCCTCTGCAACGTAGTCGATGTCCCGGAGCTCTGCGATTTCTTCTATCCGTCAATTGTTCGCCGCGGGGATTTGCAGATTGCGGTTTCGACCTCGGGGAAGAGTCCCTCCTTGGCGCAGAAAATCAGGCAACAGCTCGAAAAGCAGTTCGGGCCAGCCTACGCCGCCTGGGTGGCCGAGCTGGGCGAGACCAGGAAGCTCATTCTAGCCAGCGATCTCGACGAGGAGCGCAAACTCGATCTCCTTCATTCGCTGGCGAGCAAGGAAGCATTCGAAGCCGCTCTGGCAGAGAACCCCGAGTTGGCGGACGCACTCACCACGCACGGAGAAAAAGCATGAAGGGGAGAGTTTCTTTAGTTGGGGCAGGGCCCGGCGATCCAGAGTTGCTGACCGTGAGAGGTCTGCGATTGCTGCAGACAGCCGACGCTGTCTTGTATGACGAGTTGGTCTCTGCTGAGATCCTGAATCTGATTCCGGCAGCGGCGCAGCTGCACAATGTCGGCAAACGATGCGGAACGAAGAGGATCCAGCAGGAAGAGATCAACTTCTTGATGATTGCCCTCGCGGACTCTGGTTTGAAAGTAGTTCGTTTGAAGTCTGGCGACCCCATGATTTTCGGCCGTGCCGGCGAGGAGATCGAAGCTCTTCGCAAAGCGAACATTGATTACGAGATTGTCCCCGGGGTGACGTCCGCACTAGGAGCCGCTGCATCGGTGGAGATACCGCTGACGCATCGCCGCGAGTCGTCAGCCGTTGTATTTCTCACAGCGCATCAGGCTTCGAACAGCGCGGCGGCAGACTGGAGCAAACTGGCCGGAAGCGGCGCCACTCTGGTGATCTACATGCCCGGCCACAATTACGCGGACATGTCGGCTAAATTGAAAGCCGCGGGCCTGCCCAACGACACGCCCTGCGCGATCGTTTCCCGCGCGACCACCCCGGACCAGCAGACGTTTCGCACTAGCGTCGGCGAGTTGCCGGTCTCTCCCACATTGCCTGCTCCGACTCTGCTTGTGGTCGGTGATGTCGTCCGACATGCCGCCGATGACCGGTCCCAATTTGCTTCGAGCGGCAGCGATTCTATTCCTGCTGAATTGGTTTCGGTTTTCCATGCAGAGTCCATTCAAGAGGAGCCAGTCGCGTGAAAGATCTCAGTCAGCCCTCCACCCCGATCGACGACCAACTGCAGGTTGCCCAAGTGCAGGCCGTCGCGGAAACCTGGTCTCCGCAGCACGTTCTAAGTTGGGCATTCCGGACGTTTGGCAAGAAAGTAGCCATCTCGTCGGCATTCGGCGTGGAAGGAATGGTGCTGATCGACATGGCGTCGCGCATCAGCAAGAACTTCCGCCTGTTCACAATCGATACAGAGTTCCTGTTCGCGGAAACCTACAACCTGATGGACCGGATCGAAGAGAAGTACGGAATCACCATCGAAAGGGTTTACTCCACGCTCTCGCCGGAAGAGCAACAGCGAGTGCACGGCGAGGCTTTATGGACCAGCAACCCCGATCTATGCTGCAATCTGCGCAAGGTCGAACCGCTGCGCCGCAAGCTAGACGAATTGAGTGCGTGGATCACGAGCATCCGTCGCGATCAAACATCAGTACGTTCGGGAGCGAAGCGAATCGAGTGGGATGCGAAGTTCGGTCTGGTGAAAGTCAACCCCATTGTGGACTGGACGTCGAAGCAAGTGTGGCGCTACATCCATGACCATGATGTCCCGTACAACGCGCTTCACGATCAGGACTATCCCAGTATCGGCTGCACTCATTGCACCCGCGCTGTCAGGCCCGGAGAAGACCCGCGCGCCGGCCGTTGGCCCGGCTTTAACAAGACTGAGTGCGGGCTGCACATCATCGAGCCGCTTCCAGCATCGTCACAGGTGCAAGCGGCGACCGCAGAAGGCGGCGATTAACATCGGCACCTACCCGGCCTCACAGAACGCGCTGGAAATTCCTCCCCAGTCGCGCGCCGGCTCGAGTTTGGGAAAGAAGACGCTGTGGAGGCGGCGCACCGATTCTTCAGCCTTCGACTCATCGACTAGGAACGATAAAGTGCGTTCCGATGCCCCCTGGCAAAGAACGCGTACATCCATGTCGGAAACGGTCGCGAAGAGCTGGCTCGCCACTTCTGGTTGACGCCGGATATTCTCCCCGACGAGACAAACGAGTGCCTTATGATTCTCCCATCGTACGTCGGCGACTTGCTGCAGATCCTCGACAATCTTCGGCAGCGCTACGTTCGAACCAACCAACAGTGAGATTCGGTCGACCGAAGTCCCCATCACATCCACCGCACAGGTGTACTGCTCAAGCACCCCAAACACGGTATTCAGCAAAGCAGCATCGACCCCGCGCCGCGACTGGATTTCGAGCGAGACAATATTTCGTTTTGCGGTGATGGCGCTTACGCGGTTTCCCGTGCTCGCACGCGCCATAATTTCAGTTCCATGTCCCTCGGGGTGCCGCGAGTTCAACACATAAACAGGGATGTTCTCTCGCATTGCCGGCGCAAGAGTTGCCGGATGCAGTACCTTGGCTCCAAAGTGCGCCAGGTCAGCAGCTTCATCGAAGCTTAGCTTGCGGATCACGCGCGCATCGGAACAGATCTTCGGGTCCGTCGTCATGACTCCGTCAACATCCGTCCAGATCTCGACTCGCGACGCTCCTACGGCCGCTCCGACAATCGCAGCGCTGCAGTCCGACCCGCCGCGCCCCAGGGTGGTGGGAACTCCGTCAATGGTCGAGGCAATAAAGCCACCAAGAACTGGAATGCTCCCCGCCTGCAGAAGAGGATTCAAAACGTCTCGAAGGCGCTGATTGGTTACGTCCCACAGCGGACTTGCTTGTCCGTGGCGCGCATCGGTGACGATGCAACTGCGCGCATCAACATGCGCAGCCTGCAACCCGGCTTCGCAGAGCGCCCAGCTGACCAGCCTGCTCGAGAAGCATTCCCCAAAGCTCAGCAATCGATCCTGTGCCTTAAGGTCAAAGTAACGGGAGGTTTCCAGATCGTGTAGGAACGATTCCAATGCTTGTAATTCGCCGCGCAGCTCTCGGTCCAGCGAGCCATACGCCGAAGCGCTGAGAAGCGAATCAGCCAACTCCTCGTGGCGAACGTAAATGTTTCGAACCGTTGCGAGAGCCGATCCCAAATGGCCCTTAGCAGCGGCATGCCCGGCCTCCAACAGGTGGTCGGTAACTTTCGCCAGCGCGCTAATAATTAACACCGGCTTTGCGCCTAGTCTGCCGTCAACAATGCTGATGACTCGTCGAATAGCGGCTACGTCCTCGACAGACGTCCCGCCGAATTTCATGACCACCACATCCTCGCCGCGTTCAAATCTGCTTTGTCGCTGTGAACCGCTCATGTTCTTTCAGCTCCATTCTTAGAAATCGCCCAAAAGCAAAACCCACCGCCAGATTGCTTCTGGCGGTGGGTTTCGGTGATCTTGCTTAAGATTGCTTTACTTCATCATCCGTTCCCGTCCTCCAGAAGGCACGTAATTCGTGTCGACATGCCTGTGCCTGTCGATGTAATTCGCTTCGCCTTCTGGACGAGGGTGCTCATGAAATCAGGAACTGCAAAAACGCACAATGAGAATATCGGACAGATGCCGTCCAGGTTAAATTCAAAATTGTGATGTTACGAATCGAAATTTCAGGTTCCGGCTGCTAGGCATCCACCTTCTTCATATGCGTCGCAAACTGCCGTAAAAGGGCCACAAATGCAGTCGATGCCACCGAAAGCGTGCGGTCGCGACGGTACGCCAGTCCCAGTTCACGATAGAGTTCCGCATCTTCAAGGTCGATTAACTTAACCCGTCCTGCATCCACTTCGTCGCGAGCAAACGACGCGCTGATGAGTGATACCCCCAGATCGGCTGCCACAAAGCTCTTGATCATCCCAATGCTCGGTAACTCCATCCGCACCTGCAGTTCAGCATTGTGCGGCCGGAACAGCTTGTCCAGAAGCCTGCGCGTGTGACCGGTCTTCGGAAACAGCAGCGGATGCTTCACGATCTCGCTAACCGGCACGACTTTGTGCTTGGCCAGCGGATTCTTCGGGCTCACCATCAGCATCAGTTTGTCGCGAAAAATTGGCTGGATCTTCAGGCTGGGAGACTGAATCGGCAGCGTCAGAATGCCCACTTCCACCGCGCCGTTTTCGAGTTTCTCCACGATCTTGTAGCTGAAATTGCGATAGATGCTGATCTGCACCGGGGGATACCGCCGGCAGTATTCCGCAAAAACCTCCGGCAGGACATACAAACAAGTGGCCTCGTTGGCCCCGACGCGCAGGGTGCCGCGAGGAGTGGTGCTGTGGTCGGCAACCGCTGTGAGCGACTCATCCCGCAGATTCTTAAGGCGCTCGGCGTACTCGTAGAAAATTTGTCCGGCGGGCGTCAGCTTCACGGTTTTGCCAGAGCGGTCGAGCAGGCGGTCACCGTATTCCTGCTCCAGTTGGCGGATCTGCGCGCTGACCGCCGACTGTGAACGAAACACCTTTTCCCCCGCACGGGAAAAACTGCCCTGTCTGGCGACTTCCAGGAAGGTAATGAGTTGATCAAAGTCCATGGGTTGGCGGAATTATAGCGGAGTCGCTTCGAAATAGCGGTTAATTCCTGAGCGTCTGCACGCTGCCGCTCGCCCGGAATTTTGCATGCGAGCCATCGAAATTCTGCATTGTACTTTGCGGCCTCATAAGCCATTAAATAGAGTCGGAACCATAGTCCTGAGCAGAAGTGTGCCGTGTAGAATAGCCTCGCCGGTGCGCCCAAGAACAGGTGATCCAGACATCTTTCATTCCGCACGACGGAGTCCATGATGACGCGTCTAAACCCAACCCATGGCCTGCCTCCAGCGCAGGGTCTCTACGACCCGGCGCATGAGCACGACGCCTGCGGAATCGGGTTCGTCGCCAGCATCTCAGGCCAAAAGAGCCACGAAATCATCAAGAAGGGCATCCAGGTCCTTCTGAACCTCGCGCATCGCGGCGCATGCGGCTGCGATCCCGAGACCGGCGACGGCGCCGGCGTCCTGATCCAGATTCCCCACAAATTCTTCGCGCGCGAATGCGAAAAACTCGGCTTTACCTTGCCCAAACCGGGGACGTACGGCGTCGGCATGACCTTTCTGCCGGTCGAGAAACATCAACGCCTGACCTCTGAAGGCATCCTAGAGCGAATCATCAAGGAAGAGGGATTGGCGCTGCTCGGCTGGCGCGACACGCCGGTCTATGCGTCGGCGATTGGCCGTGTAGCGCGCGCTTCGCAGCCCTACATCCAGCAGATCTTCGTGCGCTGCGCTCCCGGGATGGACGAAGATGCCTTCGAGCGCAAGCTATACGTGGTTCGTAAGCGTGCCGAAAGCGAAATTCGGGAGTCCGGAATCGAAGACGCGGAGATGTTCTACATTCCGTCACTTTCCTGCCGGACGATCGTTTACAAAGGACTCCTGCTCGCGCAGCAGATCACAAATTTCTATCGCGAACTGGCTGACCCTGACGTTGTGAGCGCGTTGTGCCTGGTACACCAACGGTTCTCCACGAACACATTCCCAAGTTGGCAGCGGGCTCACCCCTATCGCTACGTCGCACATAACGGCGAGATCAATACTCTGCGCGGTAACGTGAACTGGATGCACGCCCGCCAGTCGCTGCTTGCCTCACCGCTCTTCGGGGATGACATTAAGAAGGTCCATCCGATCATTGCGCCGGATGGCAGCGACTCCGCCAATTTCGACAATGCCGTGGAATTGCTGCTGCAGGCTGGACGCAGCCTGCCACATGTCATGGCCATGCTGATTCCCGAGGCGTGGTCTGGGAATCCGCACATGAAGCCGGAGAAGCGCGCTTTCTACGAGTACCACGCCTGCGTGATGGAGCCTTGGGACGGTCCAGCCGCCATTGCATTCACCGATGGTCGCGTAATCGGCGCAACCCTCGATCGCAACGGCCTTCGTCCCGGCAGGTATGTCGTGACGCACGATGGCTTGGTCGTCATGGCTTCCGAAGCCGGCGTGCTCGACGTGGCGCCCGAGCAGGTCAAGAAGAAGGGCCGCCTGCAGCCGGGCAAGATGTTTTTGGTGGACACCGTCGAAGGCCGCATCATCTCCGACAAAGAAATCAAGCAGAAGTTGGCCTCGCGACACCCCTATGCGGAGTGGTTGAAGGAAAATCAGATCACGATCGACCAACTGCCCGAACCGTCACGCATGCATTTTCCTGATGCCGAGACGCTGCTCCGCCGACAGCGTGCCTTCGGTTACTCCGACGAGGATCTGCGCATGATCCTCGGCCCGATCGCAACCAAGGGTGAAGAGCCCGTCGGTTCCATGGGCACGGACACGCCGCTGGCATGTCTTTCCGACAAGCCGCAGTCCCTCTTTAACTATTTCAAGCAGTTGTTCGCCCAAGTCACGAATCCTCCCATCGATCCGATTCGCGAAGAGATGGTCATGTCGCTCATCAGCTACATCGGGAGTGAGCGCAACATTCTTGAGGAAGCGCCCGAGAACTGTCACATGCTGAAGTTGGCGCATCCGCTGCTCACGAATCGCGAATTGGAAAAACTGCGCCGGGTTTCAAACCGCGACTTGCTGGCGACCACGTTGCCGGCTCTGTTCCGGGCGAAGGAGGGCGAAGCCGGACTGAAGCGTGCCCTCGATGAACTGTGCCAGCGCGCTTCATTGGCGGTGAAAGCTGGCTACTCGTTGATGATCCTTTCTGATCGCGGCGTAGACAAAGATTACGCTCCCATTCCGTGCTTGCTTGCACTCGCTGCCGTTCACAATCTTTTGATACGGGAAGAGACCCGAACCCAGGTGGCGCTGATTACCGAATCCGGCGAGCCACGCGAGGTAATGCACTTCGCCTTGCTCAGCGGCTATGGAGCCAGCGCGATCAATCCGTATCTTGCGCTGGAAAGCGTCGAAAACCTTGCCTGGCGCGGAGAGTTGGGCGAAGGCGTCACTCCGGATCTGGCCGTCAAGCATTTCCTGAAGGCGATCAAGAAGGGCTTGCTGAAGACGTTTTCGAAGATGGGGATCTCCACGCTCCAGAGTTATCAGGGAGCACAGGTCTTCGAAGCGATTGGCCTGAACAAGGAGTTGGTCGAGAGCTATTTTTCCGGCACCACGTCGCGCATCGAAGGCGTCGGGCTCCCCGTTCTAGCGAATGAAGCCCTGTTGAAGCATGAATACGCGTTCCGGCCTCTGACTGATTTCGAAACAGAACTGACTGTCGGCGGTAACTATCACCAGCGGGTTAACGGCGAATACCATCTCCTCAACCCGCAGACCATCAGCAAGCTTCAGCACGCGGTTCGGCAGGATAGTTTCAAGACTTTCCAGGAATACACCGACCTGATCGACAAGCAGAGCACGCAACTCTGCACGTTGCGCGGATTGATGAAACTGAAGAAGAGCGCCGCGCCGGTGCCATTGGAAGACGTCGAGCCCGCGAAGGAAATCGTCAAGCGCTTTAACACCGGCGCGATGTCGTTTGGATCGATCAGCAAAGAGGCCCATGAGACGCTGGCCATCGCCATGAACCGCATCGGTGGCAGATCGAATACGGGCGAGGGTGGGGAAGATGAAGAGCGCTTCAAGCCCGACGCCAATGGCGATCTCCGGCGCAGCGCGGTCAAGCAAGTGGCTTCGGCGCGTTTTGGTGTCACCGCAAACTATCTGGTGAACGCGGACGAACTCCAGATCAAGATGGCCCAGGGCGCCAAGCCGGGCGAGGGCGGGCAACTTCCGGGACATAAGGTGGATGAGGTCATTGCGCGGCTGAGGCACTCGATCCCCGGTGTGGGGCTCATCTCTCCGCCGCCGCACCACGACATCTATTCGATCGAAGATCTCGCCCAACTGATCTACGACCTGAAGAACGTCAATCCTCATGCCCGAATTGCGGTGAAACTGGTCGCGGAAGTTGGGGTTGGAACGGTTGCAGCCGGCGTGGCTAAGGCGCACGCCGACGTTGTCCTCATCAGTGGAGACAGTGGAGGAACTGGAGCGTCTCCCCTCAGTTCCATCAAGCATGCGGGCATTCCATGGGAGCTTGGCCTGGCAGAGACGCAGCAGGTTCTTCTGTTGAACGACCTGCGCAGCCGCATCAGGGTTCAGACCGACGGCAAACTTCAGACTGGCCGCGACGTTGTGATCGCCGCATTGCTCGGTGCCGAAGAGTTCGGTTTTGCCACGACCCCGCTGATCGCGATGGGCTGCGTGATGATGCGAAAGTGCCACCTGAACACCTGCTCGGTTGGGATCGCCACGCAAGACCCGATGCTTCGGCAAAAGTTCCAGGGCCAGCCCGAGCACGTCATCAACTTCTTCTTCTTCCTCGCCGAGCAAATTCGCCAGCACATGGCGGAAATGGGCTTCAGCTCCATGGATCAGATGATTGGCCGCGTCGACATGCTCGAAGTGGATGCGGCGGTCGCGCATTGGAAAGACCATTGGAAAGCCCAGGGACTCGACTTCTCGTCGATCCTCTACAACCCGCCGGTTCCATCCCGTGTTGTGAGACGATGCGTCCACAAGCAGGACCATGGCTTGGAGCAGGCACTTGACCACAAGATTCTCGGGCAGGTGCATGACACGCTGGAAACGCTCTCCCCCATTGAGGTCAAACTGCCGATCCGCAATATTCACCGCTCCGTCGGCACCATGCTGAGCGGCGAGGTTGCGCGCCGTTATGGATCCGCAGGACTTCCGGATGACACAATTCGCGTCCATCTTTCCGGGTCTGCGGGCCAGAGTCTCGGAGCCTTCCTTGCCAAGGGCGTCACGCTCACGCTGGAAGGCGAAGCGAATGACTATGTCGGTAAAGGTCTTTCTGGCGGACGGCTCATCGTCTACCCGCCGCGCGGATCGGGCTTCGCCGCTGAAGAAAACATTATCGTCGGCAACGTCGCCCTTTACGGCGCTACCGGTGGAGAAGTCTTCTTCAACGGCGTCGCGGGCGAACGCTTTGCTGTTCGCAATTCCGGATCGACCGCTGTGGTCGAAGGCGTAGGCGATCACGGCTGCGAGTACATGACGAATGGATTGGTCGTTGTGCTGGGTTCCTGCGGCCGCAATTTCGCGGCCGGAATGAGCGGCGGCATCGCTTACGTTTTCGATGAACGCGGCGACTTTACCGAAAAGCGCTGCAACTTGGAATCGGTTGACCTTGAACCTCTCACGGAAACGAAAGATCTGCAAGCTGTTCGTGATCTAATTCAGCAGCACGCGGAATTCACGGGCAGTCAGCGCGCCAAGTGGATTCTCGACAACTGGAACGAAGCCGTGTCCCGCTTCATAAAAGTGTTCCCGCACGAATTCAAGCGCGTGCTCGGGATCGCACGCGCCGAGCAAGCTTACATTCCAGGTGAACCCCTCGCGGTCTTGGCCAACGCGGAGCAGGTGCAACATGGGTAAGACGACCGGTTTCATGGATTACTCCCGCGAGTTGGCTCCGCGCAGGCCTGTCCTGAAACGCGTAAACGACTGGTTCGAGATCTATCAGGATTTTCCTGAAGAAGAGCTACGCAAGCAGGGTGCGCGATGCATGGACTGCGGTGTGCCGTTCTGCCAGACCGGATGTCCAGTCAGCAACCTCATTCCCGACTGGAATGACCACGTGTACCGCGGGAACTGGAAAGAGGCAGTCCGTCAGCTACACGCGACCAACAACTTCCCGGAATTCACCGGCCGCATCTGTCCCGCGCCTTGCGAAGCCTCATGCGTTCTAGGCATCACGGAGCCTGCGGTCACAATCAAGCAGAACGAAAAGAACATTGTGGAGCGAGGTTTTCTCGAAGGATGGATTCATCCTGTTCTGCCGAAACATCGTAGCGGCAAGACTGTAGCAATCGTAGGTTCAGGTCCGGCTGGGCTCGCGGCCGCGCAGCAACTCTGTCGCGCCGGTCACGCGGTAACGGTCTACGAAAAGGCGGACCGCATTGGTGGATTGCTTCGTTACGGCATTCCTGAGTTCAAGCTGGAGAAGCACATCATCGATCGCCGCCTCAAGCAGATGACCGCCGAGGGCGTGAAGTTCGTGATCAATGCTCACGTCGGAGGAAATGTTGCGGTCGAGGATCTGCGTCGTGACTTCGATGCGATCGTTCTGGCCGGCGGTTCCGAACAGCCTCGCGAGCTTAAGATTCCCGGCCGCGAGTTGAAGGGAATTCACTTCGCCATGGAATTCCTCCCCCAGCAGAACAAACGCTGCCACGGCGATGCAATCGACCCTGCAGTTGACATTCTGGCAACAGGTAAGCGCGTCGTTATCATCGGCGGCGGTGATACTGGCGCGGATTGTCTTGGTACCTGCCATCGCCAGAAGCCGACTTCCGTTCACCAGTTCGAGATCATGCCGAAGCCACCGGAGGAGCGGTCTCCGCAAACGCCGTGGCCGTTGTGGCCGATGCAGCTTCGCGTTGAAGGCGCACATGAGGAAGGCGGCATTCGCGATTGGAGCCTTGCCACGACCAGCTTCAGCGGTGACGAGAACGGAAACGTGAAGCAACTTCACGCCGTACGCGTCGGTCCGCCTCCAAAGTTCGAGGCAATCGCCGCCACCGAGTTCACGATGGATGCTGATCTCGTCCTGATCGCCATGGGATTCCTCGGTCCCGTCCGCAATGGAATGATCGAACAGTTGGGCGTTCAGCTGGATAATCGCGGAAACGTCTCTACTGACCACAACTACATGTCATCGGTTCCGGGTGTCTTCGCGGCTGGAGATATGCGACGAGGGCAGTCGCTTGTAGTGTGGGCGATTTCGGAAGGTCGCAAGGCTGCGGCTTGTGTGGATCAATACTTGAAACAACTTGGCGTTCAGCCGCGCGTCGAACCTTCACAGATCTACCCGAACGCTATTCGGATCGCATAGCCGCTTCGACTTCGCCAAACAACCGGGGAAGCTGGCGCGCATCGTCTGCAGAGTTCCCGAAGCGAGCTGACTCGTACACGCTAGTGAACTGTGTTACTAGCAGACGAAGCCGGTTGTCCTCGATCTTTCGCACGAATTCCTGTGGAGTCTCGGTCTCGTTCTTCTGCATTCCGCGTCGCGCCAGAATCCTGGCCATGCGTTGATACCACATGGCCGCAGCTTGTTCCGGGGAACGCTCGGGGTGAACTCCGAGCCAGTGTTCATGCAGGGCACGCAGAAGGCGTCCGAGGTTCGCAAAAAGAACAAAGGCCAAAACGATTCCGCCTGCGATCAGGATCCACCGGCGAGGAGAGTTCTCAACTCGATCCTGGCTGCGGCGCGCCCAATCGAGCATGGATGCATAACGCGTACGAGCCCACATGCGCGCGCCTTCCCACATCCCGCGCGAAGTGTTGATCGCAGCTTTACCCAAAACGTATTGGTTCGAGCTGTCGTAGCTCACGACCCAATCTCGCCAGAAGGAAGCGGCGGCATCCATGTAAAGGGAGAGTCGCGCCCATCCTTGTGGAGTGCCAGCGGGTCCTGCAGGAGTGGGATCGAATGTCTGCCAGCCGTAACCGGGGAAGTATGCTTCAACCCATGAGTGCGCATCTTTGGCGCGCACCACGTAGTTTCCAGTGATGTCGTTGAATTCGTCGCTGCGAAATCCATTGACCACGCGCGAGGGAATTCCCAGGGTGCGCAGCATGACAGCCATTGAGGATGCGAAGTACTCGCAATGTCCCTGTTTGCGCTCGAAAAGAAAATTGGCCACGGGATCTTTGACTTCGGTCTGCGGCAGTTGCAGCGTGTACCCGAAGCGAGTGCGAAGATAATTCTCGATAACGATCGCCTTGTCGTAATTGGTCTTGGCGGAGCTCGTGATCTGTGACGTCAACCGAGGAATTCGCGGATCTATGTCCGGAAGGGGGAGATAGAGGTTGGCAATGCTCGCAGGGTAGGTACGTCCGGCTGCGCGCAGTTGGGGCGCAGTGGGCGTTGCGATGTCCGATGTCGCCTCATAACGCGTGATGGCGCGCTGGAAGTCATAGTCGTAGATGCTGCTACCGGAATCGGCGTCAATCTGACGGTAATCGCCGCGCAGACTGAAAGCCCAGGGAGCGAGAAAGAAAACGTTCGTCCCAATGGGCTCCATCAGCACTTTGTAATGGATGAGTTTCTCGTGTTGCAGGCTGGCGGTCGCGTAGAACCGTGGAGCGCGACCGTCGCTGGGCAAGGCAAAACTCGTATCCGGTCGCCGCGACAACGGGGAAGCGTCGCGTGCATTCGTCCACGTATGTCCATCGAATTTCGCCAGCGACACTCCGCGCCAATGGAGATCGTATAAGCCGGCTTGGTCTCCGTCGATCTGGACGTGCATCACGACTGAGTTGGACTGTTGAATCTGGCCAATCTGTCCCAACTGGACGTGATCGCTGAAGCCGGAAGAAAAGTCTGTACCGTAAGAATATCCGCCCAAATAGCCGGCTGACATGCGGGGCATGACAAAGAAGAGCGCAGCGGCGCAGAAGAGAATTACCAGCATCAGCGCGGGCACGAAACGGACCAGCGCAAAAGCAAGATGCCGATGCTCCTGCGGATCGCTGGAATGCCTGGCTTGAATGCTCGCGGCGATTCCCGATTGCCGCATTTCCATCAAGACGAACGTAGCGACAGCCATCAGTACGAACGCGGCGAACGAGAACAGAAATATGCTGTCGACCGTCAAAACTGCCGAGGCGAGAACCATCAGGAAGGCGAGAATCGCTAGCATGATGTGATCGCGCTCGCGGCGAATGGAGAAGGTTCGGACTACGACTCCGAACAGCGCGAGGTGGACCGTCGCGGAAAGAAAACTACGGGAGACTACAAGGTAGTCGATCGCGAAGAAGACGAAATAGGCGATCGACAGCGGCGTGGTCCATCGCTCAGAAATCACAAAGCTGCGCCGCTTGGCCAGCAAGTATCCGCGAACAGCCAAGGCAATCGCCACGAGGATGGTGGAAGGAAGATCAAGTCCTCCTGTTCCTGCCAGCGCGCCAAATCCAGTTAAGACAAGGAGATACAGGGCGAGTTCGAAGTAGTGGTCGATCGCTTGTTGTACGGGGATCACGCCGGAATTTGAGGAAGGCGACGACATTGGGGATCGTTTTGCGGTGGCATTCTATTGTTCGATAGATCGATCAAAAAAGGGAAGGGTCAGAGGAGGAATTCTTGCACCGAAAGTCACGTGGGGAGTGGGAGAATTCCGGACTTTGTCCGATATACGCAGGACCAGAGTTGTTCCAATTTGGGACTCGGGGAGTATGCAGGGTATACCCCCTCCCGCTGGTCTATTGGAATCATGAATTTAGCGGGAAGTGCCGAATTAAATCCTCGGGCTCAACGAGTTAGAGGCAAAATCTTGAGCCGCAAGGAGTTGCGGTGCGATTATTTCTTTCCTGAATCGCTACTATGGAACCATCATAGCGGTTTGGCGAGGAGGTCAAGAGAATCCGATGGGATATTTGTGTTGTGTTCCCAGAATGGGAAAATACGTCTTTGGTTCAACCAAGTCTTGAACAGGAAACCACCGCAGACGGACCGGGATTGACCTGGGGTTACGTGAGTGCAATCGCTGATTGCGACAGTCAATGATTTGAACAATCACTACATCGCGCCTTGCTGCAACCTTCCTTCGATGCGTGCATCTAGGCAAGCAAATGTCATACAGCATATCGACCTTGCTGCTTCGCAATCTGAGCGACGTATTTGGCGAAAATGACCCTGTGCGTCGTCGCGCTGCAATTGACGAGATCTTTCACGAAGACGCAGTATTCTATGACCCCAAAGGCGGTGTATTTCGTGGCCGTGACGAGATTGATCGTATTGCTGGTGTGATCAAAGCAACCCATCCAGATTTCGAATATCAGCCCCTCTTCCCTCCGGAGGAATTAGGTGATGCGGGACGGGTTCGATGGGTATCCGGCACTCCCGGTAAACCACCAGCTTACGCGGGAACCGATTTTATCGTCGCCCGGAACGGTCGCATTGCTTCGGTCTATCTCTTCTTCGACAGCCTGCACTGAGCTGGACTCTGCTGCCCACGATATACGAATGACGAACGTCTGTCGGCGACCCGGACTGTGCGTCAGCTGGCGAAAAATCTCTCTCCAGGAACTCCCGTCAGAAACTCGGAGTTGTGGTTTTAAGCCGCGGCAGCAACTTCGATGATTTCCAACCCTAGCTGGGCGGCTTTGCGCTTGAGATGGATGACCTGCTGTTTGCGGGGTTGGGCCTCATAGAACTCGGCTCCTTGGTTCACATATTTCATTCCGTAGCGCAGCATGCGGTAGAGGAGCCGGGCGAGTTTGGCGGCCATCGCCTTGGTCGCCACCGGAGGCCCCAGACGAGTCCGAAATCGGCGGAACTGCGCCCCTAAGTAGCTGTCGCTCTCCCGTAAAGTAGTGGCCGCCATCCTTAAGACAGGGGTGGCGCGGTTGTTGGTGGGCATGCGACCTTTCCCAATGACTTTGCCCCCACTGATTTTGTTGTCCGGAGACAGCTTCAGCCAGGAAACAAAATGGTTCTCGGTCTTCCACTTGCTCATATCCCATCCTACTTCGCTGACCACCGTCATCACCGTCATGACATCGATGCCATCGATCTGGGTCAGGTCCGTACCGGTCATGCGAAACAACTCTTCGCGCAAGTTAAACTGTGGATTGCCTTTCTTCTTCTTGCGCCGTCCCTTTCGCGTCTCTTCCGGCAGAGTGGCCCCTTGGGTCCGATCCTCTAGTCGCGCGAGGTACTGTGCCAACTGCTGATCACACTCCGTGATCTGTTTCTGGCAAAACTCGTATCCCGCCAGCGAGGAAGAGATCGCGCAGGCTCTGGAGGGCAACTGGCAAGAGGATCAGCTGTTTGTGTTGCGGCAGGAATCAACTCGCCATAATTCTCGTCGGGCTTTCGGCGTTCTTGGCTCTGCACTTATTCATCCAATGGGGTAGTCGGCGGGCCGGACGCAGACTCGGGAGGCTCGTTGCCTCCGTGCTTCGTTCACCGTTGCGGGCCGTACTAACCCTCTACTATCGGAGAAAGGCTGTTCGACAGCTACAAGAGCAACGTCGAAAACAGGGACTCCCGCCGTTAGAAAACACCGATCTGCTGTAGGACGCCATCCCGAGAATTGCCGATGGAGTTCCATCGTTGTCGTAAGCAGAGATGTTTCAACAACAAAAACCCGTTCTCCGCAGTGCCAGGGCGAGCGCGGCACAAAGGTAACCAAACGTCGGTGATTTGCACCGTTTAACAACCACAAGAGACACTGGATCTCGACTTAAGTTCGACCTTCCCTCAGAACGCGATAAGCATTTCTTAATCCCCCTCTAAGTTTTGCGTGACAGCTAACGCCTCATGGAGAACACTGCCATATGCCTCCTAGTGAACGGCGAAAAATAAGTCCGGCGATATTGTTTGCGATTACTCTGATTCTGATTTGTGCCACGATCCTGTGGCCTGCAGGCGCAGTCGGCCAGAGCATAAGTGTAGTGGCGGTGGGCCCGAACCTGGTGGACTTTGGCCCACAGGTTTCAGCTACGACAAGCGAGAAGCGGGTGATCCTGCTGGCCAATGCCGGATCGGACGCTTTGCCTATCACAAGCATCGCTCCAAGGGGTGATTTTGTGGTCAGGCACGATTGCCCCAGTGTGCTTCCGGCTGGAGAAGAATGCAGGATATGGGTGTCATTCAAGCCTTCAGGAGAGGGAGTTCGTGCGGGTCAACTGACCATCACTGATGAGGCCGGGACTCAGAAAGTCGCCTTGCTCGGGACTGGAACGCCTGTGCTTGAAGCATCACAAAAATAGACTTTTATTTTCTCGTTAAGGCATACCGCGTTGCAAACGTTCCGCGGTGGCCACAATGGCAAGCCCGGCGGCGAAGAAACCGCTGACCCACCAAGAAGGCGGTTACGCTCAATACTCCGATTAAACGGTCAATGCGTGTAATTGATTTTTCACCAGTTGTCTACGATTTGAGCGCTCCCCGCTCACATGCTCACGGCCCAGACATTGACTAGAACCGAATCGTTAACATACGATGGCGTCCCCTTACGGTCCGTAGAAGGCGAGACGATATGCCATCCTCAGATGAGTTTTGGTCGGCTGCCTCGGAGGTGGTTTCAGAGCGCGGCCATTTGGTGGTTGGGTTTAGCGAAGACTCGGAACAACCCGAGTTGGGCACGACGCTCGACAACGTTCTTGGCTTCAGGCCCCGGCAGCCGTTAACGATTGTGGGGAATGCGGATTGGAAGGATTGGAAGGAACAAGTTGAAACTTTCTATCGCATTCGCCCTACTTGGGGCAGAGGAAAGATTGGTGACCCCAACGGCAGATATTATCGCGTAGAGTTCGCGGCGGATGTGCCTTCATTCAGTGGGTACGCTCTGCAATCAGTGCCTGAAGGGTTGGCGGGTCAACCGTTCTGGCCCCGAGCTGCTGCCCGGATTGTTGATTACATTCTTCTTAACTTCGTACTTGCTAGGATGGCCGGGGCGCTGTTCCGTTTTGTGTTAACCACTGCGGCGGGCGGTCGACCGCCTCTCTGGGTTCTGGTCCGGTTCTCGCAGCATCGGCTACCGCTGTTCTTTACTGGCATTTGCGGCTCTTTTGCCTATCAGATCATTTGTACTAGCGTTCACGGAAGCACATTAGGCAAGCGGCTGCTTTCCCTACAAGTGATTCAGGATGACGGTTCCCGGTGTCGGCCACGCTCCGCCATAATCCGGGAGCTGGGATTCTTCGTCGATTCGCTTTTCTTTGGTGTGGTGGGTTACGCGGCTATGTCAGCCAACGAGGAGCATAAGCGGCAGGGAGATCGGTGGGCCGACACAATAGTTCGCAAAATCCCTAAGGGGTCACCAGAGAGCGAAGCCGGACGCTTTGTGCTCGGACTCGCAATAGGCGTAATGGCAGACATGGCGTTCGTGATCGCGGGTCTGTTGTTAATGATGCTTTACTAAGGCTGCTTGCCAGAAGAAGCGAAAACTTGGAACGGTTTTGAGCGCTTAACCGGCCAATAGTCGGAGAGAATGTCTTCTTCGATAGCGCGTATTCTTCGGGTCTTGATTTTCTTGTTTCCTTTCCGCTCAGTCTAGCGAAGCCTTTCCCTTTTACTTGTTTGGTTCTCCTTCCCGCGTCTTCTGGAGTGTTTCTCCGCAAGCTCATCGCTGGAGGAGAAACGTATGCTCCCGAGGCGGAGGTGCCCTTTCTGTCGTCGCTGGTTTCATCCCCATCCGCGGCTCAAGGAGCGGCAAAAGACCTGTGGTCGAGCCGAATGCCGTCGGGAGCAGAAGCGCAGGTTCAATCAGAAATGGCGGAACGAGCACCCCGATTACTTTCGCGGCACTTATGCACTTCAAAAAGAAAAGTACGGAACGCGTGCCGAGGAAAAGCGTCGCTACCGCAAACAGCATCCCGACTACTTACGGCGCAACGCAGTTTTCGTTCGCAATTGGCGCCAGCAACAGAGACAAGCGCCGGTAAGTCCCACAAGTTCTGATCCGCGCTTCAGCATCGGGTGCGAAAAGACTTCCAGGCCCGTATCGATGTAAGTCCCACAAGCCCCGATATCGTTGTAAGCCTTTCTTCTCCTCAGGCTTACCGGAAAGTACGAGTGTAAGTCCCACAAGATCCGATGGCTTTACCCACCCCTCTGCCCCTACTTTGAGCCTGCTGAGCCATGAAAATGCTTAGATCTCGTCCCCAACCACCACGACCTGATCGCCGACGTTCCATTCGCGGTTCCTTCAGCTGGATCGATCATCGCTTCCTGCGTGAGGGATTCGATCAAGGCCTCACTCGCCTTGAAAAGTTGTTCTACTTCGTGCTGGTGGCCGTCTCGAATCAAGATGGCGTCAGCTTTTACTCCGACGCACGTTTGGCGGAACTACTGGACATTCGCTTTCCTCATGAACTGGACGGAGCCCGCAGGGAACTCGTGACGCGAGACCTGATCGCCTATGAGGGCGGAATTTATCAGGTGTTCGACCTGCCGGTTGGCCCTCCGTGCAAGGCGCGCGATTCCTCTCCACCTTCACGCCACTATGCGTTGTCTTCGAGTTCTTCTCTCCCGCCCGTCCGCCAAACCGTGTGGCCCCGCGCGGCTTCGGATCTCCTAACTCTTACCTACTCGCTTTCCAACTCCGCCTAGCTCATCTGCTCGACGAACAAATCGCGAATCGCCCATGCAAAACCCATAGCTCCCACCGCGTCCGCCGCGCCAGCGGCTTCGTACAAATCCCCCTATCGCAAGTGCGCCGGCGGGATGCTCTTCCGCTCACCCTGAATGTTTCGCGCCGGCCCACTTGTCGATAGGGATCTAAGATTTTTCGCCAACCA
>DATMOO010000151.1:0-5215 GCA_035568275.1 Candidatus Sulfotelmatobacter sp.
CGATGATCAACGTCGATGATATCCTCGTTCGCTGGGTGCCCTACGTCATCGGTGCGCGCAACACCATCGTGGTGGCATTGGACTGGACCGATTTCGATGCCGACAAGCAAGCCACCATCATGTTGTCTCTGATCACCGATCACGGGCGTGCCACACCCCTGGTGTGGTTGACCGTCAATAAGGACACGCTCAAGCACAACCGCAGCCTCTACGAGCATCGCGTGTTGGTGCGGCTGGCCGAACTGCTGCCGGCCGACATCAAGGTATGCGTTGTCGCCGACCGCGGCTTCGGCGACCAGAACCTCTACAGGGTGCTGACCGAGGAGTTGTATTTCGACTACGTCATCCGCTTCCGCGGCAACATCGCCGTCGCCGCCACCACCGACGAAATCCGCACCGCTGTCGCCTGGGTGCGGCCCGGCGGACGCGCACGCGTGCTGCGCGGCGCCGCGGTCACCGCCGACCGCTATGCGAGGAACGGTCGCCCTGCCGGGGTCTGAGGCCACATCACGGGCGAATGGAGCGCGCTGGAACCTGGGAGACCTCGTGCCGCCCATATTCACCATTGGGATTACGGGCCGCGACGGGAAGTCGAGGAGACGGAGCTGTCGGGGAAGGTGTGAGGAGTCGGACGGCTGTGTAGTGTGCGCTGGGCAGCGCATGAAACAGGAGGGTTAAAGTCCCTCCGGCGCTCGGATGAGGAGCGCTGTATCCAAAGGCGGGGGTAATGCCTCGCCGGCCGAAGCGAGAGGAAGGCATGGAGAAGTCTCTTGGGGCACGAAGGCGAAAGCCGGAAACAAGCAAGGCGGACCTTGAGCCACCGATCGACGTGCTTCGGAGGACAGGGTGTCCGTCGCGAGGCGGAATCCGAAGGGTATGCGGAGAAGTACCGGGCTGTAGTCGAGGGGGCTACCCCATGACGAACCGGTCGGCCAAAGGTGGGACAAGGTCGAGCCTGCACTATGGAGGCGAAGGCGTTCTCATTCACCCACCGCACCAAGGTGTTTGCGGATGGCACGGTACAGAAGAACAACGCGTGACCTCAGGAGAACTGACAGAGTCCCCGAGTGACATTGGGGTAAGCGACCCTATAAGCGCGAGCGAAAAGGCAAGCGATGCTCTGTCAGTAGTCCGACGGCTGAATAGTACCTGAAGCGCGGCGAAAACCGCGTGACCGAGCAATCGGCGACCAGAGTGGGTCGGGGAAGGCAGCCGGCGAAGACGGTCAGGAAGAGAGAGGAAGCCAGTGAGTAAAGGCGAGAAGGAGGAACAGTTCCATGAGTGAAAAACCCGTACATTCTCGTCCGAGGAGACTGGTGGACTGGATCAACCTGATGGGTACGAAGAAGGTCCATTCATTAATCGACAAAGTGTACAAGCGGAAGAACCTGGAGATGGCCTGGGAGAAGGTGAAGGCAAATCGGGGTAGTGGAGGTGTGGACGGGCAGAATCTAGAGGTCTTCGAAGCGCAGCTGAACCAGCAGTTGGAGCGGCTGCAGCGAGAGCTGAAAGAGGATACCTATCAGCCTCTGCCGGTACGCCAACATCCCATCCCGAAGCGGGACAAACCCGGCGAGTATCGACTGCTTGGCATACCGGCGATTTATGACCGCGTGTGCCAACAAGCCCTGCTCAATTGGTTGGAGCCCATCTTCGAGCCGGTATTCGACGACTCTAGTTTCGGATATCGGCGAGGGCGATCAACGAAGGATGCCTTGCGCAAAGTGTGGAAAGAGATACAAAGCGGGTCCGAGTGGATCGTGGATGCGGATCTCCGAGATTTTTTCGGGTCCGCGGACCATGAAAAACTCCTCACGCTGGTTGCTCAACGAGTAGCCGACGGCCGCGTGCTGCGCCTCATCAAGGCGATGCTCAAAGCGGGAAGCTATGGCAAAGGGCAGCTCTTTCCTAGCGAGCGTGGCACCCCGCAGGGTAGTGTGGTTTCACCCGTGCTCAGTAACATACTTCTGACGCCGTTTGATCGGGAGATGCGACTGAGAGGATATCAGCTGACGAGGTTTGCCGATGATTGGGTGGTTACCTGTAAATCGGCAGCAGAGGCCCAAGCCGCACTGGACGCGGCCCGCCGAATCCTAAAACAGCTGGGCGTGGAACTCCATCCGCAGAAGACGCGGATTGTTCACGTCCGGTACGGCTTCGAGTTCCTCGGCTACAAAATCAAATGCGGGTGGAGGAAGCTTTCTCTGCCCGAAAGCAAGATACGTAGTCAGGCCCGACAGGATGCGCTCTATGCGTATCCCAAGGAGAAGTCCATTCGTCGTTTCATGGACCAGGTACGGCAACGGACTAAACGGACGACACCTCTGGGAACCGAGGAACTGATCGCGGGGCTTAATCCGCTCTTGCGGGGCTGGGGTGAGTATTACAAACGCGCCCACATCCGCAAGCTCTTCCAACGACTCGACGGCTGGATCCGGCGACGCATCTGGTCGCATCGGTACCGGCGCTGGCGCAATGCGGGCTGGAAACGGCTGCCTGCGTCCCAGCTCTACGGCGAGTACGAGCTTATTCGCTTGCTCTATTTAATTCCTTCTCTCGCTTCCTGGCATCGCTGAGTCTTCGTGAAAGCTGCCTACACGAAATGTGTACGGGCAGTTTGGGCGGCGGACGGAGGCCAGCGCGAAAGCGCGCCTCCTCCGACCCGAGTGGCCAGAAACGGGTTCTGGGAAGTTAACTATTGGAGGGTGCTCGCGCCTGCTGCGCCGCTTGCCCAAAAACCCTTCCTTACCGGTGGCCGCAAATAGCTGATTCTATGGGGTTGAGATTTGCGATGTCGCTGCCGACAAACAGAGATGTCTTTGGGCTAAAGAAACAGCGCATGGAAACCTCCAAGTGGAATCAAGTGCAGCGCCGATGGATTTTCCTCTTTCGGAATTGAGAGCGCAGGAAGAATGCACCAAATACGGCAGAAGCCCAACGCGAGCGAACAATGGTGCGCCTCTACTTTGGAAAGAAACGCGAGTGAAAGGCCATGGAAGCGGGAAGATGCTCGGCGAAGTAAGTGGCGTCGTGGCGGCCAGGGTAAATGTGGAATTCATGCGAGATGCGGCGCGAGGTGAGGACTTTGTCGAGAGCGGCGGCGCCGGAATTAAAGCCGAAATCGTCTTCGTCTCCACAATCGAAATAAATCTTCAGGTCTGCAAGATTTGCTGTGCGGGCCATGACAATGGGGCTGTTCTGTCCCCAGAAAGAAGGATCGGGCGGATTGCCGAAGACGCCACCGAGCATGCGTGAGCGCGGGGAATCGGATACAGTGCCAGCAAGAAAAGTGGGCAACCTGTCTATCAGCGCTGCACTATGGGCGCTGACGGACGAAAACAGGAGCGGCCGGCGGAACGCAAGGTGTAGTGCCCCGTAGCCGCCCATGGAAATGCCGGAGATGGCCCGATTGGCACGGCCTGGCGCGACGCGATAGTGCTTTTCGATGTACGGGAAAAATTCCTGGACCAGGAAATCCTCGTAGCGTTCTTTTCCGTCTCTTGCATTGATATAAAAAGTCGAGCGGGCATCCGGCGTTGCGATCAGAAAATCCTTCAGCTCGCCTTTGTCGCGCATGTCCTCCACGAGGTTCCAAGCACCGGAATGGACGAAAAACTGTTCGTTGTCTCCCAAGCCATGGAGGAAGTACAGAATCGGAAAGTGCCGGGTCTTGTCGCCATCGAACGAGGGAGGAAGAACGACGCAGAAAGAGACAGAGCGGGCCAGGATTTTGCTGGGAATGGAGTTGCACTCGACGCGACCGGTGGCGAGCAGAGGACTCGAGATGCAAAGCAGAAAGATGAGTGAAAGAAAATGGGGGAACGGACGAGTAGGTCTACTCATAGCGGAGAGCGTCGACGGGATTGAGCTTGGCGGCACGAGAAGCAGGATAGAGGCCCGCGGCGAGACTCACAAGCACAGCAAACGCAAGAGCTGACAGTACGAGCCACCAGGGAACAGACGAAAGCTCGATGGGATTGAGATTTTGGCGGTGGAGATAAATGTTGGTGCCAAACGTGAGGGCGCGGCCCAGGAGCCAGCCGAAGAGCACGCCGAGAATTCCGCCTGAGAAACCCATCACTCCTGCTTCGACAAAGAATAGCTGCTGGACGTCGGAATCGGCTGCCCCAAGAGCTTTCAAGATGCCTATCTCCCTATGGCGCTCGAGGATCGCCATTACCAGTGTGTTAACGATCCCGAGGGTGGCAACAGCGAGCGCCAGGCTTCCGAATATGCCTAGAAGCAAATCGAAGACTGAAAAAAAAGTGCGTAGGGACTTGGACGCGTCCAGAAGAGAGAAGGTGTTGAAGCCCAGAGTCTTAATGGAGACTTCCAGGGCTTCGACATAGGAAGGAGACTTCGCGCGAACGGAAAGAGATGGATATGTGGCTTTGTGAGTACTCGAATCGCGGACGATGTCACGCAGATCGTTGACCTGCGCGGCGCGTAGTGTTGCGGCAGTTTCCAGCGGCATGATCAGGCGCGCATTGCCATAACCGCCGTAGCCTGCAGCGGGTTCGGTTTCCACCACCCCCACGATTTTCAAACGCAACTCTCTCGGCACGACAGAAAAGCCCCCTGACGGTTCCCTAGGCTGCCAGGGGCATCGGTGGCATTCGATGTAAGAGCTTGACGCTCTGCGTAGCGGAGGATGAGCTCCTGCCCGACGAGAGAGTTGGGTTTCTCAGAAAGGTCTTTTGCGAATTCGACCTGCAGGATGGCTTCGTTTGCGGTAGGCGAAGAGAAAAAGCGGCCCTGCATACCGTCGAACGAACCGGAATTTTTGGCAGAATCCGGCATGCCAGCGACAACCGTGGCGTAGGGCTTGTTGTTGAAGCGCACTTCAGTGAAGAAGCGAACCTGTGGATAGACTTCAATGACATTGGGGAGTTTTTCGATCTCCTTGCGAGCGTCTTCGTCTAGCGCACGGGGAGGTTTGTCGGGTTGGACTTCACGTTGCGGGCGCCCCATGCCACGAAAATTATTTTTGGGTGTCACAAAAATCGTGTCGAAGAGGCCGCTTTGTGAGAGCCGTTTGGAAGCAAGCTGCTGGAGACCAACACCGAGTGAGAGCATGGCCACAAGCGATGCCACACCCACCGCGACGCCGAGGGTGGTGAGAGCGTTGCGAAACAAGGCTTCGCGGAGGTTGCGTACAGCGAGATCGGTGAGGTCGCGAGTCTTCATTGGGCGAAACCTTTCCCAGAAGAAGTGG
>DATMOO010000152.1:0-8068 GCA_035568275.1 Candidatus Sulfotelmatobacter sp.
GAGAATCGGCGGAAATTCCCTTGGCCTTTGCCTGCGGAGTCAGCAATAGGTGGTAACGGATTCCCGACGTCAGGGCTGCTGCTATTCGATCCTCCCCCGTTATGTCGATCGGGACGGCTCTCTCCAATTCCTGCGCTAGGGTGTTCCCAACCATCAAGAAGGCCGCTGCGAGAGTCATAAACACGCTGAACTTGCTTGATTGAGCATATTTCATCGTCGGTGGTCCTCCATTCAGATTTGCGGAATTGGGGGAGGCGAACTTGAGGGCTCCTAGTCTCCATCTGTAACGGGGCGCCTGTCAAGATGAAAGGCCCTGCACTGTCGTTAGCACACTTAGACCAGCCGAAGGCGGCTGTCCCCACATTTTCGAAGCACGGGCAGGGTGCTGTTACAGGTTAAAGGCCGTCAACAGGAAGCGGCGAGGACGCCGGCGCTACGTTTTGGGGGCTTCGAAGAGTTCCGTTTGCTGCGGGCCGGCAGCTTGGCTTGATTCGACGGAGTTAGGGAGAAGGAGGAGTTCGGAAATTCCGAACTCGCGGCAGCGCGCAACCCAATTTTCGCGCGAGAGTTTTCCTGCCATAAGTTGATTGATAGCGTCGAAGGGATTGAACTCCTGACCGCCACGGTGAATGCGGAATACGGCGGGCGCCACCTGAAGTTCCCATCCGGCCCGAATCATAGCCAGGGCCAACGCCGAGGCAAACAAGCCTCCGGCTCGTGCGGTGCGCTGAGGCGGCGAGAGCAAAATGCCTTTAGGATCGCGAATGCGAGAGCCGATCTCGCGGAACTTGTCCATGTGGTCGGGTACGGATTCAGCAGTGACTCCCTGCAAGGGCTCTGAGTACTCGTTGACGAACTTCTGCCAGGCAGGAATTCTGACGCGACTGACAACGTCATCCCAGCCGACGTACTGCAGGGAACCCGGGCGCGTATCGGGAATGCACGCTTCCACGAATTTCAATTCCGTCGCGGGCAGGTTCTGGAGCAATGTACTCGCAGGTTGCGCGTCTTGAGGCGCAGAGCCCTCCGATAGCTTCTCGGCGGCGGCAATGCGGTCGCGAAGCGGAGGATGCGTGTCGTATGGCTTGGTCTTTTCCTCCTGCAGGCGCTTGGAGAGATCCTTGGATATTGCCGAAGAGACATCAGGTACGGCTATGAAGCGCTGAAAGCCATCGCCGACCGCAACCAAACAGCCATCGTTCAAGGGGGGCGCGACCTCATTGTTCCAATAGAAGTTCCACGCCACGGCGGCGCGGTGGATCGCCTGCAATCCGTCGATCAGATTCTGACGGCCGGCGACGAGGCACGCGAGTTCATCGGCGCGATACTCCTGCTTGCGCGAGATCAGATTGATCACGCGCAGGAATGCGATGAAATAACCTTTCAGAAGGGTCGCGACCACCATGTACATGACGCCCAGGATCGCGATGCGCGCGAGTTCTCCGACGGAGCCGATGTTTTCGAAGATGCGAACGATCGAACTCTTGGTCTTGTACACCCACGGGCCGAGACTGGTGTCACCGCCGTAATAATGCGCGAACTCGTGGGCGAGGACAGCGCGGAATTGAGATACCGTGAGCAAAGAGATAAGAGGCAGACCCAGTCCCATTATGCGGCGACTGCCGAATCCCATGACTCCCCCGCGATCGGCAACGAAGGCGTTGGGCGCACCGATCAGGTAAACCTCGCTGGGAAGGGTCTCATTCAGAGCGCTGGCAATGCTTTCTAGTTCCGCAAAGAGCCGTGGCTGCGTGGCGCGATCGAGCAACATACCGGGAGCTTTGAATCTGTCGCGGCGGGGAATCAGCGACCAAAGCATCGCGCCGGCAATGACGATGCCGAACAGGAACAGCAGCCCGATCTGAGGCGAAAAGGAATCGGAGTTCGCCAGAATCAAGTACGGAAGGTAAACGCAGGCGGCGGCAAGGAGCAGCACAAACAGGTACGACCCAATGACCATGGCGATGGCGGAGACTGCGAATAGAGCCATCGAGGGACGGCGCCGGATTTCGACTTTCGGAAAAGACATTAAAGGGCGGCATCTTACCACGCCGTCCCGGAGAGCTTAAAGCTTGCCGGACCTGTTCTGATGAGCTTCTGCGGGGGTAGTGCTGGGGGAGCTTGAAGGGGCTTTCGATGGGACCAGGTCGCTGGCGAATGCGGTAATGCTAACTATGCACACGGCAACGCTCCAGATTGCGAAGAAGAGCCAGCCGGCATCGGCGAAAAAGGAATCGCTCATAATGATGAAAGATCCTCAGCGTCGCGAGGCTGCTGCAAACGGCAACCTCGCGACGTCGTGACGAATTCCCGGTCCCTGACAGAGAACCCAGCGATGGGCTACTGCTGGGGAGGAGCAGGCGCTTCCTGATTCATGTGCTTCTGCATCCGCGCTTCGTGATTCGCCTCCATCTGCTTGAGCTGGGTTTTCTGGTCCGCAGTCAGCAGTTGGTACAATTCGTTGTGAATGCGAGTCTGCTGTACGGTGATGGCGGCCTGAATCTGGGCTTTCTGGGCGGCCAGCGCTGCAACCTTCCCCTGATCGAAGCTGCCTTCGACAAACTCGCGAAGCTGCATGTCGATCTGGTGCTCCTGCTGGTGAAGGGGCTTCATAGTCGGGTGTTCTTTCTGCAGGATGGCCTTCATCTGGGTCTTCTGGTCGTCGGTGAGATTGAGCTTCGCGGCCATAAAGTGCAGATGGCCTTCCATGCCCATTCCCATACCGTGGCCGTGCATCGGGTGCGACGGAGCAGCTTCCTCGGTCGTCTGCGACTTTGCCACGACTGAGCCAAGCAGAACCGCCAGGAAGGCGGCCAAGAAGCGGAAACGAATCGATTTCATGAGTAACTCCTCTTCGTCCGGGTATCCGGGACATTGCGTACTCTGATAGGAACACGACTTGCCCGAGAAAAGCGGTAAAAAGTCGGTCAACCGGAGTAAAGTTTTGTAATAGCCGTACCTGCTCGGAACAGGGTCAAGGGCTCGGTCGATGATAAAAGCCGTTGGCGACTCACCCGCGCGACAGCCGGCAGGATGCGGTGTTACCAAAGAAGGCATGCGTTACGGTTGACAATTCTTTACTACTATCCTGACACTGCGGGTGCACAATTAATTGCAATGGATCGCATTCTTGTTATCGATGACGATGTAGAGCTTTGCCACCTCGTTGGGGAATATCTGCGCGCCGAGGGATTCACCACCGAATGCGTGCACGACGGCGAGAGCGGGCTGAAAAAAGCCACGGCGGGAGAGTACTTGCTGGCGGTGCTTGACGTGATGTTACCGGGGATCAATGGATTTGAAGTGTTACGCAGAATCCGGGCAACGTCCCGATTGCCGGTGCTGCTGCTGACAGCCCGTGGAGAAGATGTTGACCGCATTGTTGGGCTGGAGATCGGGGCGGACGACTATCTGCCGAAGCCGTTTAATCCGCGGGAGTTGGTGGCACGCATTCGAGCTGTGCTGCGCAGGACGCGAGGTGATGGCGGGGCGCCCGCCGCTCCTGAAACGGTGACTGTCGGCGATGTGGAGCTGGATCCGGCGACGCGCACCGTCCGGATGGAGGGAAAGCCGATCGATCTGACATCGGTGGAGTTCAACCTGCTGGAAGTGTTATTGCGCGAGGCAGGTCGCGTGGTTCCGCGCGAAAGGCTGGTGAACGCGGTGCTGAGCCGGAAGTTCTCGCCGTTTGACCGGAGCATCGACATGCACGTCAGCAAGGTGCGCAAGAAACTCGGCGACACGGAGAACGACGAGCACATCAAAACCGTGCGCGGGGTGGGATATATTTTTGCGCGGCCGAGGGAGAAAGCGAAGGTCTAGCTAATGTGGACGTCAGACCTCAGACCTCAGACCTCAGACCTTAGAATCGGTGCTCTTAGAGATTGAGGTCTGAGGTCCGACGCCTAAGGTCGGCTTTGCGAGTTTATCGATGAAGAGTCTTTTCTTACGAATCTTTCTGTCGTTCTGGGTCGCGCAGGCGCTGTTCGTGGTACTGGCGATCCTGGTGACGATTGTGTTCCGGCCTCGTAATTCCACCTGGGAAGCGTTGCGGACGACCGTTCTGAACGATGCAGTGAGTACTTACGAAGAGGCTGGGAACGACGGGCTCCGCGATTACCTGGAGAATCTCGACCACACCCAGCACGTGCGGGCCTATCTTTTTGACGAGAGCGGGAACGAACTTTCGAATCGTCCAGCGCCGGACTGGGCGATGCGGGTTGCGTCTGGAGGACCACGCAGTCCACATGACGGCTTCCTGTTTCCCGCGCCGCCGGTGCAGCGAGATTCAAGGGCGTCGTCAGACGGCAAGCATCGCTACACCGTTGTGCTTGGGCTTCCGCCAGGGCCGCGGGTTTTCATTGGTCCGCGGGGAGTGCCGTTCACAGGGCTGATCATTGGAGTGGTCACGTCGGGATTGGTGTGCTACCTGCTCGCGTGGTTTCTGACTAAACCGATCGTACGTTTGCGAACCGCCGCACGGCAGTTGGCGGCGGGCGACCTGACAGCCCGAACCGGCGCACCGGCAAGTATGCGGCGCGATGAGGTGGCGGGGTTGATGCGCGATTTCGACACGATGGCGGAGCGGATTGAAACGTTGCTTAAGGCGCAATCGCGGCTGCTGAACGACATCTCGCACGAATTGCGCTCGCCGCTGGCGAGGCTGAATGTAGCGCTGGGATTGGCCCGGCAGCGGGCAAGCGTGGAGAGCGCCGACATGCTGGACCGGATCGAACTGGAGGCGTCCCGGCTCAATGAGCTGATCGGGCGGATTCTTACTTTGGCCCGGCTGGAAGACGGAGAGCAGATCGTGCCGCAGACTCCGGTAGCGCTTGACGAGATTGTCACGAGCGTAACCGAGGATGCCGAATTCGAGGCACAGGCGCGACGGTGTCACGTGCGAGTATCGATTCCTGAGGGCGAGTGGAAGGTGCGGGGTAATGCGTCGCTCCTGCATAGTGCAGTCGAGAATGTGGTGCGCAATGCCATCCGATATACGCAGGAAGGAACGTCAGTTGGAGTGGAACTTACGAGCGAAGCGAAGCCCGGAGGCCATGAGGCGGTACTGCGCGTGAGTGACTCGGGGCCGGGGGTTCCTCCGGATGCTCTGGGAAAGCTTTTCGAACCTTTCTACCGCCTCGATGACGCGCGTGGGCGTCAGACCGGAGGAGTGGGGCTCGGATTGGCCATTACCGAAAGGGCAGTTCGCTTCCATGGGGGAAGAGTGGCTGCGTCCAATCGAAACGGAGGCGGGCTAGTGGTTGAGATTCGGCTGCCGTTGACCGCTAGCGGAGCGGTGGACCTGAGTCAGCGTGAAGCAGTCGCAGCCGTGGAGCAGGCGTAAGGGCGTTGGACCTCAGACCTCGGACTTCTTCTCGGACAGCGTTTCAGGGTGCCGACGTTGCGTGCTTCGGGCGGATTGAATCGATCAGAGCATTCAGCATACGGCCGACCTCGGCTGACAACTGAACCAGGGCATTCGCTTGTGCGCTGGAAACGTATTTGAGTTGCTCACCAATTAGGATCTGAGTCTCCAGTTCCAGCAGGAACCTCTCGCTTGAGAAAAGAAATGAGCCCGATCACGATCCGTAAGCCATCCTTTTCCTTCTGCAATGTTGCTCGGTATCGAGACGGCAGCCCTTCTCATCTGGTTCACAAGGCCGTACAGCTCTGACTTCGGAAAGTCCTGGGTCGCCGTGTAGATATTTACGACTAGTCTCATCGAAGTCTGCTACCGGAGATCTCGGTACGAAGCGCTCATTGGAATCCCATTTGCGCACCATACTCTCAGTCTCCTCTGATGAATCGCAAGGGCAGATGTCACACCCGTTTGGCTGATTGCTGTGGAAAACTTTCCTGAAAGCTCGATCAACGGTAGAACAAGAGCCTAGATACGGAGAGGTCTGAGGTCCGAGGTCTGAGGTCCCAGGCCCGACCCCGATGAGCTGACGCCGGATTTCCCGGAAACGGGCAACTCTTGCGGCGTCCCATGGTTCCAACCAACCGGGCGGGGAGATTGCTCTTCCTGCGCATTCCTGATACACAAGTAGATTGAGAATTCCTGCATTTGAGACTACAAACGCCCGGATGGCGGGCACCGGGTGCGTGCGCTAAGCTCACCTCAAAATGGAGACGAACGAGAGAATGTCGAAACGATTTTGGCTGCTCGGGTTAGCAGGACTGATTTCAGCCGGACTGCTGGTGGCTTGCGGAAGCAATTACAATTCCTCGTCCAATGGATTGGTCCTGGTGGGGAGTCAAGGGTCTTCGGTCATTCAGACGTTCAGTTTCAATTTGAACAATGGGCACGTGGCCTCGATTGCCAACTCGACTAATGATACGGGGACCCAGACATGCCTATTGAATGGTTTGCCGGCGTCGATGGTGGTGGATCCAGCGGGGCAATATGCGTACGTAATCATGGTTACAAGCAGCCAATGCCAGAACTCACAGCTTGGCATAGCGGTGTTCCAGGTCAAATCTGACGGGACGATCGCGCCGGTCGGGAATCTCATATCAGATCCGAACCCGGTTTCGTTGGCCATGGATGCCGCGGGTAAGTTTCTGTTCGTAGCAGAGGGCGCGACTGGGGGAGTAGTTGTTTACGCGATAGGCAGCGGGGGTACCCTTACCGCGGCTGGGGCAGCATCGGTAAAAGGATTAGCGTCTCAGACTCCAAACATCGTGGCGGTTGCCGCAACTCCAACGGTGTTTCCAGGAATCGGCATAAATGGAACCCAGAATTCCGTGTGTTCTGTTCCTGGCAATCCTCCCCCTACCTCGCAATTCCTGTATGCGGTGGATTCGAACAACTATGTAGTCTGGGAGTTTTCGGTTGACACGACGACTGGCGCTTTAGGCCCTCCACAAGGCGTTAGCACGGTGCCGTCGTTTTCCACCGACGCTGTTCCGGTTGGGGTTGCAGTGGATCCCTGTGACCGGTTTCTCTACGTCAGTGGCAGCTTGCATAACAAGATCAATGCTTACACGATCTGCACCATGCAGATACAGAACGTTTGCGCGGCTGCCGACGGGACGCTATTGCCAGTTTCTGGCTCGCCTTTTGCCGTCTCGGGCAGCGCGAACGGGTTAGGGCCGCTAGTGGTCGACCCCTACGGCAACAACGTTTATGTCCTCGGCACGCTTTCAAACACAGTTTCGGGCTTCAAGATCAGCCCGGTGTCCGGGAGTTTGACGGCTCTTACTCCCCCTACGGTCGCGACTGGTGCGAACCCCACATCAATCGCCATTCGCGGGGATGACAACTGGATGTTCGTGACGAACTACCAGTCCGCATCCGTCTCCCAGTATTCCATTACGCCTGCGACCGGCGCTCTGTCCACGTTGCCGACGATTACGACGGACAATTATCCGTTTGGCGTGGCAGTGAAGTGAAGCAGGCGTCGGACCTCGGACTGCAGACCTCAGCGAGTAGCGCGTTTTTCACCCAACGCATCGAGTCGGAGGTCTGACGCCTGACGCCAGTTCCTAAGTTGGCACCTTCAGGATCAGGTATCCACCTACCAGAACGAAGATCAAATCAGGGGCCCATGCCGCTAGGGCGGCGGGCAGCAGACTCTGATTTCCCATCGCTTCGAAAAACCGGGTGACCACGATATAGAAAACGACGACTCCGATGCCCACAGCTACACCGGTGATCGCTCCTTTTTTTCCTGTCGACAAAGAGAAGGGAATCGCGAGGATCGCCACGATCAGGGTGATGAGGGGATACGAGAGCTTCTCGTGCAACTGCATTCTTAATCGAACAACATCGAATCCGCTCTGCTGCAGATCGCGAATATATCGACGCAGTTCGGTGTAGTTCATTTCAGTGTACTGCTTTACTTCTTTCTTGAAATATCCCGGGTTCTCGTGCAAAGCGGGGAAGGTCGCCACATCGAAGGGGCGATAGCTCACGATAGCCGAAATGTTGAGTGCACGTTCCCAACCTTGTTCATACACCCAGCGGTTGAGATTGTCGGCCCAGTGGGCGCGGTCGGCATGGATGCGGCGGGTAATGGTGAAGGTCGCCTTATCGAGCTGAAAGACGCTGATATTGCCGAACTGA
>DATMOO010000153.1:0-8791 GCA_035568275.1 Candidatus Sulfotelmatobacter sp.
CCTTCAATCGCCACGTGCGACACCAGATGACAACTCTCGCCCAGTTCAACGTCCGGCCCGATCACGCAATAAGGCCCGACTTTGCAAGACTCAGGCACCTGCGCGCCGGGGTGAATAATCGCAGTGGGATGAATATTGGAGGAGGTCATCGAGAAATGGCAACCGGGATCAATCCGAACAAGTTTTCCTCTGTGTCCCTCTGTGCCTTCTGTGGTGAAAGCTTCTCGCTGAAGCCAAAAACGAGCTGGCGCACCGCCAATCAACCCTCGTCGACACTATCGCTAGAAGCCCGCCCCCGCGAACTGTCAATCAACTGACAAGATACGGCAGCCTCCGCGACGCGCCGATCGCCCACAAACGCGTAACCCTGCATCTTCGCCGCAGTCATGCCCGGC
Source organism: Candidatus Sulfotelmatobacter sp. (assembly GCA_035568275.1). GTDB lineage: Bacteria > Acidobacteriota > Terriglobia > Terriglobales > Acidobacteriaceae > Sulfotelmatobacter. The sequence continues at coordinate 396 of DATMOO010000153.1, forward strand.
ACGACCCGCCAGCCCTTCACTTCCACTTCCAGCCGCAACTGATCGCCGGGGCTCACCGGCCGCCGGAACTTGGCGCGCTCGATCCCGGTGAACACCATGACCTTGTCGTGACGGTCTTCCACTTCCGTCAGCAGCAGCGCGCCGCCAGCCTGTGCGATCGCTTCGACGATCAACACTCCTGGCATTATCGGCAATCCGGGAAAGTGTCCAGCAAAGAAAGGTTCATTGATCGTGACGTTCTTGATGGCCACAATCCGCTCTTTGCGCTTGATGTCGAGCACGCGGTCAATCAGCAGAAACGGATACCGGTGCGGCAGAATCTTCAAAATCTCGTGGATATCCAGCCCGGTCTTCCCAGCGTTGGAAGGAGCTTCGGGCGCAGAGGTGCTTTCATTCATAGTTCGCGTGAAACAGCTTGAAGATTATACTGTACGACTTGTGCCCCGGGCCCTCGCTCCCATGTCTCGGAAAGGACGCGAGACCTGGTGCACCCCATATTTAAGCCGGAGAGTTCATGCCAGGCAAAAAGACAGCGCGCGGAGCTGGAGACCGTCTTCTTTACTTCGAATCCCGCCAGGACGCACTCCTCCAAACCATCCGCGAATTCGTCGAAATCGAATCTCCCAGCGACAACAAACCCGCCGCCGACCGCATGGGCGCTTTTCTCGCCGAGAAGTTCGCCTTCATCGGTGGCCGCCCTCAATTGCATCGCACGGAAAATTTCGGCGACAACCTCCAAATCGATTTCCCCGGATCCGCAAACACCAAGCCAGTCCTGCTTCTCGGCCATTTCGACACGGTCTACTCCCTGGGAACGCTTCCTACCATGCCCTGCCAGATCGATAACGACCGGCTCCGCGGCCCTGGCGTCCTCGATATGAAAGCTGGGATCGCGCTGATGCTCTTCGCCATCGAAGCCCTGCAAGCCGGCCATGGGCAATTGCCGCGTCCCGTGACGGTCTTCCTGGTCTCGGACGAAGAAGTCGGCAGCAGCTCGTCCCGCAAAATCACCGAGGATCTCGCCCGAAAATCCGCTGCAGTCCTGGTGCTCGAACCCGCCGCCGGACTTCGCGGCGCCGTCAAAACCGCTCGCAAAGGCGTCGGCGATTATAGGCTGACGGTCAAAGGGGTAGCCGCCCACGCCGGACTCGATCCCGGCAAAGGACACAGCGCCATCCTCGAACTCGCTCGCCAGATCGCCGTGATCTCGAAGTGGAATGATTTGAAGAGTGGAGTCTCGGTCAATCCCGGTGTGATTCGCGGGGGAACGCGCACCAATGTGATCGCCGCCGAAGCTGTTGCCGAGATTGATGTCCGCATCAAAAGCGCTAAACAGGCGGTCGGTCTGGATCGCAAATTTCGCGCGCTCAAGCCATTCGACAAACGCTGCAAACTTCACATCGAAGGCGGCATCAACCGCCTGCCCATGGAACGCAACGCTGGTGTCGCGGCGCTCTACAAAAAGGCACAAGCCGTTGCGAAACAAATCCGATGGAAGCTGGAAGAAGCCGCGGTCGGCGGCGGCTCCGATGGAAACTTCACTGCCGGCATCGGTATCCCCACTTTGGACGGCCTCGGTGCCGTCGGCCAAGGGGCCCACGCAATTCACGAGTACATTGTGATTTCTGAACTGCCTCGACGCGCACTGCTGCTCGCCGGATTGATCGAGGCCGCCTAACCGCTATGTTGAAGTTCATGGTGGTTCTTTATCGCCGGCCTGACCTGAATCCCGCACAATTTCGCCAGCATCTGGAACAAATTCACGCGCCGTTGGCCAGGAAACTTCCTGGACTCAGAAGGTACAAGCAAAACCATGTGATTGCTGATCCCAGCCGTCCGCATCCTGAATGGGATGCCATCGTCGAACTCTATTTTGATAGTTGGGAATCGATGGAAGGCGCATGGGCGAGCCCGCAAGGAGCCGCGTCCGATGCCGATCTACCACTCTTCGCCGACATGACACGCACCACCTGGTCGGTGGTCGAGGAATTCACTCTCCTGCCGTGAACACCAGAAAGTAATCCATCTTGTCGCCTTTGACGAAGTCATACTTTTCCATCAATCGGTAGCCCGCTTCTTTCGCCTCGCGAATCACCACGTCGCTCCCAATGCCGTGATCCTCACCATTCCCATTGCGGTCGATGATCCCGACTTTCGCCCCAGTCCGCAGCGCCCCCCGGAGATTTCGAAGCAATTCCACCGGATGAGCCACCTCGTGGTAAGTCTTCAGCAACAACACCGCATCCACCGAATCCCGTGGCACGAGCGGATCGTCAGGCTTGCTCAGAATCGCTTTGACGTTCGCCAGTTTCTCTTTTCCGGCTCGATCTGAGATATAGCGCACCGCCTCAGGATTAATATCCACCGCGTAGACCGCGCCGCTTGCTCCCACTCGCTTGGCCGCACGCACCGTAAACCATCCCGACCCCGCCCCGATGTCGGCCACACTTTTCCCACTGCGGATGCTGAGGATGTCCATCACGCGATTGATCTGAAGGCGCTCGTCCCGTCCCGGCGACTCGAATATCGACAGGTCTCCGCTGTATGGTTCGCTGGTCTTCCGCTGCTGATCAGCCGCCGCCCCTTGTTCCCGCCCGCAAACACGAGGCGCCGCACCCGCCAATAAGCAAAGAGCAACCGCCAGAGCTCGAATCATTCGCATCGACTCACCTCAAAGACTTTCACTTTGACAATAGACTCTCATTCCCTCGCCGGGTAAGCGCAGCCAGTTGAGCCCACTGCAACATCGTGTTCATCTCTGCGAGCTCTGCGGATTTTCTCCGCGCCCTCTGCGGTTAAAGCTTTTCTGCGCACGAACGAAAACGTCGCATGTTTTGACTCCGGCACTTCAGTGGCCTAGAATTTGATTAGATGCGGCGCATCCGCCGTAGGCCTGCAGAAAGGCGAACCACATGGAAGGCAAAATCGGACTCCCGGAAATCCTCCTCATCGTCGGCATCGCCCTCCTGCTTTTCGGGCCAAGCAAGTTCGCTTCGCTAGGCAAGGGCATTGGCGAAGGACTGCGCAACTTCAAGTCTGCCATGAAAGAAGAATCTGCCAAGAAGGACGAGGGTAACAAGTCGTAGTCAGCGCCCAACGATCCATTTCCTCGTACACCTACTTCGAATCCCGCAGCATCCGATACACCAGCGCTACCGGCAGCCCCACCACGTTGCTGTAGTCTCCTTCAATCCGAGGAATCCATCGCGACGCGATGCCCTGAATGGCATACGCTCCGGCTTTATCCATGGGCTCACCGGTCGCCACGTAGTCCAGAATCTCCTGGTCCGATATTTTGTTCATCGTGACGAGAGTCGTTTCGGAACCGAGATGGAGGTTCTCATCCCTGTTTTCGTCGCGAGCGCCTGATGTTCGATGTTTTATCAGGCACACGCCAGTGATCACGCGATGCACGCGACCGGAAAGCATCCGCAACATGCGCGCCGCATCCTTCGCGTCGACTGGCTTTCCCATGATCGTTTCATCTACGACGACGATCGTATCCGCGCCCAACACGGCGTCATGCTGACGGTTTCGCCAAACCGCCAGCGCTTTCTCGCGCGCCAGCCGTTCCGCGCACTCGCGTGGCGCCTCACCCTTGAGCGGCGTCTCGTTCACGTCCGCCGGCTGTACGGCAAACGAAATTCCGGCATGGCGCAGAAGATCCTGACGTCGTGGAGAGGCCGAAGCGAGCACAAGCATGGAAGGTCCGATTTTATAGGAAGGCGGCGCCAGCTCTATTCGCGGATCAGTTCAATCCGGTTCCCAAACGGATCCGCGATGTGACAACGCCGCACGCCCGGAATGCCGGCATCGTCGGTAACATCAACTCCGCCAGCTTTGAGTCTGTCGACCAGCCCGTCGTAGTCGAAGCACCGCAGTGCGGGATGCGCCTTTCGCGCCGGACGAAAATCCGCTTCTACTCCAAGGTGAATCTGCACTGGCCCGCATTCAAACCAGCACCCACCGCGCCTGGCCAACTCTGCAGGCTTAGGAACTTCCCTCATCCCGAGCAGCATTCCGTAAAACGCTCGAGCCTGATCCTCGCCACCGGAAGGCATAGCCAACTGCACATGATCAATCGCGCTGAATGGATAAGTGCTCACAAAATAGTCCGTGCGCTCGCCGTGACTGATTTTCTCCGCGTTCTCAGTGGCCCTTCTCTGCGACCTCTGCGGTAAAAGCTCGGCCCCTGCTTTCCCTACCGAATCCCCACCAGTCCCCGCACCGATTCGATCAGCTTCGCCGAATCGTAACCCACGCCGTCCTTGAAGACCGTCTCCACATTCTCAATGTCCTCAATCTTCTTCGACGGATCCCCTTTGATCACCACCAGATCCGCATGCTTGCCCGGACCGATGCTCCCGATCCGGTCGAGCTCTCCCAGATACTGCGCACCATTGTAGGTAGCAATGTGAATAGCCTCCAGTGGGGTGAACCCAGCTTCCACCAGCAACTCGACTTCCCGCTGATCTCCGAACCCCGCGAGATCCCCTCCGATTCCGGTCGGATCTTCTCCCGCCAGCAACAACCCGCCGGCTTTGACGAACGCGCGTTCAAATTCCTTTTCTTGTTCATATGATCGTCCCCACGGCGTCGTCCGGGACTCTCCGGTCTTCGGATCGCGCATCGGCAAATCGAGTCGTACCCGGTTTTGCAGGAACTGGCTGCGAGCCGTTTCCGACATCGCATCCAGCACCCGCTGCTGCATCGGCGTCTTGCTCGGCACAAACAGCTCAAAAACCGGCAGGGTGGAGGTCACCGCCACATGGTGCGAAACCAGGTCACGAATCATCTCCTGGATGGGTTCATCACTCACCTGGATTCTGTTCAATTCGTCTGCCACTGCCACCATCGATGCTCGCGAACTGACCGGACATTCATCCGGCTTCTTTCCCGAGAAAAACTCCGTGTCGACCGAGATTCCATGCTCCAGATCATCGATCCCGAGTGCCGCCGCCTCGCGAAACCCGACCGAACAAAGATGTCCAGTGACTTTCAGCCCACGTTTGTGTGCCGCGTCAATCGCAGCCTTCAATGTGGCACGCGAGATAAAGTTGTAAGCTTTGAAATTATCGACTCCGCGGTCTGCCCAGAAATTCACTGTGGCAACCGCCTCCTCCGGAGTTTTTAATTCCGTCATCTGGGGTGCCCAACTGCCCGGTCCTTCCAGATACGGCCCGGTCACATGGATGCGAGGACCCGTCGCTTTGCCCTCATCAATCTGTTTCCTCAGCGCCAAATCCATATAGGGCTCGATGCTGCCCGTAGTGCGAATGGTAGTCACTCCACCGGCGAGATATAGCCGCGGGAAGCTGATCGCCATCTCGTGAAAAATAGCGTCCCCCGCAGGATAGAACATGTGATCGTGCATCCCCACGAGCCCCGGAATCACCGAATATCCACGAAGATCGATCACCTGCGCATCTTTCGCGACATTCGCTGACACCGCGTCGCCCACTGATTCAATCTTCCCCTTGCTGATAACGACCGTCTGATCCTCCCGCGCCGCCGCTCCTGTGCCATCGATCACTCGCAGGTGGGTCAGTGCGACGAGGGGAGTATCCACCTTCACAAATACCCGCACCTCGGGCGACAAGTTCTGCGCAGCAGCCAAAGCGCAGCACCCAACTAGAGCTAACGCTGCAAAACTCCGCATGATTCCTCCAATGAGTATGTCCAGCCGCGAAGCGGCGAGAGAACCTGATATTTGGCAAATTGGAGAATCGGGAATTCGAATTTCAGAACCACGTTCCCGCCCGATACTTTCGGTACTCCTCTCCAAACGCCGACTCCAACACTGCCGACTCCTTCCCAGTCCGCCAAATCTGCAGCGGAATTACCAGGAGGAAGATCAGCAGCCACACCGGCTTTCCGAACACAAGAATCCCGCCAGCCATCACCATCGACCCGAACACATAAATCGGATTGCGAATCTTCGAATACAACCCGCGCGTCACCAACTGCCTTGCCTCAGCTTTCACCGCAAACGACGCACCCAACTGGAAGCGGGCCACGGTCCACAGAATGAATCCCACGATCAGCAACGATAGTCCCGCAACTGGCAGAGCGGTCCATGCCACCGGAGGATGCTGCCATAGCAAGGCACCCATCGCCGCACCCACAATGAGTGTGAGGAGAATGTGTTTTCCAATCATGATCTAGACTCAGGCAAACGAGGGTAAATCAGCAACGCACACACCGCAAGGCTGGCAGAAAGGCTGGCAGAAAGGAATCGCTTTGAGAAGATGTTGTTGTCATCAAGCTTGGCTCTCTCCGCGATCTCTGCGATCGGCGATCTCCGCGGTAAGAAAGCAACGGACCGCTGGCACAGAAATCTGAAAGCTACCCACCTGTTAGAATCAGTATTTACCGCGCTCTCATGGATTCCCAGCACATCCGCAATTTCGCGATCATCGCGCACATCGACCACGGCAAGTCCACCTTGGCGGACCGCCTGCTGGAACTCACGGGATCCCTCACCGCGCGCGAGATGCAGGCCCAGGTTCTCGACTCCATGGACCTGGAACGCGAACGCGGCATCACCATCAAGGCCCACGCCGTCCGCATGGTGTACACCGCACAAGACGGCGAGACTTACCAGTTGAACCTGATCGATACGCCTGGCCACGTGGATTTTTCCTACGAAGTTTCCCGCTCGCTGGCATCTTGCGAAGGGGCCCTTCTTGTCGTCGATGCTTCGCAAGGCGTCGAAGCCCAAACGCTCGCGAATTCCTATCTCGCCATCAATCACGGTCTAGAAATCATCCCCGTGATCAACAAGATCGATCTGCAAAGCGCCGACATCCCGCGCACCAAAGAGATGATCGAGAGCGCCGTCGGCCTCGACGCGACCGACGCGGTCCTCATCAGCGCCAAGACCGGCCAGGGTGTTCCCGAGGTGCTGGAAGCGATTGTGAAGCGCGTTCCTCCGCCAAAGGGAAATCCTGACAACCAGCTCCAGGCGCTCGTTTTCGACTCCTGGTTCGATCCTTACCGCGGCGTGATCGTGCTGGCCCGCGTTTTTCAAGGCACGCTTCGCAAGGGTCAGAGAATCCGTCTCATGTGGAACGGAACGACCTTCGACGCGGAGACTCTCGGCGTGCTCACGCCCAAGCCGGTGGAGATCGATCTGCTGCAGGCAGGCGAAGTCGGATTCATCATCGCCAACATCAAGAACGTTGCCGACACAAAAATCGGCGACACCATCACTGACGATAGCAATCCCGCCATTGAGCCGCTGCCTGGCTTCGAAGAAATCAAGCCGATGGTCTTCGCCGGGCTCTATACCGTCGATGCCCACGAGCACACGCAATTGCGCGAAGCCCTCGAAAAGCTGCGCCTGAACGATTCGTCCTTCTTCTTCGAGCCGGAGAGTTCCGTTGCTCTTGGTTTCGGCTTCCGCTGCGGATTCCTTGGCCTGCTCCACATGGAAATCATCCAGGAGCGCCTCGAGCGCGAGTTCAATCTTGACCTGATCACGACCGCCCCTGGGGTGCGCTACAAGATCACGAAGACCGATGGCACAGTTGTTGAAATCGACAATCCTTCGCGCTGGCTCAATCCCGCGGAAATCTCCAAGGTGGAGGAGCCCGTAATCCTCGCCACGATTCTGACGGGAGAAGAATATGTCGGTGGAATCCTTGCGCTCGTCGAAGAGAAACGCGGTAAGCAGAAGACCTTCGAATACGTCGCGTCAACCCGTGTGATGTTGCACTATGAGTTGCCGCTGAACGAGATCGTCCTGGATTTCTACGACCGTCTCAAATCGGTCTCCCGCGGATACGCCTCGCTCGACTATCACCTCGCCGACTATTGGGAATCGCCAATGGTCAAGCTCGACATCCTGGTCGCAGGCGACCCCGTCGACGCGCTGTCCATCATCGTGCACCGCGACGTCGCCTACGAACGCGGGAAGGCTCTCGTCTCGAAAATGCGGGAACTGATCCCTCGCCAGATGTTCGAGGTCCCGATTCAGGCTTCCATCGGCGCAAAGATCATCGCCCGCGAGACCGTCCACGCCATCCGCAAGAACGTCCTCGCCAAATGCTACGGCGGCGACATCACCCGCAAGCGCAAGCTCTTGGAGAAACAGAAGGAAGGCAAGAAGCGCATGAAGCGCATCGGCCGCGTGGACATTCCCCAGGAAGCTTTTTTAGCGGTACTGAAAGTCGGCGAAGGCAGCAACTAATCAACCCCGTGTGGAGACAGCTTTTAGGTTTTATGTGGGGACAGCCGCCCTCGGCTGTCCGGCGAGCGCAGCTCGCCTCTCCGAGCCGTCTGGGGCTTTCGTGGGCGATAGCCTTTCCGTAGAAGAGCGGCCCTTTTAGGGCCGCGTTTAATCGACAGGAAAATTGGGCTTTAGCCCCAGTCTGACCTCACCGCGCTCGATCCGG
>DATMOO010000154.1:0-4488 GCA_035568275.1 Candidatus Sulfotelmatobacter sp.
GCCACGGTGAAGCGGGGGTTGAATCCGGAGCTTGACAATGACGCGATCAGGACCGTGAAGCACTGGACATTCTAGCCGGCCAAGGATGTGGATGGAAAGCCCGTAGCTACGCGGACACCGGTTGAGATCGACTTTCGAGTAAGGTGAAATTCTATTTGAAAATACAGGGACGTTTCCGGATAGATGTCGAGAACAGGGATTATCACCACCTATCTCAGGTTGAGATTGGTGGTGGGAAGCGGATTTCGCAACACCTATCCGTACCGAAACGTCTCGGCGCTGAGGACCGGCGTGACTTGGGCTAGAACGATCAGCCAGCCTTCGCTCGAAGGTACTAGCACGATGCTCATGCGGAGCATCGGCTTGGCCGGATCGGCGACGGTGGTATTGAGCTCCCAAAGCACAGAGGCCACGAGCGCAGCCGGTGGATTGCCGAGCGTGTCTTCCAGAATGAACCTAGCACTTTTCTTTGCGTAGAGCGCGAACGGACTCCTGTCGCGGCTGCTGATCTCCTCACGGCCGATCCAGCGATCTCCGGATGAATCGATGAATTGACCATGCTCGTCGAAAAAATCTTCCAGCCGACCAGAACCATCTTGTAATGCCGATAGAAATCCATCGAGAGCCAAAACCCCGGAACGGGCTGGCTTATCGATTAAAATTTCCGCGGGCGCACTTTTCGCGATCTTATCGCGAATTACGTCGGCGTTCGCACCCATTAAAGACAACAACCTAGCCGCGAGGCAGTCTTCGAGACGCAGAATCCCGAGCAGGATGTGCTGGGTTCCAATGTATCGATGTCTGAGTTTGTCCGCCTCCCGCACTGCGAGGTTCAGGATTTTTATTGAATCTGCACTCAGCGGGACTTCGACAGAGCGAGGGGGGGTATCTCGCCGCGGGCTGGTTTTCTCGATTTCGCTGCGAATCCGTTTTTCCAAGTCGATGGGGCCGACGAGCCGGTGCATCATCGCCTTGTCTTCTCGAAGAAGGCCAAGCAGGATGTGTTCGGTATCGATGAAGAAGCTTCCGTGCTGGCTCGCCTCGAAGCGAGCGAAGAAAATCAGACGGCGGGCATTTTGAGTGTAACGCTCGAACATGGTGCTGAGGGTTAGTCTATCTCTTAACTATCGTTTGGGGCAATTCTTGGGGCTTGGGCTGCTCGCTCCAGCAGCCTCGTCGAGGATAAATGTCAAGAACAGGGATTATCACTACCAATCTCAGAATGCGACGGTCCTAGGATTACTAGTGATAAGCGGATTTCTCAACATCTATCCGGATGAGCTGGCCGTCCTATGCGCAAGACCTAGTTTCCGATTACGGGACTTATCGGGAGTTGGCCGCATTGCCGATACCTCTTGCTCACCTTGACATTCTACCGGAAGCGCTGTAGGCTCACCTAGAATGTCTACCAAAGAACAACGCGAACGCATCGAACTGCTGCAGGGCACCCTCGACCTGCTGATCCTCCGCACGCTGCTGTTGGGGCCGACACACGGCCATGCCATCGCCAAGGCGATCGAGTTCAACTCCGACGAAGTGTTGCAGGTCGAGCAGGGGTCACTCTATCCGGCGTTGCACCGACTCATCAAGCGGCGATGGATTTCGGCGGAAGAAGGGACTTCGGAGAACAATCGCCGGGCCAAGTTTTATCGTCTAACCGCAAAGGGGCGCAGACAGCTGGCGGTCGAGACCAGCAAATGGGACACGCTGGCGGGAGCAATCTCGCAGATTCTGCGGCCAGCGGAACAGGAAGGCGAATCATGAAGCGCCGCGAGCGCATGATGGACGATCTCAATCGGGACATCCGCGAACACATCGAGATGGAGACGCAGGACAACATCGACCGCGGGATGCCGCCGGAGGAAGCGCGCTATGCGGCGGTGCGGAAGTTCGGCAACGTGACGCGGGTGAAGGAAGATACGCGCGACGTGTGGAGCTTCGCCTGGCTCGAGCAGCTCGGGCAGGACATCCGCTACGCTTTGCGCATGCTGCGCAAGGCTCCTGGCTTCACCGCCGTCGCCGTCCTGACGATCGCACTGGGGATCGGAGCGACAACAGCCATCTTCAGCTTGGTGGATGCGACGCTGTTGCACCCCCTGCCGTACTCACAACCGGAGCAGCTCGTGCGGGTCGAGGATGATCTTCCCGGGGTGGGCGCGCAGGACGTAGGAATGTCAGTGCCGGAGTGGCACGATCTTCAGCGTTCCGGCATTTTCGAATATGTTTCGCTAGCAGTGTATGGGCCCGTGAATCTTACGGGCTCCTCTCAGCCTACGCGAGCCCGCTACTCCGGCGTCGCGCCGAATTATTTTGCGCTGCTGGGCGTTAAACCACAGTTGGGGCGCACGTTTGATCCTGAGGATCAGACGCCCGGTTTTACCCTTGAAGTTCTCATCAGTGACGGACTATGGAAGAGGGCTTTCGCGGCCGATCCGGGGATTCTGGGCAAAAGTTTGCGGCTTGACAATGACTTGTATACCGTGATCGGCGTCATGCCAGCCGGTTTTCACGATCCAGGGCGAACAACCGAGCAAAGGAACATCGAAGTTTGGGCCGCAGTGGGTTTTGCCGTCCCGGGCCGCACTCCCCCGCTGCGCAACAGGCGGCGGACCGGAGCAGCAGCAATCGCGCGAATCAAACCTGGACTGACGATTGCGGCGGCGCAGAGCCAGTTGGACGCGCTGGTCGCATCTTTGCAGAAAGAATTCCCGGAAGATTATCCGCTGCAGAGCGCATGGACAGTGCGTTTAGTGCCGCTCAAGGAGACCGTGGTCGGCAAAGCTCGCCAGTCGTTGATTCTGCTGCTTGGCGCCGTGGGATTGGTCCTGCTGATCGGCTGCGTGAACGTGGCGAATCTGTTGCTGGCTCGAGCCAGCGCCAGAGGGCGGGAATTGGCCGTTCGGCAGGCCCTCGGAGCGGCGCGAAAGCGGCTGATCTCGCAACTGCTAACCGAAGGCTTGCTTCTTTCGTTGGTCGGCGGACTAGCCGGTTTAGCGATTCTCTTATGTGCGAGAGGATTTCTGGTGCGACTTGTGCCGGACAGCCTACCGCATCTTAATGACATATCAATTAGCTGGGGCGTTTTGCTTTTCGCTCTCGGCGCTTCGCTCGTCGCAGGCGCGATTTTTGGTGTGACTCCCGCGTTGCATGCCGGACGGGCGGACTTGACTCAAGCGCTCAAACAGGAAGGGCGCGGGTCGACAGGGTCACGGGAACAGGGGCGCACGCGGCGCGCGCTGGTGGTGACAGAATTTGCGCTCTCATTGGTGCTGATGATTGCCGCGGGCCTTCTGCTGCGCAGTTTCTGGGACTTGTTGAATGTTAGTCTGGGATTCAATCCTCAGAATGTAATGGCGGTTCGGACGTGGCTGCCTGAACCAAATGACCCGAAGACCGACATCTACGGAACCCCTGCTCAAGAGGCGCCATTCATACGTGAATTACTTCGCCGTGGCAGGACGTTGCCCGGAGTCGAAGAAATAGCCCTCGGAAATAGAGCATCCATTCCATTGAATCACGATCCAACCCAATCCCCGTTGGTCCTCGAAGGTCGCGAGATCCAGAGCAAGCAGCCTCCATTGGTCGAAACGTCGAGCGTGACGCCAGACTATTTTCACTTGCTGGGGGTCACACTGCAGCGTGGCCGTTTATTCGGCGAGATGGACAACGAAACCGCCCCGGCTGTCGCGGTGATCAACGAGGCGTTCGCGCGGACCTACTGGCCAAGCGGGGATCCCCTTGGCGAGCGCCTCAAGCTGTCTCCAGAGGACTCTTCCTGGACTACGGTGGTCGGCGTGATAGCGGATGCTCGGACTGAATCGCTGGTGGAATCGAGCGTTCCGCAAATCTATACGAGCTTGTATCAGGCGCCGTCTCAAGGGGCGTCTAAAGAGCTGGTGATATTTTTGCGTGGACGACTGGACCCCGCAGCGACTCCAGTCGAGTTGCGTGAGCAGGTGCAGGCCGTCAACCCGGAACTCCCGGTTTTCGGGGCGCAGACACTCAATGACGCTCTTTCCGCGTCACTCTCCGAGAGGCGATTCTCGATGGAAATGGTTGGTCTGTTCGCTCTGACCGCGTTGCTTCTCGCAGGGCTTGGAATTTACGGAGTGATTTCGTACATCGTAAGCGAGCGCACCCACGAGATCGGGATTCGTCTCGCGCTTGGGGCGCAAAGCCGGAACATCCTCCGAATGGTTCTACGTCAAGGATTGGGGCTGGCCATTGCCGGCGCTGCGGTTGGGCTCGTTTGTGCGCTGATCTTGTCGCACTTAATGGCAGGACTGCTTTACGGCGTGAGGCCGACAGATCCTGTGACGTTTGCGGGTGTCGCGCTTCTTCTCATCGGTGTCGCTCTGCTTGCTTGTTATATACCGGCGAGGCGCGCGATACGCGTCGATCCGCTGGTTGCGCTGAGACACGAATAGCTCAGGCCGGAGGTTACCCCAAGTCATGTCGAATGCGAAAGCACTCCACATGCCTGATTAA
>DATMOO010000155.1:0-12128 GCA_035568275.1 Candidatus Sulfotelmatobacter sp.
TGAGCAGGAACGTATACGGCAACGAGAGGCAGAGCAACAGCGTCAGCAAGAACGTCAGCAGGCGGAAGAGCAACGAGCCCGTGAGAAAGCAGAGAAGAAACGTCAGCAGGAAGAACAAAAGCTCGCAGAGCAGACTCGCCGTCGCATAGAAGCGTTAAAGGACGCCGAGGGCGGCAAAACGGTCGTCGTAGTCCCTTCCAACGTTCTCACGAATCCTCGTGTGCTCGTCGCAGGAGGCGCCGCCCTGTTGGCCGTGGTTGCGACCCTGGTCTGGATACTTATCCCCGGGGCTGTCCCCGTGGAGTTTAAGACCACGCCCCCGCTCGGGACCACCGTCCGGATTAAATCCACAGGACAGGAATGTGTGACGCCCTACTGCAGCATCAAGTTGCGCCCAGGAAAGCACGATCTGGAATTCTCACATAAGGGGTATACAACACAGACACAAACCATTTCTGTGCAAGCCAAAGGTGCTAATACATTTCCGATAATTCTGAGCGAGTTGCCCGCGGTTGCAGGGAACGAGAAGCCGCCCTCGAACACGATCACCGCCCCACCCACGACCACCGCTCCGCCCTCGACTACCAAGCCTCCCCTCATCGCACTGGCCAGCATGCGAATCCGCGGTTGGAATAAAGGGTCAGAGGTATTCCTCGACAATAACCCGATTGGCACCATAGGCTCAGCCGGAACCTTCTCATCCATTACTCCTGGTGTTCACGAAATCAAAGTAGTGGACAAAAAAGGCGAATCGGGTAAAATGCAGAAAAGTTTCGCGTCCGGCGAACGCGTAAACTTGGCGAAAAAAGAATTCGCCCTTTCCTCTTCCCCTCCTAATCAAGTGCCCCCGCCCAAAGCGGAGGAACCCGATGCTTGGCCGCAGGTCGCCAACTCGGGAAGTACTGACGAGCTAGAGCAGTACCGGGCCCAGCATCCAAATAGTCCACATCTTGGGGAATTAGAAGCAACGCTCGACAAGTTGTACTGGGATAAGGCCATGGCCGCAGGCACCGCTGCCACATTTGAGGAATACCTGGCAAAATCTCCGAACGGAAAGCATCGGGACGAGGCGCAGGAAAACCTTACTTGGCGAAAGACCGAGTCCACGAACACGATTCAGGCATTTCGCGATTATCAACGGCAGCATCCTCAGGGGGCCCATTTCGAATCGGCAGGTAAAAAGATTGACGATCTGCGCTTCCAGGAAGCGCGGAGCTCCGGAGACGAGGCAACGCTGCAAGCTTTCCTCAAGGATTATCCATCGGGCACGCGGCACGATCAAATTTTCGGACGTCTGGACGACATGGCTTGGGAGAGAACCAACAAGAACGACAAAGGGAGCCTGCAAGCCTATGTTTCGGGGATGCCTGCAGGTAAACATCTGAGTCAGGCTCAAGACGCAATAGAGAGACTGACCGAGGCGGCCAACCCCGCGAAGCCGCCCAAGCCACTTGTGGACGACAAGGCTGCGGTTCTCGCAGTAGTTGCGCAATACAGCCAGGCATACAACGATAGGAACATCGGTGCCCTGAGAAGGATTTGGCCGACAATGGACAATAAAGAAGCTGCGACTATACGGGATTTTTTTAAGATGGCCAGCAGTGTGGCATCAACTTACAAAATTGACCAAGAGCCGCAGATTAGTGGCGATGAGGCGACGGTGAAAGTGACGCTTAACCTCAACTACGTCATGAGAGATGGTAGACAGGAGAATCCGAAACCCTCCAGCTTCACTATGACTTTGAAGAAGAAGGAATCGCCCGGTTCAGCAGGTAACTGGCAGATACAATCAGCCGGCAGGTAGATGAGAAATCTAGCGAACGCAAGGTAAGGAGTGAAGGTCCCCATGTCAACAATCAAAGCCGCCACTTTGGTCCTGGGGTTGTTCGTCGTTGCAGCGAACCCTACTTGGCTCCTAGCTCAGGCCCAAACTTGCCCCGCCCCAAACAAGTTGATTTGCGTCATTCCGCTACTGTATGACCCGTCAGTTGGTCAAGTTGGGGTGAACCTCCCCAACCAAGCGCACAAGGCACATTTCGACAGCGACTTTCAGTCAAATGCTGCAGCTTTGAACTCCTCCGTTGGTTCGGAGTTGACGTCCCTCAGATTAGCGTCGCCAACCTCCGGCATTATTTTCCTATTTGAAAATGGAGTGTTGAAGCGCTCAACAGAAAGCTACGGGCCTATCCTGGGCGAACGCGCTGAAACTATCGGTCGCCACCGAGTCTTCGTCGCTGGCACCTACCAGTATTTTCCCTTTAGCTCTCTGGACGGAATCGATCTTAAGCGCCTCCCGGCCGTGTACAATCACGCTGATACGGTTAATCCAGATGGAACGCACAACAACGATCCAATCCACAATCCTTCTCCAGGAATCCCTGGAGTTGAACTCGAATACATCAGAACCACAAACCGGATCGATCTGAAGGTACATCAGTTCACATTCTACGCGACATACGGTCTAACGAACCGGATCGATGTGTCAGTCGCAGTGCCGATCCTTAATGTCCGGCTGGGTATTGTGTCGCATGCGACTATTGTCCGGACACCTGACCCCATCTCGCAGCCGATACCACCGCAGGCCGACCCTAACAGTCTATTAGGCCGTCTCTACGCAGGCACGGGGCCAGTGGAGGGCTGCGCTGCGACCCAAAGTTGTTCGGGCTATTTCCACTATTTTGATCCAATGCATCCCGCTACTAGCCTGACAGCAGACTTTCCTAACGCCAGGACCGCCAGCGGAATTGGTGACGTCGTCTTACGTGCAAAGGGCACTGTGTTCAAGCGTGAGCGGGCGGCAGTCGCCTTGGGAGCGGACGTACGGTTGCCCAGCGGGGATGAGAACAACTTTCTCGGCACGGGTGCGGCTGGTGTCAAACCTTTCCTTTCGGGTTCCTATCGAGCCCGTATATCTCCTCACGCCAACCTAGGGTATGAGTTCAATGGCAGCTCAATTCTGGCGGGGAATGCGGTCAAGGGAACGAAAGGCCGTCTTCCCGATCAGCTGTTCTATTCGGCCGGCGTTGACGCTGGCGTCACCCACAAGCTGACACTCGCAGTAGACCTTCTGGGCCAACGATTCTACGAAGCTCCCGGATTGAGGATCGGCGCGTGGCAGGATGTGCTACTGAAATTACATCCCGATGTGGCGCAAACCATTCCCATTCACCGTTCCTTTAACACGAACGACCTCGCACTTGGCGGCAAGTATAGCCCGTTTGGCAATTGGCTGGTCACCGGTAACGTTCAGATTAAGCTCGATGACGGCGGCTTGCGGGCGAAGGTAGTTCCATTGATCGGAGTTTCGTACACATTCTGATCTGCGGCTACCTCGTCTCGCGCCAGATTTAGAGAGCATGTACCATGATCCGTTTTGGACAAGACCTGTGCGGCAACCTCGAGGCGGCTTGCCGCCGCGAATGGCTTGAGACCAACGGACTCGGGGGCTTCGCTTCTTCCACCCTGCCCGGAATCAATACCCGCCGCTATCACGGTCTTCTCGTCGCCGCCACTAAGCCTCCGGTTGGACGCCTGGTGCTTCTTTCCAAGTTGGAAGAAACTGTCCTCATCGATGGCCGGGCGTTTGACTTGTGCTCGAATCAGTATCAGGGAGTTGTGCATCCCAAAGGGTTCCAATATCTCAAACAGTTCCGCCTCGAGCCATTCCCAATCTTCACGTTTGAAGTCCAGGGTGTTCAGATCGAGAAGACCGTTTTCATGGTTCAGGGGGAGAACACGACAGTCGTGCAGTATGAAATGCAGAGCGCTGGCGAAGCCCGTGCAGTCCTCCTTGAGCTTCGCCCCCTGCTCGCTTTCCGCGATTATCACAGCCTGACTCATGAAAATCGCGCGATCGACGGCGCCGTCAGTGCGCAACCCGGCCTGGCTAGTATTTCTCCCTATCAGGGGCTGCCCACTCTGCACCTGTCACACGACGCCGCGACAGTGGAGACCACCGCGAATTGGTATCGAAACTTCAACTATGAGGCGGAGCGCGAGCGCGGACTCGATCATACGGAAGACCTTTTCAATCCCTGCGTCTTGCGTTTCGATCTTGGAACGCTCAAGAGGGCCACAGTTATCGCCTCGACCGAGCGACGAGACATCGCAAGAGCGGCCCTATGCAAGCAAAACGAACTATCCAGGCGGCGGCAGATCGGCATGAGTTCTCCAGTAGAGGACAGTTTCGTCAAGGAACTAAGTAATGCCGCCAACCATTACATCGTTTCCCGAGGTGACAAGAAGACCGTGATCGCGGGTTATCCATGGTTCAGCGACTGGGGCCGCGATACGATGATTGCTCTGCCCGGTTTGACTCTCCCCAACCGCCGCTTCGAGGTCGCGCGCAGTATTCTGGAGACCTTCGCCCATCACGTGGATCGCGGCATGCTCCCGAACGTGTTCCCGGATGTTGGAGAGACACCTGAATACAACACGGTCGACGCGACCTTATGGTTCTTTGAAGCACTTCGGTCTTACCTTTCCTACACTGGTGACCTCCAGTTTGTCGGTAGTCTCTATGGCGTACTCACTGACATTATCAATTGGCACCTGCGGGGCACTCGATTTGGCATTAAGGTCGACGCCAGTTGCCTGCTGTACTCCGGCGAGCCGGGAGTGCAGCTGACGTGGATGGATGCCAAAGTCGGCGATTGGGTGGTTACTCCCAGGCGTGGAAACGCAGTGGAGATTCAGGCGCTCTGGTATAACGCGCTTTGCATCATGGAGGACTTCGCACAACGGTTGGGCGATGAAAACGGGCGCAAACGGTACAACGGATTGGCGACGCTGGTCAGGTGGAGTTTCAATCGCATGCTTTGGAACGACAAGGGCGGCTATCTTTATGATGTTGTGAATACCGGCGTGCCTGACGCCAGCATCCGTCCCAACCAGATCTTCGCCGTCAGCCTGCCTTACACGATGTTACGTCCGGAACGTGCCAAGCTTGTGGTCGACGTCGTGCAACAACATCTCCTCACGCCGTATGGCCTGCGGACTTTGGCCCCCAACGATCCTCAATATCGTGGCCGCTATACCGGAGATCCCCACAGTCGCGACGGCGCCTACCACCAAGGGACCGTGTGGCCCTGGTTGATGGGACCGTTCATTACCGCGTTCATCAAAGTGAACGGGGGCAGTCAAGCAGCGCGGCAGCAGGCGGAGACCTGGTTGTCTCCCCTGAAGGATCATTTGGCCGATGCTGGGCTCGGCCACATCTCTGAAATATTCGATGGAGACTACCCGCACAGGCCTGTTGGGTGCATTGCTCAAGCGTGGAGCGTCGCCGAAATCTTGCGCGCCACCGTCGAAGAAGTTTACGGTATACGCCCCGTGCCCAAGGGTCCTGTTGAAGGTGCCATTGAGATAAGATCGCTTGCGCCTAGCCTGCCTCCAGTGGCACGAAGGCGGGCAACGAACTGAGAACAAGGCTCCGTCGCAGAAGCCTCCAGCATTTGCGCCCGCTCTTTCTCGAAAGCTCCGCCTGCGTGCTCCAACTCCACAGTCACCGGCATACTTGTTCCATACGCAGCTCTCCGCAACTCATGATAGCGGGCGCGCAAAAGATAGCTCGTGGCCGTCCGGATCGGGCATGTGGAAGAAGCGTTCTCCCCACGAGGCGTCACGTGGAGTTTCCGGATTAAAGCCACTCTCTTTCAGATGAGTCCACAGTGCGTCCACATCCGTAACGTGAAAGATCAGCCGGCCCCATCGAGTCATCGGCTTACCCTGTTCCAGATTGAGGATCGCAGATTGTGGATTCTCAGACCGAAGCGAAGAGAAACTTGTGCCCTCTCCACCGTAGAGAAGTTTCATGCCCAAAACATCCCGGTAAAAACACACCGATTCTGTCATGTTCGCAACGCGAAAAGTGACCGCGGAAAGTTTTTCAATTGTCGGCGCCATGCGCACGAGTTTACCGCGAGCAGTGCTTGAATGTTCTCTCGAACGTACCGTTAGATGGTGATGGGGGAGATGGCTATGGCCTATGTGATTGCCGAACCCTGCATGGGGCCAAAGAACGCCGCCTGCCCGTAGATTGCGTCCACCCGAAGAAGAACCCGACCTACGACAAGGGCCCCGCCGAGAACCACAGAGCATCCGGTCCGGTATGTTCGCGATTCAGGCCTGAGGTTTTTCAGTCCGCCAGAAGCAGATGTTCTTGGATCAATAGTTGACGAAAGAAAAGGTTGTGCTTCTGATCACCCAGCTTTCCGGACGGTGCCACGACTGATCCCGACCGGAGCAGTATCGGCATCTTCCAGGGTCGTGTGGTGTTCCTCTGACTCGAACTGAGGAAGTTTTTCGAGCAGGCGTATGCATCGATTCCAGCGGAGTACGGCGTCGTCGTTCCCAGTCGGATGGAGAGTTTCCGCCTCGTCGAAATACTGCATCGCTTCTTTGAAAAGACTCACCAGCATCTGTGGGGGACGGCCTGCCCGCATCTGGGCCTTGGCACGTCGCTCACAAAGGAGGCCGGCGTAGTAGAGCCGCTCGTATGGATCGTTCAGGCGTTGAAATGCGGTCCCTGCATCGGCGTAGCGGTCCGACGACTGGCCACTAAACTGGTCGGTAATCGTCAGGCCAAGCATGCGCAGGGCCATCTGGTTTTCAGGATCCGCTGCCAGGATGTCGTGACAGATCGACTCCGCCTCTTCCGGTTCGTTTAGGTAACGATAGAGTGTCACCTTGGAAAGCGCCTCCTCAACACCATCCTTCGAAATCATCTTCAGTTTGAGTTCCATGGGTTGCCTCCAAATCTGCAAGTCGCTAGTCCTAAACAAACGAAGAAATGCGTTTCTTTGTTCTTCCGTTCATCACGCAATTGTCCATGTCAGATATGCTGCCAGCACTGTTCCGGCCACGGCGCCGCCGTAGCAGAGCGCAAAGATTACTTCATTCAAGTGTTTCACCTTGAGTCCGTCATAGAGTGTGTAGCGAAAACGATGTGCCCAATGGAAAAGTGGTAACGAGCAAAACACGAACAAATAGACCCGGACCAGCGGCATATGGACCAACGACATCAGGCGTCCGTAGTCGGGCGCCGGTAGCCAGCCCAGTGGAAATGCTAGTCCGAACAGAAAGAGATGCACGGGGATGAGAATCGCCGCGATCACTCCGCCAGCGCTGAATAACATCCAGAAGAAAGCCTCATCGGACTGTCTTGCCATGCTTACCTCAACACGAACCACGCGATCACAACCGACGCCACCAGCCAGATAGCGTAATTGGGCGCGGCGACAAGGAACTCGGGAAGCCGCTTCCCACGCACCCATATGGGCATGGCTCGCGGCGCCAGATTGAACCAGGTGATGGTATGGAAGACGACAAACAAGAAACTGACGAAGTTGAGTGCAATCACCCACGGCGACTGCAGCCAATGCTGGAAGCGGGAATACGCCTCGGGTCCGTTCCGCAATGCTCGCACTTGTAACAGTGTGATCACTACAAAGCTTGCTACAAATAAGCTGCTCAGCTCGCGAAGAATAAACTTCAGATAGCGCCATTGTCCCAGCCACCAATAGACCGACACAGGCGCCCGATACCATCGGGGATGAAATTCCGTATAGGCCGGCGCTGCCTTAACTATTTCCTGCCTCATGACTTTACATCCTGACTGTTGTGACCTCTCGGCATGACAAAAGAAGTTAGCCAGTCGAGTACCGCGTTTAGCTTGTACTGCTGAATTGCTCCTGCAGGGTCGACATGCTTGGGACAGACTTTCGTGCATTCTCCTACAAAAGTGCAGCCCCAGATCCCTTCGGGGTGCGCCAGCACCGCAATTCGCTCGACGGCACCCTGATCGCGCGAGTCCAGGTTGTAGCGTTGGGCCAGAGCAATCGCAGCCGGGCCGACAAATTTGGGGTCCAGCCCGACTACAGGGCAAGCCGAGTAGCATAGTGTGCAATTGATGCACATGCTGAATTGCTTGTAGTAATCGAGTTGCT
Organism: Candidatus Sulfotelmatobacter sp.; assembly: GCA_035568275.1. Lineage (GTDB taxonomy): Bacteria > Acidobacteriota > Terriglobia > Terriglobales > Acidobacteriaceae > Sulfotelmatobacter. The sequence goes on from DATMOO010000155.1 coordinate 7,947, forward strand.
CAGGAGTCTGCAGGAATTCACCTTGCGAGAGCGGTACGGCGTCTTTGCGAATGAGCCACGGCTTCACTTTTTTCAATTTGACGAGGAAATCGCTCAACTCCGTGACCAGGTCACGTACCACCGGGAAATAGCGCAATGGTTCGACTCGAATCTTGTTTCCGTTGTGGGCATACGACGACAAGAACGTAGCGCAGGTCAACTTTGGTTCGCCATTGACCATCATGCCGCAACTGCCGCAGATACCCATGCGGCAGGACCACCGGTAGGTGAGCGAACCGTCTACCTTATCCTTAATGTAATTGAGAGCATCGAGCACGACCCATTCCTTGTGAACGGGGACCTCGTACGTCGCGAAGCATGGCTTGGTGTCCTGCTCCGGGGAGTAACGTGCCACCTCGAGAATGATCTTGTCAGCCATGATCACCCGGCTTTCCTTGTCGATACTGCCTCCGGCCGCTCTTTCGTTTGCGATAACTCGCCGTAGACCCGCTCTCCTGGCGCCCAGCGCGTAATCTTCACCGGCAGAAGTTCGACTCGCGACGAACCATCCGGATTGCGACACACAATCGAGTGGGCTAGAAATCTCTTGTCGTCTCGTGCGGGGAAGTCGGTGCGTTGATGTGCGCCGCGTGATTCAGTCCGATGCAGGGCACACTGCACGATGGATTCCGCAACGTCCAGCATGAAGCCCAGTTCCAACGCTGCCTCCAACTCGGTATTGAATGTGCGATTGTGGTCATCCAGATTGATGTCTGCGAATCGCTCCTGTAGCTGCCGAAGTGTGTCAGCTCCCTCCGCCAGTGATGCTCCGTCGCGATAGATTCCCGCACACTTCTCGACTGTTGTCTGCATTCCCTCGCGGATGGTTGAGATACGTTCCCGCCCACGGGTTTTGAAAAGGAATTGTGACTCCAATCTCTTCCGTTCGTCTGTGGCTTGCGCCAGAACGCTACTATTGGGCGCCTTCTGCTGGGCCGCAAAAAGGGCTGCAGCTTTTCCGGCGCGTGCTCCGAACACGAGACATTCAGGCAACGAATTGGAGCCGAGGCGATTCGCCCCGTTGATGCTCACGCATGCGACTTCGCCCGCGGCATACAAACCGGCTAGAGGCGTGGCTCCGTCGATGTCTGTGCTTACACCGCCCATCATGTAGTGCACTACCGGCCGCACCGGAATCAGCTCTTTGACCGGATCAATGTTCTGGTACTTCATGCAGAGTTCGCGGACGAAGGGAAGCTTGGTGTTGATGACCTTCTCGCCGAGGTGGCGCAGATCGAGGTGGACGATCGAACCGTAGGGTGTCTGGATGGTTCGTCCCTTTTGGTCTTCGCTCACAAAAGCCTGGGACAGACGATCCCGAGGTCCCAGTTCCATGGAACGCAATACCGGCTTGGGCTGTGGCTTTCCGAGGTTGTAGTCCTGCAGATAGCGATAGCCGTCCTTATTCAGCATGTAGCCGCCCTCGGCCCGTGCTGCCTCTGTGATCAGGATCCCGGTGAACGGAAGTCCGGTGGGATGGTACTGCACGAACTCCATGTCCTTCAGTGGCGCCCCAGCTCGGTATGCCAAAGCCATTCCGTCGCCATTCTTAATGTTCGCGTTGGTGGTAAAGGGAAAGATCCGGCCACAACCGCCCGTGCAAAGGATGACTGCCTTCGCGGTTATCGCCTGGATTCTTCCAGACATCAACTCGATGGCTACGACGCCCTGAACCCGGCCCTCGTCCACCAGCAACTTGGTGACAAACCATTCGTCATAGCGGGTGATGGGATCGAATCGCAAGCTGGTCTGAAACAGGGTGTGCAGCATGTGGAAGCCGGTTTTGTCAGCGGCAAACCAGGTTCGCCGCTTCTTCATTCCGCCAAAGGCGCGGACCGCAATATGGCCGTTTGGCTCGCGGCTCCACGGGCAACCCCACCGTTCCAGCTGCAACAACTCCTGCGGGGCTTCCTTAACGAATGTTTCAACCGCATCCTGATCGCATAGCCAGTCGCCTCCCGAGATGGAGTCGTAGGCGTGCTCGTCAAGGCTGTCGTCCTCCTTGATTACGCCGGCGGCGCCGCCTTCGGCAGAAACCGTATGGCTGCGCATGGGATAAACCTTGGAAACCACGGCAATACTGAGCTGGGGATTGACCTCGGCAGCGGCGATGGCAGCACGCAGTCCTGCGCCACCACCACCTACGAGAAGGACATCGTGAGACGAGACGTCCATGTTGTCCACTCAAGCGGCTGTGTCAAAGAGGTAGCCGCTTCCGACGAAGGGCCGAAGCGGTCGATATTCTCCTACTAATGGCCTTGCGGAAGCAAATGGAATCTCGCTGGATCAGGTGGCGAGACCGGACGGTAGCAGTTGTCGCTAAAAGATCGCAATTCATTTATGCGTGGCTGCGCTTCACGAACGGATGGTCGGCAATTGGAAGCAATCGATGCCGAATTCGAATTTCGCGAGGACTTCGAGCCTTCGGGTCCGCGATTTGCGACGCTCGGGATGCGGAGTGGGCACGAAATATTCTGGGGGCCGTTCAGCGTTTTGTCTCGGGTTCAGAAACGGCGTTCCGGGAAACCAAAGCGGTTTCCCACAGATTATCGGCGCACTATATCCTTCCGGTTGCGCAAAGGCTACCGACATCATGTGCCTGAGGGGAATAGTCTCCCACGAAGATCTTGGAACAACTGTACTTCGAAAAAGAGATCCAGTTTAAGAGGCCATGCGACCTGGTTTCGCAACTGAACGGTGTGCGGTTGGCTTCTGAACCGGGACATCGGCGTGGCCCTAAGCGCAACCCGATGCGGCGAACTCGAAGACAAGACTGAGGCGGACCTGGAGGGCCTGAGTTCACGGGAGAAGTTCCACAAGCAATATAGGAGAAATGGAATTCCAATAGCTAGAATCAGAGCAAACGCGTTGGCAATCATGGACCAGTTCTCCTCGTGGAACTCTATGCTTGATGATGAGGTAAAAGGCCTAAGAAGTACTGGATAAAGCATGAAGATTTTATAAAGATTCCACCAGGCCCTTCAGTTCGGTTGTGATGTATTGCGGTTATTCGGGATTCGGTTCCATCTTCTTTCGCAAGTTCTTCACGAAGACGTGCAGGTAGTCGACTTAGTCTCCGTAGTCAGGACCCCAAACCGCGGTGAGTTGGTCGAAGGGCAACTGCGCTCGCGGTGGACGGCCCAGTTCGTCATGACGCAGGGCCACATGGCATTACCTGCCCCGTGCGTAATAACCGGCGGACTGGTGCAGTTCGTGCCTCAATCGTCGGGTGAGCCACAGCGCAAGGGCGTGTCGAGCCAAGTAGGTCTTAGAACAATGATGTCTCCAAACAGATTTTGGACGCTTGGCCATTGTCCGGACTCGTCGGAACTGGCCGATCTAATCCTGTGCTGGACTGGGGAGCAGTCCAGTCCGCGGAGGATCAATGTTGCGAAAGAGCGCCCTTCAGTGTTTCGCAGATTGATGACGACCAATCAGAGCTTTGCCACCGCCATGCTTCGTCTGGTTTTGGGGGTTCTGTTTTTCGCACAGAGTGTGTAGAGCATGCTGAGTTGGCTCGGAAGCTATGCTTTTCCGCCTCGATGAGTCTTCGCGCTGGAACCTTTTCTGCTCCCACAGAAATCACCGTTATCGCGGTTACGGCAGAGTTCTTCGGAGGACTGAGTTTGATCGTGGGATTTCTCGCTCGGGTCGTGGCTGCCGGCATCGCGGTGAACGCAGTCATGGCTATTCTCATGGTGGACAGCAACGATGGATCCAGTAGATCCGCGCGCCGCCCCACTTGATGGCGCGGTGCGGACTGAACTGGCCAACTAGCAGCGAAAGCCGGAATGCTCAACGCGAGTCAGATCACTTCCTCACCAAACGGCGTCGCGATGCACTTACACTTAAGCACACCAATGAGTGAACTCCTCTGCACGTTTCTCATCTGAGAGCCACCTAAATTTCCCGTGAGAGTAGGATCAACGATCCATCCGTCCGAATGGGCGATGGGGTCATTCAACTGATCCAATTTCATTGAGTTTTCCGATGTCTCTGGTTCGCAAGTGGAACCCCGCATTGAGCGAGGGTGGTTCCCTTTTTTGCACACCACTAGACACCGGGGCCCGCGCCTTCTTCGGGGGGAGGTGGGCGCGGGCCGTTTACGAATTTCGAATGTGTTCTTGGTCGGTTGGTTTGCCA
>DATMOO010000156.1:0-4642 GCA_035568275.1 Candidatus Sulfotelmatobacter sp.
ATTCTCTCCTCTGTAAGCGTCGAGTCTATGACCGAAGAGGTGCGCGGGTAGCGCTCGATGCAAAACTGCCGAGGCTTTCTGGAAGAAAAGTGAAGAACTTATCGCAGAGTTGTTCTGGCGATTCTCCGATCAGTTTCAACCGGGTTCTTTTCTGCGATGGAAGGGTTAACGCAGGTATCCGTTGGCCGGAAACGTGTCGGCGTCGCAGCGCGAGACCATCCTCGATCCTTGCAAACCGCTACTCGCCCGACCAATACTTGTTGAAGCCGATATAGTCAGAATCCAGGTAGGCAAGGATCTTCCGGCGCAGTTCTAGAATGTCGACCGATCCCTGCTTCTGATAAAGCACCTTGCCGCCAGGAGCCAGCAATACGGTGTAAGGTACGGCCGACTCCCAGTTGGGATCGAATGCCGCCTGCAGCGACGCGGTGTCGTCGGAAGCAAAAAGCAGATTGCGGCTGGTGGCGTGCATCTTCTCCAGCAATTTCATGACGGTATTTGTCTCGTCAGGCATGTTGGTCGATACCGTGACTAATCCCAGATCGCGAACGCTGTACATCCGGTAAGTGTCTTCGAGATCGGCGAACTCGGCTATGCACGAACCGCACCAGGTCGCCCAGAAACTGACCAGGAGCATCTGCTTGCTGGGATTGGCGCGGAGCGTCTTCAAGTCGGCGGCAGCCGCCATCTCGAGTTGCACGGGCTGCGCCTCAATCTTCCGCAAGCCCTCGATCCGCGAAGACGCCTTCTCCTGCCATTTCGTCGAGCAACCGAAAACTCCGGTGTGTTTCACGGCGACTTCCTGATGCGCCAGTATCGCGTCGATCGCATTGCGCGCATCTTGCGTCTTCACCAGCTCTATTCGGTAGCTGTTGTCAAGGCGGCCTTCGTAGCGCAGGCGACGTTCCTGATCAAAGATAAAGGCGTGCGGCGTTGCCTGCGGACCATACGCCCTGGCCACCGCTTGCGTGTCGCCATCGTAAAGATAGGGATATTGCAGATGCTTATATTCGGCGCGGATTTTCATCTCGGCCAGGCTGTCGCTGATATCCGAGGAGTCCAGTTCATCGATCCGGATCGCCTTCGGATCGTTGGGCTGAATCGCCACCACGGCCACGCCCCGGTCCTTGTAGTCCGCGGCCAGCCTCGCGATACGCTCTTCATACATCTGCGCGATCGGGCAATGATTACAAGTGAAGACCACAGCTAGGATTGGACTCGCCGCATAATCGCTGAGCTTGTGGGTCTTTCCATCCACGCCAGGTAGTTCGAAGTCAGGCGCGGGCGAACCAAGCGCGAGGATCGGATGCGCGTCTTGCGCCCAGGTGCTTAGAGAAATCGATAAGAATAGAAAAACTCTCCACATTTTCTTCTGTCCCCTATGCCAGGCCGCTAGGCGAGTCTGCGTGCAAATTCCATATCGTGCCGCATGTCGTCGTTCACGTCTCCCTCTTTTTCGTATTCCACAGCCACCAGTCCCGCAAAATTCTGCCGGTGCAGTTCCTGCATGACCGCAGAAATCTTAGAAATTCCTGTTCCAAGGAGCACGTTCACTTCGCCGTCCGCGGCCTGAATATCTTTGAGGTGCACCAGTATCAGACGAGGTCCCAATTTCTGCACGGCGTCGACGGGATCATGGCCGCAAGATGCAAAATGTCCTACATCTGCTGTGGCGCCGACGGTTTTGGAAAGTCCCGCGAGAGCGCTCAGCACATCCTCCGGACTCTCGTAGGCGAACTTCTCGCCCTTGAAGTAATGATTGTGGATTCCGAAGGTCAACTGTTCCTGCGTAAAGCGCCGATCGATTCGATTCAGAATGCTGCCCGTTGCGTCGCCTGTAATGTTGCTGCTACCCAGCAGCCTGGCGAACCGCACAGCGTTTTCTAAGTCCTGATCCTCTTTGATAGTTGCCGTGTAGTAGGACACGCAGCGGATTCCCGCTCGATCAAGTTTGCTTCGAGCCGAACGAAATAGTGCCTCGGTGGGGTGGTTCATCAGCATGAACTCACCCCGCGACATTTCGATTTCCGCAACTCGCAGCGCCTTCAACTGCACGATCATTTCGTCCATCGAGAGACTGTGATAGCTGTAGGTGCCAATGCCAACGTTCAGCTTCGCCGCGGCGCGCCAGGGAAGTGCGGTTGCAGCCAAGCCGCCGGCCACCGTCTTCACAAAACTTCTTCTCGTGATCGCAACTTCCCGAATCAATGAACCCCTCGCTGTCTTGCTTTTTCGCCAGGCTAGTTTGCGGGCAGCGGACGGGATGTCAGTTCTGCATTTTCCAACCCCATCGCCCATTTGATGGCCTCGGTAATCATTTGTTGGAACTCCGGTTTGTCCCAGTTCGCTTCCACGTGCCCTAAAGTCGTGTAGTAGACGCGCCCTTTGCCGTACATCTTTGCCCAAGTTACAGCAAAATCGCCGTCGGTGCGATGGACATGCTTGTTCTTCATGTCGAGCTTGTTGACATCGAGCCGCATCAGCACTCGCACCTTGCCGCGTGAGTAGTCTTTCATCTGGTAAATTTCGTCGCGCAACGTAAAAGAATGCGGGAATTGTTGCATGCCCGGAAAGCCCGGGTCCTCCACGAGGATGGGCGCATCGAACGTAGTCCACGGGTGCTCGTCGTAAGTCCCACCAACCATCTCCACAAATTCCGGCCAGTCCACGAACGTGATGGCAGCGCTGTGCAAGCCAATAAATCCCTTGCCCTCGTCGTGGATGAACGACAGGAAGTCGGCCTTCTGCTGGGCATTCATTTCGAGGTCGCCCCCGGTAAAGAAGAGCACAGCGTCGAAGTCGTTCAAGTTTTTTGCGTTGTATTCCAGCTTCTTCTTGGTTAGTACCTCGGTGTCGGTGCGAAGTGTGGTGTCCCAAAGCCCGGTTTCCCGCCCCAGTCGCTCGATGGTCGCCATGGCATGGGACACGGAGTCGTGCCGGTATCCTTTTTCTTCTCCGATGACAAGGAGGTGTTTCTTTGGTGGGGGACCAGACTGAGCCGTGGAAAATGCAGAGAGCACGGCGAGGATGATCAGGGCGCGAGGAGCAATCTTCATATTGGAGTTTGTTGGTGGTCCTAATGTTCGGCCTTTGGCGTCAATGATCAGCGATTGAATCCTTGCTGTTGGACACAACTTTCTTTTCCGGCTGCAAGTCTTTGGGAGAGATCCGCGGATCGTAAACCAGGTTGAAGAAGCCCACCATCATCTCGTCCCAGCTCTGCTGGCCCCAGATCACGGTCTTTGTGGGGTCTGGATTCTCCGGATTGTTCGGCGAGTTGTCGAAATGCGCTGTGCATTCTATTCGCGCCCCAGGGGGCAGCACCATTGGTTCGTCGAGGTTGTACCAAAGCTGCCAGTGCCAGTTGTATTGCGGCACGCGCAGGATCGTCCGCGTCTCACCGCCCGGAAATACGATGCGATATTCAAAATCCTTTCCCCTGGCGTGCATGTGTGGATGAATCGAGGCCAGGATCACCTCCTTGCGAATTTCAAAGGAAGCATCCACGCGGTAGTTAGGATCGCCGGGAGGAATTTTGAAAGTGCCATTGACCGCCGACAATGTCTGCACTCTCTTCTTTGGCGGCTCTTTGGCGAATATCAGGCCCAGCTTGGTTCGGTCCATCACCGCTTTTCCGTTGGGCGTGTAGTGCACCTCGAATACGATGTCGGATCCGGCCTTCACCAATTTCGCCTCGCCTACCGGTAAGACCTCCGCGGGCTGGCCGGGAGCATATCCAACCAGAAAATCGCTGGGCAGAGCGCTCGTGTCAACGTTCTCATCCGTTTTGGCCGGAGGAGCTTCGAAGAAAACTCCTCGCTTTTGGTCTTTGAAGTAATTCGATCCAGGTTCGCGAATGTACGCGATGATGTGGTGAACCACGGAGCGCTCTGTAGGTCGGACTTCGACGGCCTGTACCCATTTATCTTCCGTGAAGCCGGTGGGCACGATGACATATTGGTACTCGATCATGCCTGATTCCGGCACGGGGAATTCTTTGGGCAACTGAAAAATCGCGTCCGGTTTTGGAATGCCCCATCCTTCCACGAAATTCACGGGTGCAGGCATGTCTTTGGGATCGCCTTTGGGCGCGCCCGCGGTCACCCAAGACACAATTGTATCGATCTCTTTTTGAGAGAGCGATCTGTCATTTGAAAAATGTCCAACCTGAGGATCGGCAAACCAGGGCGGCATCCGTTTCTGCTTCACGTCCAGCTTCATGGCGCCAGTCCATGGCCTCGTCTCCTCGTACGTGAGCATTGAGAAGGGGGCAGCTTCGCCCGGCCGATGGCAGCTTTGGCAGTTTTTCTGCAGGATCGGCGCGACATCCTTCGTAAACGTCGGAGCGTTCATATTGCCCATCTGCGAAGAGAGATGCACTGTTGAACAAACTGCAAACAGCAAACCGAGCACCGTGCGATTCATTGCGTCGAGGCCTCTGCGGCCGAGTTCCTATCCTCGGAGCCGGCTCAGCGATCATATCAAGAATCTCCGACGATTCCCCGACACACTAGGCGTCATGAAATCTTCCGCGACCACTCGCAAACTTGCTGTCGAAGCGAGCGCCGGCTGAATCTTGAGGCTTCGAGACTGTAAATGCTAAGTGAAGTGATTGCCGATCTCGACGCAATCGGCACTAGGC
>DATMOO010000157.1:0-7398 GCA_035568275.1 Candidatus Sulfotelmatobacter sp.
AATGTTTGCAGTGCGTACGCTGGTGCTCTCAAAACCGCGATGAGTCCCTGACGCACGATCCGGTCATGATGAGGGACTGTATCCGGCTTTGCAACGAATGTCTTGAATTGTGCCGAGCATGCATCGCCCTGCTGACTGGCAGCTCTGCATTCGCTCACCGCGTGTGCGGTATTTGTTCCGAGCTATGCACAGCCTGCGCGGCCGAATGCGGGAAACATGAAGGCGAAACAATGAGGAAGTGTGCTGAGGCCTGCCGCCGATGTGCAGCCACATGCGCAGAGGTCGCGCAAGGGGGTCCACTTCGCCGGGCTGCACACGGATAAGCGTCTAGGGCCGACTGCCGAGAGAGAGGCATGTCTGTGTCGAGCTCAGATTGTCACCAGTTTCACTCTAAGACCACGAAGCCACGAAGTACGCTGAGGCCACCAAGGTCAGTCCCATCCCGGTCCCTACCGGGAACACGGCGAGATGCGAGGGACTGATAGATAACGCCTCATAAAGAAACATTGTTGGATCGGACGCTCGATAAAAGTTCGCATAGCGTCAGCTCCTCGCCGGGCTGAACCGCAGCCCACACAGACTCAAATGACGAGGAACGGGGGTCACTCGTCGCTATCACGCCACGGTAACGGATCAACCAGCCTGGCAATCCGCCAAAGAGATGAAGAAACCGCGAAGAACGGATTTCGAGAGAGCAGGTACCAACAGTGAAACCGTGATGATGGTGCAGATATGGATAAAAACGCGGACTTGCGCCTCAGTCATGCTGAAAGGGTAGGGACGGACACGCTGTCGGCGCGCCCGGCCCTAATTTTGTCGGTTCCATCCGCCGAAGATTTGCCTAGCTGGCCATTATGAAATGAGCGCGGCGATTCTGCTGCCAGCAGTTTTCTGTGTGTTCTGTGCAAAACGGCCGCTCTTTACCATAGCTCACCGTCTGGATGTTGTCGGGAGGCACACCCAGCGAGACCAGGAAGTCCTTGGCCGCCTGCGCGCGGCGATCACTCAGGGCCAGATTATATTCCGTGGACCCACGCTCGTCGCAGTGGCCTTCGATGATGACTTTCAACGGTGGGTAAGACTTTAGGAAATTCGCCGTCTGCGTCAAGGCAGTGCGCGCATCGAGACGAATGTCCGATTTGTCGAAATCGAAGTAAGCATCCATGACTTCCTTATTGAAGAGTTCCTCAAGCGACGACGCTGCCACAGCGACGGCAGCCGGTGGGCGTGGTGGCGCAGTAACAGTAACCAGGGTGGTGGCCGTGGCGGACCCCCCGGGGCCCGCAGCCTTAATGGTGTAGGTCGTCGAATCGTTCGGCGTCACTGTGCCGTCACCTTCGGCGGACACCATCCCTATCCCCGGTGCGAGCGTCAGAGATACAGCGTTTGTGGAAGACCACCGCAGAGTCGCCGATTCTCCACGCTGCACGTTGACTGGCGTGGCCCGCAAAGTCACCGTGGGTTGAGGTGGAGGCGGTGGCGAAGCTGGCGCCGCAGCAGGGACAACCGCGACAGAGTGTTTGCAACCCACGCAAATGATCGCCAGGGCGATCACCACGTGCAGAACAACTCTTGCAACAGAACGAATGTGCATGTTTTCGAAATCCTCCTTATATCGCCTATGGCGGCCGGGTGTATGTGTCTGTCTAACCCTCATATCCGGCTCACTTGCAAATGGATGACCCACATACCTTGTTTTGTTGAAGCAAAAATCGTGCCAATCATCGCGGTTACTTAGTACAGAGCACGATCGATCACGACCTCGCAGCCCTACTGCAGCGCTGGGTCGAGCTATCACGCACCCAGCCGCCCGCTGTGTGTAAAATCCTGGGCTCGTTGGCGATCCGCAAACACACCCGTCGTCGGCGAGCCATTGTTGAGGTTTCGACGCAACGGTGTCGGGCAGAAGTCTCCGTGCTGCCATCCCGACACTACGATTGAGCGCATAGGCTAATGATCGCGGAGGCCAGATGCCTAGACAAATGAGGGATTTTCAGTGATCCGTACGAGGCCGTTGAGTTTATTGAGCTGATCGAGGGCGAAATTGGTTTTGCACCGGACTATTTCACTTGTATCTGCAGCAGGTGTTTGAGTTTCTTCCGTGCCCTTGCGACGCGCGCTTTTACAGTGCCGTGTGGTATTCCCAGAGCTTGTGCCGTTTCGCGAATACTCAAGCCATCCACCCCGCGGAGTTGAAACGTCCCACGCAGAGCAGGAGAGAGCTGTGCGGACACCTGCGCCAGCCGTTCCGCAAATTCCCACGTTCGACATAAATCTTCGGGGCTTGGCCGGCGATCTGACAGCGTCTCTGACAACGGGTGATAGTCCTGCTCTCCATCTTGCTGGTCCAAGGGAATGTGAACCTGGCGGGGGCGCCGACGCACCTTCATGCGCGCAGCATTGATTACGATTGTAGTCAGCCAGGTGGACATCTGCGCCTGCCTCTTGAATTGGTCAAGATGTGTGTAGGCGGACAAGAAAGCATCCTGGACCGCATCTTCGGCATCTGCCGCGTTGCCCACCAGGCGCAGTGCTATCCGAGTGAGGGAAGGCCGATGGCTGGCAATAACGTTTGTTAATTGCCGGATCTCCTCTTGGCGACCGTACACCGTCGGCTCTTGTGTATCACCGAAAACTCTCACTATCGTTCCCATAACTTGAACTTCTTCGACCCACCGATTGAATGCACGTCGCGTTCCACTGTCCGTATTCAGGCAGGGATACGAGAGTTTTAAGGGCGACTAGAAGAACCCTGTCTGAGTCTACGCGATTCTTGACGTACACAATTTCCGGTCTAAGATAGAACCTTCAGTTTTCCTCGACAGGTGGTCTATATGAATATCCTCCCCGACAAGATCGCCCTGGGCATTACTGAGGACGAGGTCGCATTGGGTTCACACCTCATTCACTTCTGGCAGAACGAGGAGGAATTCGAGCGTGGAGTTCGCTTTCTCGAGCTTGGGATCGAGAACGAATCCCAGTATTGCGTTCTGTTCGGGCACGAGGAAGCGAATCAAGAGGTTTTGGAGATTCTGCGGAAGAAATATCCGGACTTGGATCGTGTGATCCGGGAAGGGCGGCTCGTCATTTTGCGCCGGGAAGGTTCGGCATCTGAGATGTTAGCAAACATCGAGGCGGCGTTTGCGGCCGCCGTACGCAAGGGAGCGGCTGCAATTCGTTACCTTGGCAATCTTGGTATGGGCCGGGCTCCTTTGCCCGGCAGGGGTGCCGACGAAGTAGTTGAACTTGAAAATGGGGCAACACTCCTGGGGCGCCGCTTTCCATGTATCATTGTATGCATGTACGACGTCAACACGGTCTCTGGTCGCCTTCTGCTGAACGCGGGATTTGGTACGCATGATCTCGCTGTTTGGGGGCGCACGCTGAGGCAAAATGCCTACTTCTCGCTCGATGAGGAGGCGACGCGTACTTATCGAGCTGCCCTCTGATGGGAGTGTTTATTGGACATTAAACATCGAGATCTTCTGCCAAGTTGGGCGGAATTTCTCATACAGCTCGTTAGCAGCCTAGGGAATGTAGCGGAAGAATAGTCTTTCTGAAACTGGTGTGATCTCTAAATTTGTTGTGATCGCGCCTCACATTGCTGCCAGCCTTGCAAACGATGACCGCTGAAGCACAAGGTGTTGGACGAAGCAGCGAGCCGATAGACCTCCAGGCTCTAATCGAAACGATTCCAGCGTTGGTCGTATGTGCTCTGGCGGATGGTTCTGCCGAGTTTGCGAACCGCGCTTGGCATGAATACACGGGCTGCTCATCACCAGAAGTAACCGGCTGGGGTTGGCGCGCGGCGATCCACCCCGACGACCTTCCAAAATTGATTCAAGAATGGACTGTGGCTACCGCCGCCGGCAAGCCGTTCGAGACTGAGGCCCGCGTACGGCGTGCCGACGGCGAATATCAGTGGTTTGCGATCAGAAAGGCTTTGGCCGTCTCCCGAGACCAGGTTGGCAAGCCGTCGCTGCGCGCGTTAATCGCTTGCGAGGACATCCAGGAACGCAAGCGGGCACAAGACAGGCTCCAACAAAGCGAGCAACGATGGCAAACGGCATTCGAGAACTCAGCAATCGGCATAATGATGCGCGACCGTGCCGACCGTATCATTGCCGCGAACAGGGCCTTCCGGAATATGTTGGGATACACGGAGTCCGAGCTGTATCAGCTGTGCCAAATTGACATTACCTATGAAGAGGACCGTGAGCTTAACCTGGAGTTGATCGGAGAACTCTGGGAAGGCAAGCGGCAACACTTCCAAATCGAGAAGCGCTGCCGTCGAAAAGACGGCACGCTAGTTTGGGTGCGTAACAATGTCACTCTCGTTCCAGGAACCGGTGATGTAGCCCCCTTCCTGTTTACAATCGTCGAAGATGTTACTCAACGTAAACAAGAAGAGTCCGAACGCCGCTACAGCGAAGAGAAGTATCGCGTCGTCGTTGAAGCGGCCAGCGACGCCGTGGTCTGCACGGACGAGAGCGGTGCAATTCTGCTTGCAAATCCCGCCACGACGCGAGTTTTTGGGTACGAGTCTGCAGAGTTAATTGGAAAGCCGTTGACCGTTCTTATGCCGGAATTCCTGCGGAAGCTGCACGAGAGTGGATTCAAACGCTACTTGGCGACAGGCCAGCGGCATATAAATTGGCAAGGCACCGAGCTCACTGGTCTCCGCAAGAATGGACAGGAGTTCCCGGTGGAAATCTCATTCGGAGAAGTGACCGCTGACGGTCATCGGATATTTACGGGTTTTGTCCGCGATATCACCGACAGAAAGCAAGCCGAGGAGCTCCGAGCCTCCTTGCACGCGGCACAAGTCGAGCTTGCTCGGGTCTCCAGGCTGACAACTATGGGTGAATTGGCGGCTTCTATAGCGCATGAAGTCAACCAGCCTCTGACGGCTGTGACCAATAACGCTAACGCCTGCCTAAGACTGCTCGCCAATCATAATCTCGCGCCCGAAGTTCTGCGTCAGGCTCTTGAAGAAATTGTGGCGGATGGCACTCGTGCAAGCGCAGTCATAGCGCGGATCCGCGGATTCATAAAGAAAACTCCTTCCGAAAAGAGCATGGTGGAGATAAACGATGTGATTCAGGAGGTGCTCGCTCTGGCTCGCCGTGAGCTTTCTGAGAATCGAGTGCTGCTCGAATCGCAATTGACACAAGCTCTCCCGATTGTGCTGGCTGATCGCGTTCAGTTGCAGCAGGTCCTGCTGAATCTGATCATGAATGGCATCGAAGCCATGGCCGTGGTCGCAGATCGACCTCGTTTACTGTGGGTCCAATCCCAGGTCAATCAGTCTGGAGACGTACTGGTTGAGGTGTGCGACTCGGGCACGGGCCTTCGTTCAGAAGCAGATCGCGTCTTTACTCCCTTCTTTACAACAAAGGCGAATGGTATGGGCATGGGTTTGCCCATCAGCCGCTCGCTTATCGAAGGTCATGGAGGGCGGCTCTGGGCTACGCCGAATTCTCCGCATGGTGCTGTGTTTTCCTTTACGCTGCCAGCAGCAGCCGGGAACTCCTCATGAGTGGCGCACCTGTCGTCTTTATTGTGGATGATGATCGGTCAGTGCGCTCTTCCCTCAAGTTTCTCATCAGTAGCGTGGGTCTGGAGGTTGAGAGCTTTGACTCGGCTGATACCTTCTTGAAAAGAAAACCGCCGGATACGCCCAGTTGCCTTGTGCTCGATGTCAGGTTACCTGGATTAAGTGGACTCGATTTTCAGTGCGAGCTTGCGGCGAGAAACATTCGTATCCCAATAGTTTTTATCACAGGTCACGGCGACATTCCCATGAGTGTCCGCGCAATGAAGGCTGGTGCGGTCGAATTCCTCACCAAGCCATTCCGTGATCAGGATTTGCTGGATGCTATTCGCATCGCGCTGGAACGAGACAGTACCAGACGTGAACAGGAGAGAGCACTAACAGACCTCCGGCAGCGCTTCGATTCGTTGACTCCTCGCGAGCAGGAAGTGATCTCCCTGGTCGTCTCGGGCATGCTCAATAAACAGATCGCCGATCAACTGGGAACTGCAGAAAATACCGTCAAGGTTCAGCGCAGCCGGGCAATGGAGAAGATGAACGCGCAATCCCTTGCCGATCTGGTGAGAATGATGGAAAAGCTGAAAGGCCCGAAGCAAAAAGCCCTGTAAACGAAAGCATTACTCGCCCTGCACGAAGGTCTAATAGACTCCTTCTCAACCTTGGACGAACATAGAGGTTAATGAGTCCCGAAGTAACTACAAATCTGATCTCAGTCGTTGACGACGATGAGTCCGTCCGCAGGTCCACGAGACTGCTGGTTGAATCCTTTGGCTATCGGGCGGCAGTCTTTGAGTCCGCCGAAGGCTTCCTAAGGTTTGGCCAACTGCAGGACACCTCATGCCTGGTCCTGGACGTACAGATGCCGGGCATGGACGGGCTGGAGCTTCAAACTCAGCTGGCCGCCGAGGGCTGCCGCATTCCGGTCATCTTCATCACCGCTCACGACGACCAGGAGTCCCGTCGGCGAGCGTTGCGATCCGGTGCGGTCGCGTTCCTGGGCAAGCCTTTTACGGACCAACAGCTACTCCAAGCCATTTCGTTCAGCCTTGCGGCCCGATGAAGGGGCACGAAAACCGCGCCAAACTGATTTGAAGGCATCTGTCGAATCTCGGCTCGTCTGACACGTGACAAATTGAACTTGAAATTGCAGATTCTCAGTCGTTTGGAATAGTTGAAGACTTGTGAATCTGGGGCGAAAGTTTCGAACGACGGTCGAATCATCGGCCGTAAGCGCCTCGCTCAAGCGCAAGGGGAAATCGGCATCGAGCACTTTCTCCCGCACCGAGGAAACCGAATCCAAAAACGTTTGAATCGCGCCTTGCCATAGCGTTACTTGGCAGGTGAGGCCGTATCCGACTCGCGTAAGGGTGAACAGTGATTTAACTCTCCATATTCACTCGGCGGTTTGTTGCCACCACTGCTGCTCCACGCGCTTCTGCGTAAGCTCATTTATGTTGTTTGGCCGCTCCGGGCGTGAGATCCCGAGGCTCTTCATTTTGGTAATTAAGGTCGTCCGCTTCAGTCCCAGCCGAGCGGCTGCACCATGGGGTCCTCCAACAACCCATCCTGTGGCCTGTAATGTATGTAAAATCAAGGCTCGTTCATAATCCTTGAACGTGTGCGCTTCAGGAGTTACTCCGGATGTTGCTTGCACGGGCGGGTTCCCGTCTGATGAAGGTAAGGGATCCAAAAGCACTCGGTTATCCGAGGGGATCGCGGCTCGTTCAAAATTCTTAAATGCGCCCCCTGCTGAGGTAAGGGCGACCGGGTTCCCGACTGAAGATAAAGGATTCGGAAGCACTCCATTGTCCGAGCAGATCACGGCTCGTTCGATCAAGTTCTGC
>DATMOO010000158.1:0-33767 GCA_035568275.1 Candidatus Sulfotelmatobacter sp.
CGATCCTGCACACCGTAGTGCTGATCGGACGCAAGCAATTCCTCCGAGCGCAAAACGCCCAGAACGTCGGACAAATTGCTGCCGATTTTGTTCTGTCCGCCCTCGCCTCGGTTAAGCGTCATCAAGAGCGTGCTCACGCCATGTCCACGGGCTTCAAGAGTAAGCAAGCCGCCGTCTTCGTCGTCAGGATGGGCGACGACCTGCATAAGACGGGCAGTCGTGCTCAGCCGGAGGAGTTCGAGCCGCAACCCCACGAGACCCTGGTCCTGTGGAATGGGGGCCGGAACGCCCTGGTACAGCAATCCTGGCGGATCAACGTTGGGCTGCTCCGCAGCGGCAGCCGGGGCTCCACTAAGTTTGGCATTCTTGGACGGAGCTTGTGCTGGCGCAGCTAGAGCGCAAATCAAGAGCAAGCACACAAACTTCAGCCCGAGAAGGTATAAGCCCTGAATAGTTTTAGGAAAGCCGCGGCCATTGTCCCGCGGCAGGCTGCCAGGTCCGGAATGTCTCACGTTACAAGGATGGGGCCTACCCCCGCTCCGACGCAAATTCTTTCCGCTGTATTGTCACATTTCCTTAGACTCGCCGGGAAGGAAGCGGTTAGCGGGGTGATTCAGACGTCGCACAAATCGGCAGCACTCTTCAGCGAAGCCAGCGGGTCCGCCGTTGGGATGAATTCGTGAGCGACATAACCGCGGAAGCCCGAGTCGGCAATGGCGCGCATTACCGCATCCCATTGAACTTCCTGGGTGCCGTTCAATTCATGGCGGCCGGGGACGCCGCCGGTATGAAAGTGTCCAATCCACTGAATGTTGGTGCTTATAGTTTCGATCAGATCGCCTTCCATGATCTGCATGTGATAGATGTCGTAAAGGAGCTTCACGTTCGGTGAGTTGACTTCCTGCGCCACGCGCACGCCCCAGGCCGTGTGATCGCACATGTAATCGTGGTGATCGCGTTTGCTGTTGAGCAACTCCAGGCAGATAGTTACACCATGATCCTCCGCAATCTTCTTGAGTCGGTTCAGGCCAGCGACCGTGTTGCGTGCGCCCTCATCATCCGATAGGCCGGCGCGGTTACCTGAGAACGTAATGACGTTGGGAACGCCCGCCTTTGCTGCCCGCGGAATGTTCGCCCGAAAGGCCTGTTCGATGGCGGCGTGATTCTCCGTGCGGTTCAAGGCCTTGTTGATTTCTCCGCCACCGGCGTACCCCATGGTGCAAACCAGGCCGCAGCGGCGGGGGATTTCGTAGTCGTCCGGCTGCAACAGATCGACCCCTCGCAGGCCGATGCTCGCCGCGGACTGCGCCAGTTGGTCGATCGACATTTGCCGGTAGCACCACTGACAGACCGACTGGCGAATGCGCCCCTTGCGGGCGATGTCGGATGCGACGCCCGCTTCCAACGGAATGCGGGACGCTGCCAAGCTGATGACTGAAGACTGAAGAATCGCCCGTCGCGTGAGGTTTGCCATGGGGAAAGGCTTACTGACGGTTTTCCTTCAACATCGCCTGGCAATTGCTCGCCTGTGTAAGCACCTGGTTGAACGCTGTTTCCTTGCGCAGGTCCTTGAGCATAGGGTCGTCTAACAATGCCCCATAGGCGCAGTAGTTCTGCTGCACGGCGGCTTTCAAAAGACGCAGCGCCGGTTCGCTCTGCCCGCAGGCTGCCATCAGCGCGCCGACGTGGTACCAGTTCTCGGCATCTGGCTCGATCATCACCGAAGATTCGTTGTCGCGCACGATCTTCGCCAAGTCCGTGGGACGAGGCGTCGCGGTGCAAGCCTCCATCAACTCACGATGATACGAGGCGGCTTTGCCCATGTTCTTGGCGGCGTTGTGCGCTTCGGAAACATTGCCCTCCGCCATATAAATGTAGGGAGTGACCCATGCGGCCCATTCCGATCCGGCATCGAGATGGACGAAATCCATGGCGCGATCTGTCTTGCCCATTTCCAGGAATGACCATGCGCACGAGCGGAAGAAGAAGTTGCCCGGATCGAGTTGCCGGGCGGCATTGCATTCCTGCGTCGACTTGTCGAGGATGCCGGCATAGCGCAGGACGTACGCCAGCGCGAAGTGGGCATCGGCACTTTGCGGGCGCCGCCTCACGAGATCGGTGGCGGCGTCGTATGCGCGCCCGAGTTCACCACGCTCGACACGGTTGGTGATCAGACTACTGGCGGCCATGACTCGGTTCGGGTCCAGCGAGATCGCGCGCTCGTAGGCTGAATTCGAGCGCTGGAACATCTCCTCGCCGCCTCCACCGTAGGTTGAATCGAAGTAGTACCGCTGGCCCAAAGCTTCCCACGCGGGCGCGTAGGTTGGATCGATCCCGACGGCCCATTCCAGCATCTTGATCGCTTCTTTGTTGGGCGCGGGGTCGTGGGGGACGGCAACGCTACGCAGATAGAAGTCATAAGCCTGCTGATTCTTGGGGCGAGAGGCAGCGGCTTCGACAGCACCTCCGGCGCCGCCCAAAATTGGCAACAAGCCGTGCTGGACCTGAGTGGTCAATTGCTCCTGCAAGCCAATCAGGTTCTCACTTTTTTCGGTGACGGTCGTTTGCCAGAGCAGACGGTCCGTAGGAACGTCAATCGCCTCCAAGGTGACCAATAGCTGGTCGCCTTGCTTGCGGAAAGACCCGGTCAGTATCCTCCCCACTCGCATTTCCTGCCCGACCTTCTTCGGATCGAGGTCGATTGCGACATACTTCCGAGTCACCGATGAGGGGCGGACTTCGAGCGTCCGAGAATATGTCAGCACGCTAGTTAATTCGTCGGCTAGGGCAAATCGGAGATAATCGACGTTGAAATCGCCATTCATATTTTGCAGGGGCAGAACTGCAATGGCATTTCGCTGCTCCGCATTGGCCAGTTCCCGATGCTTGTACCACCAGGCGCCCACCGCTGTTAGCACCGTCACGAGCAGGGCTGCGGTTCCAATCAGGAGATAGGTTTGCAGGCGTGTGTTGCGGCCGAAAGTCTTCGTCGCGGCACGCAACCTCGCAGTGTTAGTTCCGCTCTTCACCTGGCCTGATTCGGATTCACGCTTCAACAACGCCAAGTCCGATTTCATCTCGGCGGCGCTCTGGTAACGATGGTTGCGGTTCTTCTCCATCGCCTTGCCGATGATGCCTTCCAGTTCGATGGGAATCTTCGGATTCAAATCGCGTGGAGGTGTAGGCTTGGCGTGCAACACGGCATCGAGGGTGACCAGCGAATTGGCACCGGTGAAGGGCTTTTTACCCGTGCACATTTCGTAGAGGACGACGCCGAAGGAGAACAGGTCGCTGCGGGCGTCAACCGTCTCGCTGCGGGCCTGCTCTGGCGACATGTAGACGGCAGTGCCCGGGATCACGCCGATCGCAGTCAGTGAATTGTCGGCGCCGGCATCATCTTCAGTTCCGAGGTTATGGACGAGTTTGGCCAGCCCGAAGTCGAGTACTTTGACCTGGCCAGATGGAGTCAGAAAGATGTTCGCCGGCTTGATGTCGCGATGGACGATGTTCTTGGCATGGGATGCCATCAGAGCTTCGGCCACCTGGACGCCTACGTCAAGCACCTTGTCGACCGGCACGGGATGACCGGCGATGGTCTGCTTCAGGCTCTCGCCCTCGAGCCTCTCCATCACGATAAAGGGATGGCCGTGGTTGTCTTCAATCCCGTGAATCGTGCAGATGTTGGGATGATTGAGCAGGGAAGCGGCTCGGGCCTCGCGGGTGAATCGCTCCAGAGACTTAGGGTCGCCGGCGAGATTTTCAGGGATGAATTTAAGAGCTACGTGGCGCCCGAGTTTCAGGTCCTCGGCCTCATAAACCACACCCATACCCCCTCCCCCGAGCTTGCCGAGGATGCGGTAGTGGGATACTTGCTGGCCGATCATATGAGCGCTGGTCGCTGTCCGGCGCGGGTCGCGGTAATGTTAGGCCGCTCGACCACTCCGGTCAACTGCCATGTTCGATTGCGCCTGCAAGACACGAGAACGGTTAGGCTTCCGGAGCGTGGTCCCTGTTTGGAACGCCGGTTCAACTTTCCTGAAATTGGCTTCCGCTACGTCCGTTGGTTTGATGCGAGAAGACGCCAGCATGGTTTGGAGGGACTAACATTGAGATTGGATACCAGCGTTCAGCGAAAAGGGTCCAGCAAGGAGAAGTCTCACCGTGGAAACTGACCTCTTAAAGGACTCGCCGATTTCTGCTTTTGCGGCAGATTTGCAGGAAGCCACCCGCCGCCGTGCGGAAGAGATTTACGTTCAAAGCGGACGGATTCCAGGCCGTGACGTGGAGAACTGGACACAAGCAGAACGGGAGATGCGGGAGCAGGTTGAGAAGGGGAACCGGCGCGCAGCCATTATGGTCAGGGTCAATGGATCGCAATATGTGGGAGAGTATTGCCCAGACTCGGCGGACGGTTACGTCCCGGGGGAGATCCGCGTCGGTTCTTCGGTCGCCGTCCGGCTGAAAGGCGACAAGATGTACGTGAAGCGGCCCAACGGCAGGGAACTCGAGACCACGATCGTGCAAAAGATCCGTTAGACTTCACCGGGAGTTCCAGGGGGAATTGATATATTGCAGGCATGCTGAGCCTGCTCGCCCCGCTCCATAAACCACGCGGCCATCCGACGCTGCTCACAACGTTGCGGCATCTGGGGGCGGCAGGTCTTTTCTTCCTGGCGATACTCGATAGCTCGCCGATCCCCACATTTGGTGGTCCGGATATCCTAACCGCTGTACTTGCGGCAAGTCATCGGCCGTTGTGGTGGGAGTATGCTGCCGCGGCGACCGCGGGATCAGTCGTCGGGGCTTATCTGACTTTCCGTCTCGCAAGAACGGCTGGCTCGGCCTACCTGGACAGGAAATTCAGACACGGCAAGCTCTCGAAGTTTCTGAAATTGTTTCAGCATTGGGGCACTGGAACGTTGATTGCTTCGACGGCGATTCCGCTGCCCTCTCCGACCTCGTTGTTTTTCGCGGCTGCAGGTGCGGGGGATTATCCGCTAGGACGATTTCTTGCAATCGTCACGGTTTGCCGGGGAGCAAGATACTTCACGATCGCCTTCGTCGCTGGCCATTACGGGCGCCATTTCCTGCGGGTACTGCGGCATCCGATGCAGCATTGGGGATGGATCTCGGCCGCCGTGGTTTTGGCGATGGTTCTGCTTGCGGGTGGGATTCTGGCGAGCCGGCGTCTGGAAGCGGCGGGCATCGACAACGCGAAAACAGGTGTGCAATCGCCAGCTATCTGAACTGCAACTCTTTCGCGGGGGCGGGAAGAAAGGCAAGGGTCGAGAGAAATGAATGCCAAAGGCAAGTTTCTTGTTGGAGTCCTGACTGCTCTAGCCATGATGTTGCTGACATTCGCGTTACCGAGAGGTGGCCTGATTCGGGACACCGCCGTGGTTCAGTTCCCAATGACCGTGGGAATCTGGGCGATCTTCGTGCTGCTGTTTGTGAAGCTGAAGTGATGTTCCGTGGAATCGGAGGGTCGCGCTGTAAGTCATCAACCACAAAGCACACGAAGTTGCACGATGGGTTTCAAGAATGGTTTTCCTTCGTGCGCCTTCGTGGTTAACGGGTTAGGCGTGTTCATTTCACATACAAGCCAGCCGAAGCCCCGACCCATTCCATGTTCTTGTTGTGATCGACGCCCATCATAAGTCCGCGGCCCATGCGGATAATCGTCATCACCGGCTTAAGCTCTTCCAGCCAGATATACATAACCCGCACTTCCGCTTTTGTGCCGCCGAACGGGGTTTCAATCACCGGTTCGAAATTCAGACGTTCCTGCAGGATGTAGTACGGGCGCTTGTCGGCCGGAATCGCGGCGATGTCTTCTTTTTTCGGCGCAATCACCACGCCCAGACCTGCGAACGAGTAGAGCGGCTTCAAGGCGTAATTCTCGAGATCGACAGGGATTTCTTTGAGTTGATCGAGAAACCAGGTTTTTGGTACGGACTCATGTTTCAGATACGGGATGGAGAATTTGCTGATGCGGAAATACCAGTTCGGGTGTCCCGCCCACTCGACCTTGAGATCGTCTCGCCAGTCGAATGCCATCTTCACGTTCTTGCGTTCCAGTTCATCGACAATGGCACGGTTATAAATCCGCTGAATCGGAATGCGCTTGCCGTCACGCTGGTAATAGAGGTGGGACCCCTCCTTCTTGATATCGACAACATCGACGGCGCGCACGCCCAGCATTTTTTTGGTGAGAAGGAAATCGGGGAGCGTCTTCTGATGCGCAGGATCGATTTCCATCAGTATCACATTTTCGGGATCATGCGCGCCGACAATGGCGCGCCGAAGAAGTTCGCGGTACGAGTCGGTTTCCAGTCCGCTCAACAGGTACTGCAGTCGGCCGGAGTCCGGCTTCAGACCATACACGTCGATGTAGGCTTCTGCCAACGGTCCCTGGTACGCGTAGAGGGAAGGGAAGGCTTGTAATTCGACGAGCTTAGGTCTTAGCTCGCCGCTGGAACCACGCACGAGTCCGAAATCAACCTGCACGAACATCGGATGGGGAGCTTCATTCGGAACGTTAAACTCCGGGGGAACGGCCTCGTCGGACTTTGCTCGATATTCCGGGTTGTCGACCAGTTGCCGGATCAAGGCCTCGCCGTCGCGCGCCATGCGGTCGATCAATTCCTTCGGGAAGAAGCACGGGGTTTCTGAGAGACGGAACTGCACGTGGGTCCCGGATTCCTGGTCAATGCGCCGTAGAAACGTCTGGTATTTCTCCGGGGTAAAGTTGTGATTGAACTGCCTGCGCAGCGAGGGAATCATAGGGAGGCAGTATGGAACGGGTTACTCGCGAATGTCCATGCTTTGGATCAACCCATCGTTCAGGGTGTAGGCGTGCTGGACCATGCGATCCAGCAGTTGTTTTCCAGTGAGGTCGCGTACGACTTGATGCACCTCGACCACGATGCGTCCGGATTCGTCTTCACTAAAGCCGACCGGTTCGACGTGAGGATCAATCATGCCCCATTGCCGAGTCCAGTAAGCGCGGACGCCCTCATGACCGTGGACGGTGCCGCCTTCCATGCCGTTGGGCCATACAACATCAGGATTCATCGTCGCCAATGCGCCGTCGATATCGCGGGCATTGAAGGCCGCATAAGCTCTCTGCAGCAGTTTCGAAGCAGAAGTGTCGTGGCTGCCGGAAACGGGCAAGGATTTATGCCTCCACCAAAAACTTTCCCTCACGCATGATCTGCAGGTCATCGACCCAGATGTTGAACTTCCGGCCGACTACGTCGATGTGCGTCGTCGAATCCCAATCCGCGCCGGTGTGAGCGCCGTAGGGATTTCCGAACGCGATGTGCACGCCGGGATATTTCTCATCCTGCAGGATCTGGCCGATCACATCTTTCAAATCGATGTTCGTGCCGATGGCGAATTCACCGACGCGATCACTGTTGGCATCAGTGTGCGTGTACTTCCAGAAGTCGTCTTGCAGTTCTCGATTCTCGGAGTGGGCTTCGATCAGGCGGTTGCCCTTCATGCGAATCGTGAGGGGAGTCTCGCGCAGGTTGCCGAATTTCGCGCACAGATAATCGCCGACGACTCCGTCGATGACGAAAGTCCCATTCACTTCTCCGGGGGTCGTGAAGATCTCCCCGCCGGGAAGGTTTCCCCACTTTTCCGGGGAGATAATACCGCTGGTCTTGAGCCACTTATAGTTCGGATTCAAAGCGGCCGAGAGATCGGTGCCGGCGGCGGTCGTGGCGCGAATTTTCGAAGCCTTGCGCACCATCTCGACAACTTTTTGGCTGAGACGGTCGACGCGTTGAAAGTCTGCGCGCATTCCTTCCAGCATGATCTGGCGATTGATGTTGACCATATGCGCATGACGGATTTTGCGCCGGTTCACAACGTCAGTCATCTGAATGCGCGAGCGCAACTCATTGCGCTCCGCCTGTACGGCAAAGATCGACACTTGGCTTTGTTCGAGGTCTTCAAGAATCTCGTGGGGCAGGTCCCTGAGCGGACGGTCTGCCAGTTCCTCCATCACCCAGGCGTGATACGGTGCGCCAAGCTTTTCTAGTTCTGCAACGATCGAGGCCGCGATCTCCAGCGTCGCTTCATCCGTGATCACGCAGACGCGCTCGCTGGGCTGAATCCGCAAGCAGACATTTACGGCATTGCGAGCTCCCGGAGTGAATTCGGGGTCAAACGGAAGTTGGTTCAGATTGATGTGATTCGAACGTACAGGAGTGCTCATTACCCTGCTTTCGTCACGGCAGCCGGTTCTTCGCTTTCTGCCAGACCGGCTTCCGTCTCCCCAATGATGTAATCGACTACTTTTTTCAGATCTCCCGTTTGCTCGAAGATTCGCAATTGCCGGTCGGCCCCGCTGCCGGTCTCGAGAATCTTGTGTATGTATTCGAGTTCCTCGCGCGAATCCAATTCATCCACCACATCGTCGACGAATTCCAGGTATTCATGTATCAGGTCGCGAGCGGGCACTTCTTTCTGCTTTCCGAAATCGATCAGCTTGCCGTCAAGTCCATAGCGAGCGGCACGCCATTTGTTTTCCATGATCAGGGCGCGGCGATAGAGGCGGAATCCCTGATTCGCCGTATAAAGCTTGTAAAGTTTCGCAACCGTGGCCTGAATCAGGGCGGCAATGGCGATCGTTTCGTCCGCGCGCATCGGGATATCGCAGACGCGGAACTCGATGGTGTTGAAGAATGGATGAGGCCGGATGTCCCACCAGATCTTTTTGGCGTTATCGATGCAGTTGGTCTTGATCAACAGTTTGATGAAATTCTCGTACTCGCCCCAACTCGGAAAGTAGTCGGGAATATTGGTGCGTGGAAACTTGTCGAACACTTTGCAGCGGTACGATTTCAGGCCCGTGTTCATGCCCAGCCAGAAGGGAGAATTGGTCGAGAGCGCGAGAATGTGCGGCAGGAAGTAACGCGCATGATTCATCATGTGAATCGCAGTCTCGCGGTCTTCGATCCCGATGTGAACATGCAGGCCGAAGATCAGGTTGGCCCGCGCCACCAGTTGCAAGTCCTCGACGATGTTCTTGTAACGCTCGTCGGGATGAATCTCCTGCGTGCGCCAATCGGAAAATGGATGCGTCGCCACCGAAGCCAGTTTTAATCCATTTTCCCCCGCGAGCCGGATAATATTGCGGCGCAGCGTGCGTAACTCTATTTTCGCCTCTTTGATGTTCTTGCAGACGCTCGTCCCCACCTCGACCACGGACTGATGCATCTCCGCCTTTACCCGCTCCTGAAGAATCATCCTGCCCTTCTCCAGGATTTCGGCGTGAATATGCGAACGCAGGTCGCGCGTGCCCGGATCTATGGTTTGATACTCTTCTTCGATTCCGATAGTGAAGGTCGGCAGCATAAAAAGGGTGACTCGGGCCTTGGTGCCCGCAAGTTCAATTCAGGATGTGCACTGCTTCCGAATGCCCTATCTTGGGTCAATGAGCGAGACTAAGCCACAACATTATAGCAACGACGAAAGGGCATGATAGGGGCAGAATCCATCAGTCCCATTCCCGGTTTTCCTTGACTCGCGCCCGCACGATCTTCTTCAGCAGCGCATCCGGTAAAGGCTTATCCGACGGAAATTGAATCGTGCCTTTGGATGTGCGGTAGCCTTTCAGTTCTTTCTCGAACTGATCGAGCGCACCCGATCCCGTGGGGAAAAGGCTGCAATGGTTCTTGAACGCCGCGTACCCCACTAGCATCCCGTTGTATTTGAACATCGGCATCCGGTAGCTGATTACCTCGGTCGTCTCTTTCGGCACGACGGATTTAATCACGGCGCGAATGTGTTTCAGGGTACTGCGGGCTGGCTTCGGCGTGTTGGCTAGATATTCATCGACCGTCTTTGCGGCGGCACCAGATTTCATTGCGGTAGCCCTTTCTAGCGATCTGTTTCGGGACGAGTGCTCGGCATAGCTTGCGCTCCAAAGAGACCCAAAGTAACATCTCGTCCGCAGTGGCTCAACCTCAAATGTCCGTTCTTGACCTTCTGAACCGGCTGGAGAAGTTCTACGGCCCGCAGGAGCCTGCATTCCCCGTAGAGCCTTATGAGTTTCTTGTGTGGTGGCACTGCGGGTATCCGGCTAGCGACGCGGCTTGCGAGAAGGGCTGGAAGAATCTGAAGCAGCAGGTTGGGATCGAACCGCAGCAACTGCTTGCCGCCAGTCCCGCGAAAATCGCGAATGCGCTGAAGGTCGGCGGCATGGTCCCTGAGTTGCGTGCCCAACGCCTCAAGGAAATTGCGATGCGAGTCAAGGATGAGTTCGGAGGCGATCTCTGCTCAGCTTTAAGAGGACCACTCGCAAAAGTGCGCAAGACTCTGAAGAGCTTTCCTGGGATAGCCGATCCAGGTGCTGATCGTGTCCTACTTTTCGCTGGAATTGCGCCTCTCGCTGCAGTGCCCTCGAACTGTACACACGTGCTCATACGAATCTTGCAAGGACCGGAAGGAGAAAATTACTCAGCCGGCTATCGCGAGGCCCAGCGTGCCATCGCCGCCGAAGTCTCGGAGACGTTTGACGCCCGGATGCGAGCGTACCTGCTCCTGAAAACACACGGTCAGCAGACTTGTAAACGAACCAACCCAAAGTGCCTGGAGTGCCCGGTCCAGGCGAAGTGCGCTTTCTTCGCCGAAAGGTAAAAAGCAGCGATGCTACTTGAATTTCGCCTTAGCTGATCGTTGGGCATCGTTTCCCGCAAGAAATCCTGCCCAGCGCAATTCCTTCATCGGACTGACTCCGCTCTTAGCCATCTTGACGGCCATCTCTGCGACGGCATCCACGATCCAGTCGAAATTCTCCTGGCCGACGGACGTAATTTCCGCATCCGGAGCGGGATTCAGGAAGTCGATCGCGTAGGGCACGCCATTTTCTACCGCGAACTCGACCGTATTAAGGTCATAGCCCAACGCACGGCATAGGGCTAGCGAATCCTTCTCGATGCGATCGCGCAAAGCCGGTGAAGACGGCGGGGGATTTCCCTTCACATAGCGCTCATGATGAGGCGCCTTGGGGTCGTACTTCATGATGTGGACTTTTTCCTGTCCCACCACATAGCAACGATAGTATTCATCGAACTCGACACCGTGCTGCAAGGTCATGCACAGGTCGCCGGTTTGATTGTAGTGATGGAAGAACTCCTCCGGTGTATGCACTTTGTAAACGTGCTTCCATCCACCGCCGGAATAGGGTTTGAGGAAAGCGGGGAAGCCGACATAGTCGAAGATTTCCTGCCAGTTCAAGGGGAAGATCAGGTTGCGCATTGACTGCTCAGTGGTGCCTTCGGGATGCTTATTGTGCGGCAGGATCACCGTCGGAGGGATCGCGACCCCCATCTTGTGCGCGAGGGAATAGTTGAAGAACTTGTCGTCGGCGCTCCACCAGAATGGATTATTTACGACAATCGTTCCATGTAGAACCGCGTTCTTGAGATACGCGCGATAGAACTGGATGTCCTGTGAAATGCGGTCGATGATGACGTCGTAGTTCTTGGGCTCGTCCATGCGGATGCCGCCGATCTTTACGAACTCGGCGGTGACGCTCTCGACTTTCATCGAATTGATCTTCTCCACCACCGCGGGCGGGAAGGTGTTCTCCATACCGAATAGAATGCCAATCTTCTTCATTACTCACTCCGTAGAGAGGTTGCTTGCAACGTCTCTCTAACCACGGGCAGAAAAGACGTAGCAAGCTACGTCTCTACAAATATCTTAGAAGTACTTCCCCGCCATCCTCAGCCACAGTGGCCAGTCATGCTTGGAATTGTCATTCCAGATGTCCAACCAATGCGGAATCGCTTTGCCGTTCAGGCTCGCCGAGAACTTCACGTTCTGATCCAGACAAATATCCCAATCCGCCGTACCGAGCACAAGTTTCATCTTCCGGTATCGGCTCAGAAACCAGTCATCGGTCAGATTGGGGATGAAATCCGGAGGATTGTTGAAGTAGCAGTCGTCATCGTAGTAACCATCCAGAAACTGATGGATGTCGAATGCGCCGCTCATGCTGACACAGTGAGTTACGACGTCAGGATGCTTCAACGCGAAATTAACGCAATGGTACCCGCCGAAGCTGCAGCCCGTCACACCCAATTGCGATGCCTGATTCTTCCAGCGGAGAAACGGCAGGAATTCGTGCAGCAGGTAGCGCTCGTATTGCAGATGGCGCATGACCCGCACTCGCGGATGCACGCCCTTGTTGTACCAGCTTTCGGTATCGACGCCATCGGGGCAGAACACCTGGAGCTCTCCCCGCTCGATCTTGGGGGCAAGGGTGCCGATCATGCCGCGGTCCTCGTATTCAAAGAACTTTCCCATGGAGGTGGGAAAGACGAGGAGGGGCGACCCGGCATGCCCGAAGACGAGAGCCTCCATGTCGCGGTGCAGTTCCTGGCTGTAACCTTTGTGATATTCGCGGTTCATCGATGAACGAAAGCGAGCGCAGACGCGCCGCCAGCGAGGTGCATGGTGCAGCCGAAGTATATTACCCGATGGCAGGCAGAAACCCCTAGTATGGAAAATGGGAGGGCCGAACTCGCCTTCGTGTACCAAAAAGCCCGCCCCTCGCGAGGCGGGCTTGCGACGAGGGACCAACAACGAACTATGATCCGTTCGAACACACGAATAGCGAGGAATTCCCCTGGAAGCTGAACCAGTGATTTACGGACGTGGTGGCCGGAGCTCCGAAGTAGGGAAGCGTGACCAGGTCCTGGAGGTTGTAGGTGAACCCGTGCAGCACGTAGGGGAAGGCTCCGTAGTTCGAGAAGCCTTCTTCCGGATCGCCGACCTCGAGAATGCCGCACGGCGTGTTATTCCCGTTGAAGTTTACGGTCAACGGATCGTCCGCCCACTCGCCGATTTCATGCGAAAGCGCGGAGACATCCTGCGAGAACGCGCCGACGTGATCGACGTAGGTGGCTTCGGCGTAGGCCTGCGGGTTACTGACGCTGCCCTCTGAGCTGTGGTATCCGCCGATGCAGCAGCCGCCTTGCGTGAGATAGGTGTTGTAGAGCAGGAAGATGGGGAACTGGTTGGGCTGAATTCCCAACTTCGTGATCAGCGTTGGAATCTGCGAGTCAAACCAATTGATATCAACTTCTGCAGCGGTGAACCCAAACGGGCTGCCCGTCTTCCCATACGTTCGCGATGGGCTGAGACTTTGCTCCGCCAGCACCGTCGTACTCAGGAGCAGGTGCGAGTTCGGATGGGATGAGACTGTGCCCCAGAAGTTCGCGCGTTGGAAGGCATCGATGTACTGGGTGGTACCGACATTGACTCCGCCCTGAACATAGGTAGTCGTCGCATCGAAAAGTGGGGAATGCAGCGTGTTGTTGGTGACCGTGTTCCCATTCGAAAGCACGTGGGATGGATCGAACGTGCTTTTCGTCCCGTTCCGATTCGTGATCGTGATCTTCACGGGAATGATGTAGGTGGTGACGGTCGCAGTAGTATTTGCGGATGGCGCCGCACCGACCATGTTGTAGGTGTACCTGCTTCCGTTATAGGTGAACGAGCCATTCCAACTCTGGAGCGAAGCCGGCGGCGGAGCAATTGCGGGATGCAAGTGCGGAGGCATGACCGCATACCTCGCGCGCGGCTTCTCCACAGGCGCGTCTTGGGCAAGCGCGCTTCCGATCAGACTCAGACAGGTCAGCAGACACAGTACGACGAGCAAAGTGGGGGAGGCACAACTTCTTCGAGTCATAGTTTGAGTTTTCTCCTTGGGAGTTTCGTTCTGAACGAAGCAGGCGAACCCGGGAGGGATGAGACCCATTTGGATCGGCAGAAGATCCAGTTCCCAGCTCAGGCCCGGTGCGGATTTTAGCTAATCCAGAGTAGAACGCCAGTGCGTGTGCAAATGTTTTAAATTTGTTTTTTGTTCTGTTTTTGTAAACCGCTTGGAGTATTAGAACCAGCGGTTCAAATCGGCAAGGGCAATGGGAAGGGAACTTGCAAAGCTGGTGCGCCGCGGGGCGAGGATTGCGAAACTAGCCCACAGCGGGTTGGGAGGGATCACGAGCAAAGCAAACGATCTCCGCCAATACTATCTCGGTTTCTGGTACCAGAAGATCGCCAGAGCCACCAAGGCGACGGTGATGATCCAGAGAACGATGTCTTTAGCCCGGTTTTTTTCTTTCTCTTCAGCCATAGGTGCAGTACAGCATATCTGAAATCGTGGTTCAAGTGCTGTTCTGATTTTCTGGAAGGATGTGCCTTTATGGTTTTGATACTGCAGCGGCAGCGGGTTCTCGACGCTTATAGTCCTTGAACTTGACAATCTCGCGCAAATGAATCGATTGCACTCCGAAATGCAGCGTGTCATCCACGCGTGCATACGCCGGGAACCAGTGGCCGTCCACAAGCTGGCGGTATCCGACAAACGTTGGACGAACCTCAATGGGATCTTTTTTCTTGCGCCGAATTTGTTCGGGTACGCTCTTGCCGCATAACTTCACCACCTGTAGATCACGACTATCGACCCAGACTCGCCCCTGGAAGTAACGTTTGTCCTTTTCCTCTTTCGCAGGCTCCACGTGGAAGACGAAGGTGTCGAGATCGTCGACGTGCTGCTGGCCTGCGTAGGTGATTTTGTAGTCTGGCAATTGGTCGGCGGTCAGTATCCAGGGCATGAATTGGCGAACGTCGTCCATATCACTCGCCGAGATCTGTACACCGCGCAAGGTGGACACTTCGGCAAAGGTCACACTCTCGATCCGCTTGCCCTTGTCGTCGTATGAAACCGAGGTGATTTCGTGGGATTGGCCGTCGACCGCAGTGCCGTTCAGCGTCTGTATCAGCACCTCTTGCGTGTAGGTGTAATGGGACCGTACTTCTTTGACCTTTGATTCCTGTGCCGCAAACTTCTGAATCAACTCTTGGGTTGTCATCCCTTTAAGCGGAGCGTTGTCGAGAACGCCGTTTCCGTCGGCGCAGTCAGTCTGTGCTGGCGCAAAACCAACTAGACCGTAGGCGACCAGAACCGACATGGCGGCGAATCTGCAATGGTCACGGACATCTCCAATTGCGAAGGCGAGTGTGCGCATTCTCTGCTCCAAGGGCGGCGGTCAGCGGAAACATACACTGAGGGGAGCACGGCAAGCAAACTGGAGGAAAAGTGAAGGCTTGGCGTATGTGAAAAGTCTTGCGTCGTGCATAAAGAATTAGCTGCAACCATAAGCAAATGAGGGGTTTGCGGTTGGCATTCGGACTGCTGTCTCATTTGTGGACTAGGACGGAAAAAATATGAAGCCGCTACTTCTGTTCGCCGTAATTCTTTGCTCAGCCGCTGCCTTCGGTCAAGCCTCGGCACTGTCGAATCAGGTGACCCCAATCCAGATCGTGGATCATCCATTGCATGCTTCGCTTACTCCTATGGCTTGCGAGCGCCCACTCGTAGGCGGAGCGCCGGATACATACTCCTACGCTCAGGGAGAGCGCCCGTTGTGGGAGTTTGGACCAGTTTCTGAGCCGGTCTCGCTGGGCGACGTTGCCCGTGCCTACCGCAAGGAAAAGGGGTCGGCGAAGAAAGCTGAACTCGTTTTGGAAAAGCAGGGATCGTAGTTCTCAAGCCTCGAAAGACTGGCTGCTTCCACGAGCCGGCATCGTTGCGTCTGGTGGAACATGCAACTGGTCCTTATCGGATAAGATCGTTTCGTGTGCCATACACAAAACGATTCCCCCTTCTTCCGCATCCCACACATAGAATTAAGTTTCACAGATAGAATTGAACCTTTGAAGAAGTAGCCGGTCTCTGTCTGGCATCTGCGGAAGCGTTCACTTTTCCCAAAAGGGAGGAAATGCAGGGATGAAGCGCTGCAAGACGCACCTGGTGCGCGTGTGTTTGGTTGTGTTGGCCTCGGTTCCGGCCTATTGTCAACGAGGAACCTTTGGAATTGATATTGGGCAGACATCGGACAAGTTCGACGCGCTGTCTTCGGTCAGCGGTCTGGAGGTTGGTATTGACGGCCAATTGACCGTCCTCAAAAGCAACGCGAAGCAGGGCCGCCCCAGCGTCGTGGCTGGCGGCGAGATCCGCCTGCCGAGCGATACCGGGAATCACGCTCGGGAGTATGCCGTTTTTGGGGGACCTCGGTTTCAAGCTCGCGATCTATCTATTGGGTTCAATGTTCAGGTACGGAAGATCGTTCTTCCGACGGCGAACGTGAACCATCAGTTCTTTGCTCGCGACACCATGGAGTTGCTCGAATTGCCGCTGGTTCTCAGATACAACTTCGGGAGCAACAAGCGTGCGTGGGTCGAAGTCCTCGGCGCACCGGAGTTTTCGCCGCGCTTCCACAGGCCTTCGTCAACCCAGGTGATACTGCCCAATCCGCGCTTTGATCACGGCTATTTCGTCAGAGGAAGCCTTGGGTACACTTTCGGCAAGTGGTACGCGAAGGCGACCTACGAGAGCCGCTATTTCAAGTTCGTGCCCGATCCGGGTAACCCCAATAACCTCTATAACTGGAAGAGCAACCTCATCTCGGGTGGGGTCGGATTCTCGTTCTGAACTTTTCAGGTTGCGGTAAAGATGGAGTACTGGTGTGTCCCGGCAATCCGCTTCAGACTGCCGGTATTGTTCACGACGGTCTCTAGTTGGGGATTGTGGTAGATCACATCTACCGCTCGAGGATGTGCGTCCAGAGCTTGTTCCAGGTTTGCCAGCCAGCGCCGCAGACCTGATTCTGGAAACGGGTTGAACAGGAAGATTACGAGGGCGTCGTCCGGTAACCTGAACGTGGTTGCGTCGGCGCAGACGGACTCGATCGCGAAACATTTCTGCGACTCGCTGTGATACTGAGCCAGATTTTGTTGCGCGATCTCGTTCAGCGATGGAAGGAGTTCGACTCCCAGAATGCGCCGAAAGGGATACTTCGACGCCATCAGCAGAGTTCGCCCCTTGCCGGAACCAAGATCGATGAATGTGAAGTCGTTGAAATTGATCTTTGTGTGGTGCGCCAGCGCGTCCATCATCTCGTGGAATAGTTCACGCTCAGTCGGTTGATACGGGGAGTTGAAGACGCCGAGCAGGCGGTCCCGCCAGCCAACTGCCCCGCTGGTCGTATTTACCCGGTAGTCCCAGTCGTAGTCGGCATCGCCAAAACGTGAGCGCAATCGGGAAGGTGTGGAGTCGCGAAGGAATTGCCCGAGCGTCGCGAGAAATTCCCACGAACCGCGAAAGACGCCGGAACGGCCAATACAATCACTCCAGTGCTTGCGGGCGGCAGGAATGATTGCAGGTCGTGGTGTCGAGGCCATCGGAAAACATTGTCCCAGAAAACGTGGGAGTACAACTCTCGATTTCCAGGGACAGATTTCCAAGGGTGGCTGATTTCCATGCACGACGACGCTCGCTGCGCTCGCGGAGCGGACGGGTGCGTCCGCTCCCACACGGTTCTCGTGGATGATCAGCTTTTGGCGTGGAACTTTGGGGCGCCCCGTTTGTAGCCCTCGGGCATACCTTTTGTGATGAAGAGAAAATCGTCGGGATTCGCCACCAGCACCTGGCCGTCCAGTGACAGTTCGTATGGGTTGCCGTCCGGGTCAACGGGAAGGCCACGCAAGTGCTCGGCATTGACGACTTCCCAGAGGTTGGTGGGAATACGACCATTGGACTGTACAAAACGGGTAACGGCATTCTGGAGATTGGTCACGTCTTCATCGACCTGGATCGATCGTAAGTGCTCAACCGCATTTTCTCGAATGTTCGATTCGTGGCTCGACTCGTAAGCGGCACTCCACAGGAGTCGAGCGGTATTGAAATCCTGCGCGTTTTCAGCCATATCCGCAGCCAGGATCTTCATAAAGGGATGCGCTCCCGGAATCTTCGAACCAGCGTCAAAAACTTCCCCGGCCTTTTTGAAGTCGTGAAGCTCGGTGTAATAGACAAATCCGAGATCGTAGTACAACCGCCAGTTGCCGGGGTTGTGCCCGATACCGTATCGGATCAACTGAACCGCGCGCTCTGGTTGCCCCGCTCCATTAGGGGGAGCCGGAGCGAGAAAGCTCGCTCCAAACTGATATGCGGGCAAAAGGTGGGGATCCAACGCCGCCGTGATTTCGAGCAGAGGAGCAAGCTCGTTATAAGTGTGTTCGCGGTTGTAATGACGATGGCCGAAGTACTGAACTGTACGCGTCCAGTAGATGCATGCCATCAAGCCATTAAAGCCGAGGCTGGCGCGCTGCAGCATCTTCGGAGAACTGATGAACAGGGCATCGTCAGCGATGTCGTGAGGCCGAATGCGGTCGATGTTCTGCAGCAGGATCACGCTGGCGAACATTGAGATCACCAGGCAAGTTGCGGCCGCCAGCGTGGTACGCCCCCGGGAACTCATTTCAGATCCCTGCGGTCGAAGATAAGAACGGCTCCGCTCAACGCCATCGCCGTGTAGAACAGCGTGTACAACGTATTCTGCAGAACGAGTCCCCAGCCGATCGGTTGCTGGTGGGCGACCGCGCTGATCACGTTCAAGGCCGAGAAGTTGGGAACGAGGTAGGCTACGCCGGTGGCAACCCAACGGGTCAGGCCATGGGCAAGCGTGGCGAATCCGCGGAGGTCATCCGCAAAACTTCCGATAATGAATAGCGAAAACGCGAACACTGCCGACAGCAACGGAGACGAAAACGATGAGAACAGCAGCGCCAGTGCGCAGATAATCAGGAATTGAAGAATGATGAAATACAGGGCGATGAAAATCGAGGAGTCGGCGCCGTAGAATTTGTGAGCGACATAGAGCAAAGCCCCGAAGACTCCTAACGCCATGAAGAACGTATTGACGACCAGCGTTCCAGCCAGCCCAAAAAACTTTCCGACGATAAACTCCCACCGCCGGACCGGTCGCGAGAGCACCGTGTAAAGCGTTCGCTTTTCGATTTCTTTCGAGACCAACCCGATCCCGACGAAAATGGCAATGACCACGCCGAACAGGGACACGGCGGTCAGGCCGAGATTGACGACCACCAACCGCTCGATTTCGATTGAGATCTCTCCTATGAAAATAGCCGCTGCAGAAATCAGGACGGCGAATGCGATCAGGTTATAAAGAACGCGATCGCGAACCGCTTCGCGAAAAGTATTAGACGCGATGTGGGCGATACGCGCGTTCATGCCGAGGTCCCCGCGGTGGTTTGAGAATGCTGCAATTTCTCAACGAAGTAAGACTCTAGCGACGTGCGGACGGGGATAATGGAAATCAGACGCAGGCGCTCCCGGCGGAGTGCGTCAATGGCCGCGTCCTGCTGGTTTTCCGAAATCACCGTACGTACCGTCTCGCCGGTCACATGAAATTCAGCGCCCAGAGCTTTCATCGAGGCAGGGACTTGTGTTCCTTGCCAGACCACTTCGACCTTCCCCAGCACGGACTTGGTTAGCTCTTCCACCGCTCCCACACCGCGCAACTCCCCTTTGTTAATGATGGCCACGCGATCGCAAAGAGCTTCGGCGTCGGAAAGAATGTGGGTTGAGAAGAAGACCGTTTTTCCTTCCTGCTGCAATTGCAGAATGAGGTCACGAACCTCGCGCCGGCCAAGAGGATCGAGTCCGGACATCGGCTCATCCAGAAAAACCAGCCTGGGACTGTGGAGTATGGCCTGTGCAATTCCAGCGCGCTGCAGCATGCCTTTCGAGAATTTGCGCAGCTGTATGCCTTTGATGTCAGTCAGTCCCACTCGCTGGAGGACTTCCTCGACCCGGTTCTTTCGATTTTTGGCTGGAACCCCAGAAAGTTGCCCGTAGTAATCGAGCAGTTCATGCGCGGTCAAATAGTCGTAGAAATACGGCTGTTCCGGAAGGAAACCAATCTGCGCCTTGACCTCGGGATCAGTCCAGTCCTTGCCCAGGATTCGCGCTGTGCCGGCGGTGGGAAAAACCAACCCCATGAGCATCTTCAGAGTGGTCGTTTTTCCGGCGCCGTTAGGGCCCAGAAAACCGAAGATCTCGCCGTCTTCCACTGTGAGATGAAGCGGTTGCAGAGCGCGCTTCGGGCGTTTGCGCCAGAAGCCCACCATGTAGGTCTTTTCCAGGCCGAAAATTTCGATAGCAGCCATTGTTTAATGACAGATGGAGAGTGACTTCGAGACGATTATAAGCAATCAAACAGGGCCCGGAACCCTGCGTTCGGTTACGAGGGTCACATCTTGTCCCAAAAGAGAGAGGGCGAGATTCAGTGCGGCAAACCTGGACCTTCCTAGTACCGAGTCGATTCTCTGTTTGATTTGAGATTTTTCAAATCACTGAGCAACCGGAAAGGCGATGCAGGCGGGGAGATTTGCCACCGGCACGTCACCAGGATTTCCCATCTGCGAACGAAGAACGCCGTCGTTCGTCGAGCAGAAATCACGATTGCCGGACGAATGTACAACCATCGGTGCTGCGCCGATTACGTACGCCGTGTTGATCGTGGCTCCTCCGGTCATAACCCCCGTTGCCAGAAAAAAGTACCCGCCCTTGCCAGAGCTTCCAGGAATGGCCGAGGACAGGCCGCTGTCGATGAGACAAGCCGTGGTTGCTGCCGGAGTGCAGGGAGGCGGACCTCCGAGCGAGGCAATGTCGGGCGAATATCCAACAGTGGGGTAGGCCGTGTAATAGGCCGCCTCGGCACTCCTGGTCGCGCTCAAGCATCCCGCGGCAGACGATTCATGAGCCGCCATCCGGGCTTGCAGCAAACTAGGAATTGCGATCGCAGCGATGATCAAAATGATCGCCACCACGATCAGAAGCTCGATAAGTGAGAATCCCTTATGGAAACGCATTCAATTCTCCTGAGAACGCGAATCGACCTCGGACGCGGGGGTGGTGGCGCCACAAATTATCTTGCAGTTGTTTTACCAACCTGGAAGTTAAGGCTGAAACCTTGGTAACCAGTGACCTTGGGAGGTGCGGGGAAGAAGATGAACGGAAAGGAAAAACGGACAGGAGCGGCATTTCATCCGCCGCTCCTGGCCTTGGGTCGTGATCGAGATTTACTGATTGAGTGGATTGAAAGTCTGAATCCCAGCTTCTGTATTGGAGCAAATGCCCGCGGGATCGACCCGGATCACAGCGTCCTCTTCGGCGCAGAAGGCGCGGATCCCAGTTTGGTTCACTGTGATGGGCGCTGCCTGAATCGTGTAACCGATGTTAACCCCACCCGCGACCGATCCTGCTCCCGAGACAAATCTGTAACCGCTCTTGCCGCTGCCGGCCGGATTGCCGTTGTTAGCCAGGACTGAGTCGATCACGCACGCGGTGTTCTGGCTGGGAATACAGGCCGCACCGAGCGGGCCTCCCAGGTTCACGAGGGCCGGTGCATAGCCCACGGTCGGATATGTGCTCTGGTACGTGATTTCTCCTGTGGTGATGGTACGGACGGATGCCACCGCAGATGACTCGTTGGCGGCCATGCGGGCCCGCAGAAGGTTCGGAATGGCTATGGCGGCAATGATCAGAATGATCGCCACCACAATCAGCAACTCGATCAGTGAAAAACCTTTTTGTTTTCGCATTTTTTCCCTGGGATGTTTTTCAGCCTGCCATCGATTTTCCTGGCTCAACTCTCAGCCGGATTTCTTACCCTACCGTTTGGATGCAACAGGCCACTTTCCGCGCCCAGCAAGGCGCAACGCGTATTGTAACCTTTCGCCGGGCGGTTTAGCGGCCGAAAAGTGTGGGTCCGGACCCCACTTTCGTGGGGGCACAGACAAAGAACGCGCGAACGATCAGCTCTTGCAGGTGAACACCAGGATTCGTGCTGGGAAGAGATCGCGACCAGGAAAGAGAAAAGAGCAGCCAACTCTCGTTCGCTGCTCCGTGGCTGTGTACCCTTCCCCGAGGTACTTCGCCTAAAAACCCAATCCCGCCGCTTACTGATTGAGAGGGTTGAAAGTCAGGATACCGGCTTCAGTGTTGGAACACACCCCGGCTGGGTCGACCCGCACGACAGCATCCTGTTCGGCACAAAAGGCACGCACACCGGTTTCGTTGAGGATCAGAGGCTTCGCCAGGATCGTGTAGCCGACATTGAGCCCGGCCCCTACCGTTCCAGCACCCGTCGTAAATCCATATCCGCTCTTTCCGCTTCCGGCCGGGTTGCCATTGTTAGCCAACACCGAGTCGATCACGCACGCGGTGGCCTGGCTGGGAACACAAGCTGCGCCAAGAGGGCCCCCGAGATTCACCAGAGCGGCAGCATACCCAACTGTCGGGTACGTGCTCTGGTAGGTGATCTCTCCCGTGTTGATGGTGCGCAGCGAGGAGACCGCAGAAGATTCATTGGCTGCCATACGAGCGCGCAGAAGGTTTGGAATGGCGATCGCCGCAATGATCAGGATGATTGCCACTACGATCAGAAGCTCAATCAGTGAAAAACCAAGTTGTTTTCGCATCGGTTTGCCCCAAAGATCTTTCTGATATTTCAGTGGCATTTGCCGTGCCAAACCCGCAGCCCGTAAAGTTCACTAAATTGTTCTTTTTAGTGGGTTCAAGCTTGAAATGGAAGGAGCACTGAAGTCTGCATTGTCGTGAATTGGGACTTCCGACAATTTGTGTCATCTACGCGAATAGGGGATTGACGAGGCGGGAGTGGACAGACCGAACGATAAGTTTAGAGGAAAAAACAAAAGAGCAGCGAACTTGCGTTCGCTGCTCCGTGGCTTGTACCCTCCCCCAGGTACTTCGCCAAACTTACTGGTTGAGCGGGTTGAACGTCAGGATGCCCGCTTCGGTGGTGGAGCAAACGCCAGCCGGGTCGACGCGAACTACTGCATCTTCCTCAGCGCAGAAACCACGAAGACCAGTCTGGTTGATCGTGATCGGAACTGCCTTCACGGTGTAGCCAACGTTGACGCCACCAGCCACTGTTCCAGCACCGGTCGTGAACAGGTAACCGCTCTTGCCGCTGCCAGCCGGGTTGCCGTTGTTGGCAAGCACGGAGTCAATCAAGCAAGCTGTCGCCTGTGCCGGTACGCAAGCCGCGCCGATCGCGCCGCCGAGGCTCACCAGGTTCGCCGAAAAGCCAACCGTCGGATAGGTCGAGTTGTAGGTGACTTCAGCTGTGTTGATGGTACGGATCGAAGCGACAGCAGACGACTCGTTGGCCGCCATGCGGGCGCGAAGCAAGTTCGGAATCGCGATTGCTGCAATGATCAGGATGATTGCCACCACGATCAGCAGCTCGATTAGTGAGAAACCCTTTTGTTTCCGCATCTCGAATTTTCCCCTCGTTAGTTCTGTTTTTAAAGTCTCTGCGAACATCGCAGCCGTCCTGATGTTTGCATCTGCCTCGCCAAAACCGGTAGTTACCTTCGTTCTGAGTACTTTTTGGAGAAGATCTTTGTTTTCAGTCGTGGGGCAAACTTCGGTGGCACGGGTGCGTGCCTAAACGGCCAATCTCTGGCAAAATCCGTCGCGGGAACTGACAATTCCTGTCAATCCAGGATTGAGGCCGTCCAGCTTTGGGAAGCCGGGATGCCAACTGGGTATGCCTTAGAATGTTGCGGCGTCGTTCCCCAGGCTAATCATGGAAATCACTGCCGATACCTTTCGCATCGAGAGCAAGATCGAGGATGCGTGGACACTGCCGTCTGTTCTTTACACCGATTTGAATGTATTCGCTGCCGAGAAAGAGAAGATCTTCTCGCGAACCTGGCAAGTCGTGGGACACAGCAGCCAAGTAGCGAATCCCGGAGATTACTTCACGACGGAAGTCGCTGGCGAACCTCTTCTGTTTGTGCGCGGATCCGACGAGAAGTTGAGAGGTTTCTATAACGTATGCCGGCATCGCGCCGGTCCTCCCGCTGAGGGTTGCGGGTCGCGCAAGCTGTTTCGCTGCGCATATCACGGATGGACGTATGACCTCGATGGCAGGCTGATCAGTGCCACTGAGATCGAAGGCGTGAAGGGATTTCATCCAGAGGACTTTGCGTTGGCGCCAGTAAGAACCGAAGAATGGTTCAATCTCTTGTTCGTGAACCTTGATCCGCAGGCGACACCACTGCTTCAGACTTTGGGCGAGCTGCCCAGGCAGGCTGGCAGATTCCCATTCACGAAAATGAAACTCTTCGAGCGCCGCAGGTATGAAATGAAGTGCAATTGGAAGACATACGTTGATAACTATCTGGAGGGCTACCATCTGCCGAGCGTGCATCCGGGATTGAACAGGGAACTGGACTTCAATTCCTACGTGGTCGAACCTCATCCCGGGTACGTTCGACAGTTCAGCCCAATCCGCGGAGCTCAGCCCGGCGATACAACTCCCCGCCGATATCGGGACGCCCACCAGGATTTGACTACCGACTATTTCTGGATCTTCCCCAACTGGATGCTGAACTGCTATCCCGACAACGTCTCGCTGAACATCGTGCTGCCACTCGAGCCCGAGCGAACGCGGGCCATCTTCGAATGGTATCTGCCCGAGAAGGAGCACACGTCACCCGCCGCCAAAGCGTCGGTGGAATTCAGCGATCAGATTCAAATCGAGGATGTTGGGATCTGCGAGGCGGTGCAAAGGAATCTGCGATCCCGAAGTTACTCACGAGGTCGATTCAGCGTCAAACAGGAAAAGGGAGTTCACGCTTTTCACCGGATGTATGCAGACCTCATGCGGCCTGCCTAGGTGGTTGAAAACCACCGCTATTGGCCGAGGTCGGCCAATTCCGCCCCTAATGCTCAAATTGCATTGCCGCCCTATGCTCCTTTCTCGCTGAGAACAAAGGAATTGTATCTTCTGTGAATCGCGTGTCTTTGGCATGGGAGTTGCCATTCACCTGATATGAGGTTTTTCGCATTCATGCATTTTTGGACTAGTGTCGGCCGGGAGGTCGTTATGAAAGGCAGACTCGCGGGTAGATTGGCAATGCTGGTTCTATCGCTGTCGGGAGCGCTTTCGATCGGCGCTTTGGCGCAGACGACCGAAGAAGGGCCTGGACCTTCGGAACAGCCCAGTGCTCCGATGGAGATTGGACAGGGACAAGGACCAGATTCCCAGTCCCAGGGACAGGGCCCGGATTCTCAGCCCTATGATGACTCCAACGCACAGCCGACGGAAGCGCAGCCCGGCGGCCCGTCCGGTGAGGCTCCGGCGGCGACAGATCAGGGCGTGGGGCGCATCAGCCTGATCCACGGAGATGTCTCGACCCAGCGCGGCGACTCTGGCGACTGGTCGGCTGCAGCATTGAATCAACCCTTGATGACTGGCGACAAGATTTCGACGGGCGACAATGCCCGCTCTGAAGTGCAGCTTGATTTTGCCAATACCCTTCGGTTGTCGAGCAACACCAAAGCCAACGTCGCTACTCTCACAAAAAAGAACATTCAGATTCAGTTGGGCGAAGGTCTTGCGACCTACACCGTCTCAAAGGACAGCGAGGCAGAGCCCGAGATCGACACTCCGAATGTCTCCATCCATCCATCGCATCATGATGGTGTGATTCGTATCGAAGTGCATCCGGATGGCGACACAATCGTGATTGTGCGCAAAGGCGAAGCGCAGATCGCGACACCGCAGGGAAGCACCGAAGTACGCAGCGGCGAGATGGCCACGATTCGCGGTACCTCTGAGTCCGCGCAGTACAAGATTTCATCCGCTCCCGATCGTGACGATTGGGACCGCTGGAACAGCGACCGCGATCACATCATTCGCGATGCGAGTTCATGGCGCCACACGAACCGCTACTATACCGGAACTCAGGATCTTGACACCTACGGCCACTGGCGACACGTCGATGACTATGGCGACGTTTGGTATCCAGACGAGCCGGGAGACTGGGCTCCCTATCGCAATGGAAACTGGGTTTATCAACCCTACTATGGCTGGACGTGGGTAGGCTACGAGCCTTGGGGCTGGGCGCCTTACCACTACGGACGCTGGATGTATAACGGTGGCTGGGGATGGTGGCCCGGACCGGTGTACGCCGGGTATCAACCGTTCTGGGCACCGGCGTACGTTTCGTTCTGGGGATGGGGTGGTGGCTGGGGTTTCGGTGTTGGTTTTGGCGGCTGGGGTGGATTTGGCTGGCTTCCACTCGGACCTTGCGATTGGTACCACCCGTGGTGGGGTGGATACCGTGGGCGCTTCGGCTGGGCAGGCCGGGGTGGATGGGATGGCGGTCGCTACGGTGGATTCCACCCGCTGCACAACGGAATGCGATTCTCGAACCTGGCGAATCTGCATAACGTACACGTTGGCCGCGCGATGTCGACAGTCAACGCAGGCCACTTTGGAGCGGGCAGGGTTGGTGCGGTAGCAGCTCGGCCAGAACAGTTGCGTGGAGCTCGGATGATGGCGGGCAACCTTCCAGTCGTTCCGTCGCGTGCGAGCCTGTCGGCTAGCGGACGTCCGGCATCGTCGGCGACGATTCGCAACGGTGGCGCGCAGCGCTTCTTCGGATCGCACAACAACATCTCGCGTCCGGTCTCGTTCCAGCAGCAGACCGCCAGCCTGCGGCAGACCATGCAGCAGAGCCACGTGGGGGCAGTACCTGCGGGCGGACGCTCGAACGCCGCATTCGCCGGACGTGGTCCTAGCGCGGTTGGGACCATGCAAAGGCCAAGTGCGGGAGTAGCGAGTGGGCAGACGGGTAGCTTCAGCAACCGAAACGTGCCGAATCAGAATGCTCCGAACAGTTCTTATCGGCCGTTCAACGGCGGCAACAGCGTA
Source organism: Candidatus Sulfotelmatobacter sp. (assembly GCA_035568275.1). Taxonomy (GTDB): domain Bacteria; phylum Acidobacteriota; class Terriglobia; order Terriglobales; family Acidobacteriaceae; genus Sulfotelmatobacter. The sequence goes on from DATMOO010000158.1 coordinate 26,640, forward strand.
TCCCGACCTGAGCCGCAGCGCGGCACCAGCCAGGCTGCGCCTGTCCAAAACCGTGGCGGCTTCCGGCCATTCACGCCGCCAAACGAGAACAACCGCTCCTCCGGCGCAAACAGCAGTGCATCGAGGCCAGAGCCGCAACGTGGAACAAACCAGGCGGCTTCGGCTGAGAATCGCGGCGGGTTCCGCCCGTTCAATCCTCCCTCGAATAGTGAGGTGTCGCGAGGTGGGGCGAGCAGCCGCAGCAGCAGTGGTGGCGGGTATTGGAATCGGACCGCTCCCAGTTCGAACGGGCAGCAGCGCAGCTACTCAGATGGCTACGGGCGAGGGTCGTCACGGCCGCAGCTCGACATGCGTCAGCCGATCGTGAGAAGCCCGTCGTACGGCGGAAGCGGATATCCGCGAGGAGGTTATAGCGCGCCCAGCTACGGTGGATCGCGCAGCGCGCCAGGCTACTCGCGTCCGAGTTACGGAGGTGGTGGTGGCTCCCGGCCAGCACCTAGCGGCGGCGGAGGACATGCACCCAGTGGTGGAGGCGGCGGCCATTCCAGTGGTGGCGGCCACTCCAGTGGTGGTGGCGGACATTCAGGCCATCACTAAACCTGCTGATCGTACGTTGACGTGAACGAAGTGAACGATTAGAGGCGAGAAGGGCGTGCTCAAACAGCACGCCTTTTCTCTTTAGCGAGATTTGTTGCGGAGTCTACTTCATGTTAAGCCGGGCTGTGCCCGGGGGACAGCCGAAGGCGGCTGGCCCCACATTCCTTATGCCTGTCACGGTCTTGCGTATGCGGGACTGTCGGGTTCCGGGCGGTCGTAATCGTGCCCGTACTTGTTCTTATGCGCCACGGCTACATCGGGTTCAGGCAGGGCAAAGGTCCCAAGAGTTGACTGTCCCGGCGCAATGGTGATCTCTCGTACCATGGCGCGGAGAGCATCAGGTGCCACACCCGCGTGAAAGATCTGAAACTGGTATCGTCCCGGCGGCACATTGGAAATTGCTAAGTCGCCACGAACATCGGAGATCGCATAGTAAGGCGTTGCCACGGCGATCACAACGGCACTCATCTCTGCATGAATGTTGCAAAAGATAAAAGAAATTCCGGGCTTGTCGAATTGAACGAAGCGCGTCGTTCCGCTCTCATAGAGCCCGAGGTCGAAACGTTTGCCCTCAAACAAAGAGAATACGTTGTGGAAAAAGGGATCACGGTTCGGGAATTCCACTTTACCGCCCGCTGGTATCACCAGGAGTGAAGGCTGGAAGCTTTTGTTCTTTTGAACCAACTGAGGGATCTGCGTCTGTTGTGGCGGCTGTATTCCGGTTCCCACCGGTGTCAGCCAGATTACCGCCTTGGACGAATCTTTCAAGCGGTGTCCGGCCTTTGTGAGATCCACATGTGCACGCAGAGACTCCTGACCATGGACGCTGCTGATCAAAAGGAGCAGGGAACCCAATGGGGCAGCGAAATGTAAGGAGCGTACCTTCAAAAAAGTATTCCTATCGATAGATTCACTTGGTTGGTAGAAGTGCTACTGCTGTAGACGGGAAAAGTGCGGAGACGTCTGAGTTCTGCCGAAAAAACCAGATCAGAGCGAGGGCGGAACACGACGTTGCCGAGAGCTCCGCGGTTTCGGCCTAGAATCGGACCGAAATTATTCTGATCTGTGGCAAAACCGCGGATGTCGCTGGTAAAGGCATCATCTTCAGAAATCACGCCATTCAGTTCGAGCTTCGGAGTCAATTGAAACTTCAGTTGTGACCATCCGCCGGCGGTGTTGAGTCCGCGCAGAGGGGGAATTGGACTCCCAGTGCTACTGCCGTATACGACCGATGTCCCGATGGCTGCACCCAAGCCTCCGATGCCGCGGCCTCGATAGAATTCGCCGGATAAGCCAAGCCGCGAAAGGATTGGAATCTGCCAGTCCGCCATGGCTGCCCACGCGTCGACGTAACGACTCCATGCCCAATTCTGGCGGCCGTAATAGCCGGCTACCCCAAAACTAAGGGGATGCTCTCGTACCGGCCGCGACCATGCGGTGCGAAGCGCGTAAGCAGGTTGCCCCGACATCTCGCCCGCCTGCGCCGAGCGGTAAAACGAGTTGGAGGGAGACTCCCAGTCGAGGTTGTCCAGGACTCCTGCCTGCATCGTGACGGTCTGCCGTTCGCTGAGCGAGAACCGGCGCTCGACGCGGATCTGCGGCGTCCAGCCCCAGAGATTTCCGCCGAAAGCGAAGGCCGGTGTCGCCAAAGACGCAAAAGAAGTCGGCGATAACGGTGAGATAAATAACGAGTCCTGGCCCGCCACCACACTGGTATTGTCCCAGTCCAGTCGCAGATTCGCACTCTGCAGTCGAACAATACCGAAATTGACTCCGTTCCCGGTAGCAGGAAAGCCACCAGAAAAATCGAGTTGAACATCGGCGGAAGTTCTTGCTCCAGCGAGCTTCGGGCCAAAGATTTCAAGGCCAATTTCCGATTGGCGCAAGGTGGCTCCAAGCGTTGCCTTCGGAAGGAAACCGGGCAACGGCCGCGCATAGTTGGGGAAGTCCAGGTTGTCGGAGCCGCCCACATTACGGAACGCGTTCATCAATACGATCCCGTGAAGGCGGGCGCGATACTTCGATGCGGTTTCAACTTTCGTTTGATATTGTTCGTCGATCTTCGAGCCGATCAGCGAGGTCGATTCTTCCAGCTTCTGTACGCGTTGCTCGAGAGGCGTCGAGGGCTCGACGGCTGCGGCCGTGTTGCTGTCTGGCGCCGCCTGCGTCGCTACTTCGGAGCTCTTGCCTGCGGCGGGCTGTTCCAACAGAGTGCGCGTTGCCTGCAAGTCCTGGCGCAGTTGGTGCATTTCAGCCCGGGACTGCGCACTCTCGGCGCGCATCTCTTCGACCAGTACCTGGAGTTGGCGGACTTGATCCTGCAACTCACGGATGGCCGGGTCGCCCGAGCCTGTTGCGACTGCCCCTGATGCCTGCTGGCCTGAGCCAAGCGAGTGGAACCAAACGATAACGGAAACCGCCAATGCGGCCCCGCGAAGTGTAGAGGTCATAGGGCTCATCACACCGTCCTCCTGCTGCACTCATCCGGAGCCGGATACTTTTCACGAAAAAGGACTCGCCTTATACCCCCGGATGCGAAACCGAATTTTGGGTGGCACCCTGCTGCGCGGGCATAGCGGGAGATACTTCTATGCTGAAATCGCTGGCGCCACGCATTGCTTCCTGGGCGCGGCCCCGCAGCACCATGCGAAAAACGGTTTTGCGTTCCAAGGTGCGCTCCGCGAAGATTTCACCGCCGTGATCCTGAACAATCTTCTGGACCACCGCCAGTCCTAAACCAGTGCCGTTTTCTTTTCCATAGCTTACGAAGGGGTGGAACAGCTTTTCTCGGATCGATTCGGCAATACCCGGCCCGTTGTCCGACACCGCGATTGTGATCGCCCCCGAAATCTCGCCCGCTGTAACCTCGACCTTGCCTCCGAGCGGCGGCGCCGCTTCGCAGGCGTTAAGCAGCAGATTGTACAAAGCGCGTTCCAGCTTGCGCTGGTCAAACCATCCCGAAACATGAGGCCCGCAGTGCACATCGATGGATCGCGCATGGTGCCGGGGATGTAGACGCGCTGCCTGGACGGCCCGCTGTATGGTTTCGAGCACATTGCCGTGGGCCGGATTCAAGGATTCACGGGTGCGCGCGAACTCCAAGAGCGAGTCGATCAGATCGGTCATCAAGTTCACGCCCGTGCGCACTTCCTGATACAGTTCCTCGCGCTGAACGGGCGTGAGGTGACTGTCAACCAGGAACTCAGAGTTGGCCACGATCGCAGCCAGCGAGTGACGCAAGTCATGCGAAATCGAACTCGCCATTCGGCCGATCGTTGCCAATTGCTCCGACTCCAGCAAATCCCGCTGACTTTTGAGCAGGCTGCTACGCATGCGGTCAAAAGCGCGCGTCAGTTCGGCGACCTCATCTCCTCCACGCTGATCCAACGGATGATGGAAGTCGCCGCCTTCGAGTGCCCGAACGCCCGCGACCAGGCCACCCAAAGGCCGTGTGAATGTATGAGAGATAAAGAAAACGAGTCCGCTTCCCACCAAGATTGCTGCCAGGCCGAGCAGAATGAGGTAGCGATTCAGTTGGCCCAGAAATTTTGTCGCCTGATCGTAAGATTCGAGGACGCTGAGGCGAACTGGCGTCGTTCGAGAACCCGACAAATCCAGCGAAGTTGCGAGGAAGCGTTCCTTGCCGATTTCCACATCGTGCGGCACTTCCTGAGGCGAACCGGTGATAAATGCCCTCAGATTTCCACCTTGCACCTGAGCAGGGGGCAACGTAGTGGCGATTACTTCGTCGCCACAGGAAAAAGCGACCTGACTACCAGCAACCTTGCTTACGTAAGCGGCCAGCCAGTCGTTGATCTCGTATCCAACCACCAGGAATCCCAACAGTGTTCCTTCGGTGGGAGAGCCTCGGTAAATGGGCTGGATGAATGTTTGATACAGGTGATGCTCCCCGAACCACCAGTGGCTGCCCTCGAGTCGGTTTTCTTCCAGTGACTGTTGAAAATATTTTTCTGCGCCTTCCCTGGGGAATCCAGGAGTGTTGGTGTGCAAGGCAACGACCCTGCCGCTCTCATTTACCAGTACGAATAGATCGGAACTGGCAATCCGCCAGACGTCGCGTGATGCATCCTGGATGGTGAGCGGATCGGAATTGCTCATGATCGAACGCGTGATGGGCAGAGCGGCCATGAGAGCGACGTCGTTGGTCAGCATGGTTTCGCGTTCGTGGCGAAAGTCCTGAAATGCCGACACGGAATCCCGCAGGTTGATGGCAATACTCTGCCGGACGTGCGTCTGCACGCTTCGCTGCACCAGCAAGAAACTGGTAGTCGTGAGGCCGGCCGTAATCACCAGCATCGAGATCAGGAACCGCGTGCGCAGGCGTACGCGAGGCAGGAGCGCCCGGCCTGCGGGCCCTGAAGCGTTGGCAGACGAATGGAATACGGGCTCAGAGGAGGGATTCACGGGATCAACGAACGAACTTATATCCCATTCCGTGTACCGTTCGGAAGTGTACGGGGCTCGATGGGTCCTTCTCCAGTTTCTGGCGGAGTTTCAATATGTGATTGTCGACCGTTCGGGTGGAGGGATAATTCTGGTATCCCCAGACCTCATTCAGCAATTCGTCGCGGCTGATGACTCGCTCCGCATTCAGCACCAGGAACTGAAATGTCTTGAATTCCTGAGCGGTCAATACCACCGGCTTCCCGTCGCGCTTCACTTCCATCTTCTTAAAGTCGGCGGTGATGTCGTCGAAGCTGACAACCTGCGCCTCGGGTACCAGACGAGTGGTGTGGCGCAAAGCTGCACGGACTCGGGCGAGCAGTTCTCGAGGGCTGAAAGGCTTCGTGACGTAGTCATCAGCCCCCAGTTCGAGCAGCAGGACCTTGTCAGAAACATCGCTGGCCGCGCTCAGAACGACGATCGGCAACGTCGGCGAAATCGCCTTGATTTCTTTGCAGACGTCCCCGCCGGAGACCTTGGGCAAGCGCAGGTCTAGGACCATGGCCGCTGGCGGCGAAGCATGGAAGCTGTCGATTGCCGACTTGCCATCCGACTGCGTCTCTACCGCATAACCCTCGGTTTCAAACAGTCGGCGGAGCGCTTTTTGAACGGCGGGATCATCCTCGACAATCAGGATGCGCCCGGTCGGCTTGGCTGCAGGGACTGGTGTGACACTTCTACCGATACCGAATGGCGTTGCGAGATTCCCCATAGAAAAACCCTTCCAATCTGTGTAAGGGAGAAAACCCCCGGACGGCGTCGCGCCTTCCGGAAGCACCATTTTGACTTTTTGAAGCTTACAACCCTTTGACGGTAGTTCTGATGAAAGGCTTCAGCATTTGACATTCTTTTTACAAGTTCATGACGGTGTTAAAAACGAGTACGGAGGGCGGCGTGCAACAAGCGTAGGCTTCTTTTTTGGGCTCTGCGCAGGAATCTGAATAACTCTTCGATTAACGGGGGTTTTCGAAAAGGGGATTTTTCAGTACGCTCGGGAGGATGAGCGAGAGCGAATGGACAAAGATTCTGGGATGGCCGGGATACCGGGTCTATCGCAGCGAGATCAACGAAGCAGCCAAGACTCTGCGTCTGTGGGTGCGCCGCAAGCGCGGGAACCGCAAACTGGAGTGTTCCGGGTGTGGTCGGAAGAGCAACGAAATTGCGGAGGTCTACGAGCGCGAGGTGGGCGATCTGCCATGGTCAGAATATCGCACGACGGTGGTGATCGAGCTGTATCGAGTGCGCTGTCCGGACTGCGGGATCAAGGCTGAGAAAGTAGCGCTGCTGCCGAGCAAGGCGCCCTTCAGCAAGCGCTTTGAGGAGGCGGTGGGGTAAGCCTGTGAGAGCGCACTGGTACGACGAGTGGCGCGGCAGTTTGGCTTGGCGGCGAGTACGGTGCGGGCGATCGATCTGCGGTATCTGGAGCGCTGGGCACAAGGCCGACGCCGACCGGCGCTGCGACAGATGGGAGTCGATGAGATCTACCTGGGGAAGAAGCAGAAGTTTCTGACGGTCGTGACCAATCTGCAGAGCGGAGAACCGCTGTGGTTCGGTCGGGAACGGAAGAAAGAGACGCTGGATGAGTTTTTCGAGAAGCACCTGAGTGCATTTCAACGCAGTGCGATTCGAGCCGCGTGTGTGGACATGTGGGAACCGTTCCGGCAAAGCCTGGAGCAGTGGGTGCCGGAGTGCCGAATCGTGTACGACAAGTTTCACATCCTGCAGCATCCCAGCCAAGCGGTGGACGAAGTACGGCGGGCTGAATTCTTCCGTAAAGGAGGCGCGGCGCGGGACCTGGTGCGAGGCAAGCGCTGGTTGCTTCTGAGCAGCTGGCTCAACCTGGATCGTGGCAAGCGACGTCAGCTGAACACATTGTTTGCCCTGAACCGACGCATCCTCAAGGCCTATCTCCTCAAGGAGAGTCTCTCGCAGTTGTGGAATTACACCTACGAAGGTGCCATGTTGCGTTACTTGCAGAGTTGGATCAACCAGTTACGCTGGCAGCGACTGAAACCGATGGAGAAACTAGCCCGCATGCTGCTGGATCATCTGCAGGGCATCTTGAAC